>JABFSM010000332.1 GCA_013140635.1 Gemmatimonadales bacterium
TTCGGGGGGAGACCGGGGGCGTTGCTGGAGGGGAGCCCCCCCGTCATTGCGAGGCCGCGAAGCGGTCGAAGCAATCCCGCGACGTGCCTAACGCATGTACCGCCGGAGCCACGCAAAGACCTCCGGCCAATACGCCAGCATTTGGCCGTTGCCGGCATGTCGCAGCGCATGGTCGCCCTCGGGAAGCAGGGCCACCCGCCAGGTCGGCCGGGGAAGTTCATCGATGAGCGACCGGGCCAGGGTGGCCGATCGCTCGGCCGGTATGCTCCGATCCTTCCCGCCGAGCACCCAGTAGACCTGGCCGCTCATCCGCCGGATGTCGGGCACCGGATCGTACCCCGGCGGGCCGCTGAAGGCGGCGAGGACGGCATCCGCATCCGCGAGTGGGCGCGCGCTCTGCTCGAACGCGTTGCTGAACCAAATCTCCTGTCCGACCGTCACCAGCGGTCCCGAGAGGATGACGGAGAACGCGACCGGGAAGCGGGTTGCCGCGTTCGGAATGATCCACCCCGCCTGACTGCCGCCGGCCAGCCCGAGGCGCCGCGAGTCGAGGCGAGGATGCGCCGCCATTGCGCGGAGCCCCGCGGCGGCGTCGCCGGCCAACAGGCGAATCATGCTGTCGCTGTTGAGCGGCCCGACCCCGCGATAGGCACCTCCGGAGGCGCCGATGCCACGCTTATCGTAGCTCAGCACGGCGAATCCCTGCTCCAGAAAGACCGACCGGAGCGGGGCGTTGTTTTCCCGGCTCACCGGCCCCGATCCGTGCACGAGCACCACGCCGGGAAAGGGCCCGCGGCCGGGCGGCAGAGCAATCTCTCCCGACAGGGTCGCCCCTTCGTTGACGAAGCTGACCGGCTCGGGGCTCCCTTGCTGGGGAAGGGTGATTCCTTCTTGACAGCCGATCAGCGCCGCAAAGAAGATCGCGCCATGTCCGAGATGCATGGCCCTTTATACCCATTTCTGGTGAACCAAGGTGTTCGAGTCCTGTAAACGCGGGGGGCAAAGGCGCTAGGTTCTCCCCATGAGACCTTCCGCCGTGCGATGGCTTCTGGGTGCGCTTGCCGCTGTGGCGCTCGCGGCGAACATCGTGCTGGCCCTGCAGTCGTGGCGCGGAAACCAGGCGCACCGCGCGGCGGCATTCGCCACGCTCAACGACTTGGCGGGGGTGGCGCTCGATCGCTACACCACCGCCGCGGAAGGGTGGTTTCGGCAGCTCGGCAATCCGCTCCTCTTTCCCGTGGAGCGGCCGGCCGGGGCACCGGGCAGCCGGCTGGCCGAACTTCGCGACGTCATCGCCATCACCGGCGAACGGGAACGCGACCCGTGCAACTGCCTTCCGGTTGCCTGGGGCGATCCCTTCTTTGCCCTGGAGGGCGGCGATGGCCGTCAGGATATCGCCGTCGACCGGGCCGGAAAGCGGATTGCATTCCCCGCATCGCTCTCGACGGCCCTCGAACTCATTCTAGGCGCCAGGGACAGCACCGCTCGCCTCCTTCTCGTGCCGCTCGAGCCGGCAGCCCGGCGCATCATCATTGCCACGATCGCCCCCGCTCGCGCGGGGCGACCCCAAGTGGCGTACGGCGTCCGCCTCCGGGATGAGGTGCTCGCTTCGCAGGTACTGGCCCCGGCGTTCGGGTCGGTGCGCATGGTTCCCCGTCTCTTGTCGAGCGACGTCACTAACGCCGAGTACCTGTCCATTGTCGTCAAGGCGCCCTCCGGCCGGGTGCTCTATCGGTCTCCGATTGCGCACCTCTCACCGTATGGAGACACCCTGCGGCTCCCGGCGCGGCGCGGCGGGCTCTCCTACGAGGCGGTGCTCAATCCGCGCTACGCGAATCAGCTCGTTGCGGGGGGCATTCCGAAGCCGCCGGTGGGGCCGATCGCGCTTACCCTGGCGGTCACCCTGATCGCGCTCTTTGCCGTCGGATGGACGGCGTGGTGGAGCCTCGAGCTGGCGCGGCTTCGGACCGATTTTACTTCGAGCGTCAGCCACGAGTTGCGTACGCCGCTCACCCAGATCCGCCTCTCCGCGGAAACGCTGCTCCTCGGCCGCGTCCGATCCGAGGGCGAGCGCCAAGCCGCGCTCGAGGGGGTGGTGGCGGAGGCGGCCCGGATGCAGGAGCTCGTGGAGAATGTGTTGCACTTTGCCCGGGCGGAACGGCACCTCGTCCGAGTGCGGCCTGTACGTATCGAGCTCAAACCGGTGGTGGAAGCGGCGGCATTGGACTTCGCCCCGATTGCCCGGCAGCAGGGGGCGACGGTGCTCTGTACCGTTCCGCGGGCACTCACCGCCCTCGCGGATCCTATCGGTCTGCGTCAGGTGCTTCACAACCTTCTCGACAATGCGGTGCGGTACGGTCCGGCCGGCGGCACGATCACGATCGACGCGTCGCTGGAGGGGACGGAAGTCAGAGTCGGCGTGGCCGATGACGGGCGGGGGATTCCGCACCACGAGCGCGAACGCGTCTGGCGCCCGTTCGAACGCCTCGCGACGGTGGCGGAAACGAACACGAGCGGCACCGGACTCGGCCTAGCGGTGGTTGGCGAACTGGTCCGCGCAATGGGCGGGCGATGCCGGATCGCGGACCGGGAAACCGGCTGCCGAGTGGACATCTTCTTGCCCACGGGCGGCTGACCTCATGGCGCGCGTCCTGATTGTGGAGGACCATCGGGGCATCGCGGATATGCTTCGGGGAAACCTGCAAGTCGAACGGCACGAAGTGCGCATCGCGGCGGATGGCCAAACGGCGGTCGATATGGCCGCGGAGTGGCACCCCGATCTGATGATCCTCGACCTTATGCTCCCGATCTTGGATGGATTCGAAGTGCTTCGGCGGACGCACGGCGCCGCCACCTCCGGCATGGTGCTCGTTCTGTCGGCGCGGGGGGGGGAAGCGGAAAAGGTGCGCGCTCTTCGGCTCGGTGCCGACGACTATATGGTGAAACCGTTCGGACTCCTCGAGCTGATCGCTCGTACGGAAGCGTTGCTGCGACGCGCCGAGCGGACTCCGACGACCCCCACCGATCCTCCTCGGTACCTATTCGGCTCGATCGAGGTGATGCCCGCGGCGCGTCTGGTCCGCCGTTCGGGCATTGCTGTGCCGCTCCGGCCCAGAGAGTACGATCTCCTGCTCGCGCTGCTCCGGGCCGAAGGCGCCGTCGTCAGCCGGAAGGAGCTGCTTTCGCGTGTGTGGGGGTACGACCCGGCGGTCGTGACCCGGACCGTGGACACGCACGTCGCCACGCTGCGGGCCCGGCTCGAGGAGGATGCGGACCGGCCGCGTCACATCCTCACGGTCTGGAAGACAGGCTACCGCCTGGTCATGACCTGATCAAGACGAAGAGGTGTTCCACCGCCCAAGTCGCGCCGCCGTCGGTCGACGTTTCCCACCGCTCGTCCACCCGATCCGCCGATGCCGGGCTCCAGGTGGCGCGCACCTTCTGTATGACGCCGTGCGGCCGCGTGCGCTCGCCCGTCATCACCATGCTCGCGCCCATCAAGGCGCCGGTCAGCGCGACCCGAATCCCGTCGGAATCGATCCAGTCGCGGTACCAAGTCCGGGTGGGGAAATGATTTGCGGCGAACGCTCTTCCCTGGTAGCCCCCCTTCCCGCGGAAATCGCTCTCCACTAAGCAGCCGCCCAAGTCCTTAGTGACGGACAGTTGCCCCAGTACACGACCGGTGTCGCTCTCCCGGCGCACCGTCCATTCGCCGACCAGAAAGTCGAACCAGAGGTAGCGGGGCCGCGAGGACGAAAGGCAGAAGTCGCTCGTCTTCTCCGGTGCCGGCGTGACCTGGCGCCGACGTTGATAGTCACCGTCGAACACCGAGGTCCATGTTTGGTGTCCGTCCAGGCTTTCCTCCCAGAATTGGCGCACTTGGTTCCCGCTCAAGCGAGTCCAGGTGATGCGGCCGGCGACGATGGGGCCGCCGAACTGGCGCGGCGCATCGCCCGACATCTGCATCCGCCCATTGCTCGCCGTTCCCTCGACAATCAGCGCCAGTCCAGACGCATCCATCCAGAGTTGATGCCAACGTCCGGTGCCGGCGTCGAACGTATTGAGACTCCTTCCGCGATTGCCCGCCTGGTCAGTCCAGTTTTCGAGTATCGCGCACCCGTCCACGCCGCTCAGCACCCGATTGGTGCCCACCTGCTCCTTGGTGGGGGCGAAGACGTCCCAGTTTCCGAGCCAGAAATCGAATCCGCGGAATCCGTTCCTGCGGCACGCCTCTCGGTCGCGGCCGTGAGGCCGGTCCTGGCCGTAGAGGGGAAGCTCGGGTGATCGAACGGAGGGCCGGCCGTCGTGAGCCAAGAACAGATCGGCTCCGGCCGATGTGAGATCCTGGGTGCAGGCGCCGGCCACGAAGAAGCACCAAAGCGACAGGGAAAGGAATCGAGTACTTGGCATGAGAGCCTCACGATGTGGGAATTGGCCGTGCTGGACCATACCTGGGCAGACGCGGCCCAGATGTTCAGAATCTGTGACAGTTGGAATTGTTCGAGGTCTGTTCGAACTGCCCAGGCCGGTGCGCCTCGGGAGGATAGATTACGAGGGATGATCGGCATCCCGAAGAGGCTCGCCGCGATTGCGATGGGAGTGGTGCTCCTAGCCATCGCGGCACTCACCGTGCTCGCCTTTCGCGCGGCGGCCAAGCAACGCGCCGCTCACGAGGCGCTCGTCACCGGAATCGCGGGCTGGGTGGGCCAGCGCTACGCGACCTCGGTCAGTAACGAGATCTACCTCGCCTCCAACGCCGTCTTCTCGCGTGCCGGGCTCGGGCGAGGCTCGCCCCGAAGCGATGCGCCGCCGCTCGGGGCCATCGTGCGCGCGGCCCACTCGGTGGCGGCGTGCCAGTGCGCTCCAGTGCTCACCCCGGTCTACGCCTTCCTGCTCGACCGTGCCCGCGGCTCCTACGAGATCGAATGGGTGACGTCAGGCGCGACGACAACGGCCGCCGCCTCCCACGCCGACCTGGAGCGCGATCTTCGCGAATTGCTCCAGGAGCGGGGTTGGGACTTTGCACTCCTTCCCGCTCTCGATCCCGGGGGACGACTCCTCTTCATCGCGAAGCATCAGGCCATTGCGACGCTGTTTTACGGTATTGCGGTGGATTCCGCAGTCGTCGTGGACCAGATCTTCCGGCCCTGTCTCGAGCGCCGGGCGGAACTCACGGAGGGACTCGCCCGGTTTTCGCTCTCGCCGAGGTCGATCTTCCTCGAGGCGGCGCTCGGAGGGAGCACGGTGATCGCCAGTGGCGGGAGCAACGTGCGTCCCTCGAACACGGTCGGGCTCTCCCTCTCCCCGGTCTTCGGGACAATCCAACTCACCGCCGGCATTCTGGAACCGGACGCGCGGCTCATCGCCGGCCCCTCCATGGCCGGCTCGCCGGTCGTCCTTGCGGTGGTGCTTGCGACCCTTGGCGCGGTCGCGCTCCTCGGATTCTGGTGGTCGGCGCGCCGCGCGCTCGAACTCGCCGCCACTAGGGCGGCGCTGGTCTCGAGCGTCAATCACGAGCTTCGCACGCCGCTCACGCAGATTCTCCTCTATGGTGAGCTGATCCAGCGCGGGCAGCCCCCGGGCACCGATGGCCCGGAGGGAGCCGCCCAGGTCATCGTGCGTGAATCTCGGCGCCTGCTTCGCCTGGTCGGCAACGCGTTGCACCTGGCCGCCGACGGGGTCCGGATGCCGGTCCGGCGAGAGCGGGTGCCCCTCGCCGGACTCCTCGAGGCCGCCCGGGACGACTATCGGCTGCTCGCCGCGGAACGCGGAGTGGCGCCGGCGCTCGCGGTGGAGGGAGAGCCGGCCGTTATGGGAGATCCCGACGGCATCCGGCAGATGGTGATCAACCTGCTCGACAATGCGGTGCGTCACGGCCCCGAGGGGCAAGCGGTGGTCGTCGGTGCCGTGCGGCAGGGCGATACCGTCGAGCTTTTCGTACAGGACCAAGGGCCCGGGATTCCCGTGGCATGGCGCGCCCGGGTGTGGGAGCCGTTCGTGCAGGTGCCTAAGGCGCTTGGCACCGGATCGGGGATGGGATTGGCGGTGGTCCGCCGCCTAGCGACTCGGTACGGAGGGACGGTCGGCATTCGGGAAGCGATGGGGGGCGGCGCCGTGGTCTTCGTGCGCATGCCGGCGGCCGATGGCTGACATCCTCCTCGTCGAAGATCATCGGGACATCGCGGAAGGCCTTCGGGCTTGCCTGGAGGCCGAGGGCTATTCGGTGGCGGTGGAATATGACGGCGGTGGAGGACTGGCGGCGGTGGAGCGTGAGGGTCCGTCGCTGATCGTTCTCGACTTGATGATTCCGCCCCCGGACGGCTTTGAGCTCTTGCGCCGCTGGCGAGAATGCGGCCACCTCCAGCCCGTGCTCGTGCTTTCCGCGCTCGGGACCGAACCTGACAAGGTCCGTGGCTTCCGGCTTGGCGCCGACGATTACGTCACCAAGCCGTTCGGTCTCGACGAACTCTTAGCCCGGGTCGGGGCGTTGATTCGCCGGCACAAGATCTGGCGCCAGGGTGTTCCGGTACCGAGCATGCCGATTTCTTTCGCCGGGGTCATCGTGCACCCGTCCAGCCGAACCGTCTCGCGCCACGGCGAAGTGGTGCCGCTCCGGCCCAAGGAGTTCGAGCTTCTCCTAGCTCTGGTGAGCCGGCCCGACACCGTGATCTCGCGGCGCGCGCTGCTCACCGCGGTGTGGGACTACAGTCCGAACGTCGAGTCGCGCACCGTCGACATCCATATGGTGGAGTTGCGCCGCAAGCTCGAAGACGATCCGGCCTTTCCCCGGCATCTCTTGACGGTGCGCAAGGCGGGGTACGTTTTTCGGCCTTGAGCGCCAGGCGTGTTCGAAGCCGGTAAACCCTCTCCTATACCTCTGTTCCCACTCAGGCGTCCCGGCTAGGCTCCTCGCTCATGCCGTCGCGCCTCGTGTTCGTCGCCGCGTTCTTCGCGGTCGCCGCGCCTCCCCTTGCCGGTTGCCAGGCCACATCCCCCGCTGGAGCGCCGCTGCTGGGCGTCCCCGAGTCGCGCCCGGCCGCCTTCGTGGACGTGCACGTGGTCACGATGACCGGTTCGGCACCGCTGCTCCACCAAACGGTCCTCGTTCGAGACGGGCGTATCGTCACGGTCGGATCGGTCAATGACGTGCCCGTGCCGCCGGACGTCCTCCAAATCGATGGGCTTGGCCGCCGCTGGTTGGTGCCGGGGCTCGCGGATATGCACGTGCATGTGTTCGACCGCGAAGAGTTTGTGCTGCACCTTGCCAATGGCATCACCACGGTGCGGAATCTTGCCGGCTACCCGCTCCACCTGGCCTGGCGCGACAGCCTCGTGCGGGGGCTCTTTCCCGGCCCGCGGCTCGTCACCGCCGGACGCATCCTCGATGGTGACCCCCCGACCCGCAGTACCAACTTCGTGGTGCTTACGCCGGAGGGGGCCACGGCGGAGGTGAGTCGTCAGGCGGTGGCGGGCTATGACTTCATCAAAGTGTACGACAACATCTCACCCGCCGTGTACACCGCCATCGTCGCGGAAGCCACGCGGCATGGGCTCTCGGTGGTCGGCCATCTGCCTACGCCGGTCGGCCTCACGGCCGCGCTCGGCTCGGGCGGGCAACGGGAGATCGAGCATCTCGAAGAATTGCTGCCGCTCTTCGACGACGGCCGAAGCGAGCAGGGGCTCGACAGCATCGCCCTCGCGATCGCCGCCGCCGGCGTTGTCGTCACGCCGACCATGGTCGTTTTCCAGTCGGCGCTCGATCAATCGCTCGATTGGGCCGCCGTTCGAGGGCGGGCCGAAATGCGCTTCGTAAGTCCGGAAACTCGACGCACGTGGGGATGGGAGGAAGCCGGCGGGTCGCGTTCCGGGAACGCGCAGGCGATCGCCCGGTACACCCGCACGACGCAATTTTTTTACGCCCGAATGCTGCCGGCCCTCCACCGCGCCGGAGTCTGTGTGCTCGCCGGATCGGATGCCCCGATTCCCGCCCTGATACCGGGCTTTGCTCTTTACGACGAACTCCGCCTCTTCGAACGATCGGGGATTCCGCCGCTCGAGGTGCTCCGCATTGCCACTGCCGGCGCGGCCGATGCGCTGGGCCTGGGCGCGCGCCGAGGCCG
>JABFSM010000172.1 GCA_013140635.1 Gemmatimonadales bacterium
AGGGGGCGCAGCCCCCGAAGCAATCTCGGAAGATTGCTTCGCTGCGCTCGCAATGACAAAGGGCACCCCCTCGCAATGACTATGAGGCCGCGTGATTGACCGGCCCGTGGCCATGCCCCAAGCCGGGGGCGGTTGCGATGGCGCGGTGGAGATAGTCCAAGGCTTCGCCGACGACCGTCTCGATGTCAGGCAGCCCACCGGCGCCATGCCGAATGGCCAGGCCGGCGGTAATCGCGGCGGAAAGCGTGCAGCCGGTGCCATGGGTCGAGCGAGTGGGGATTCTCCGATGAACGAAGTGGCGGCTGCCGGTTCGAGTGACGAGAACGTCGGTGAGCGTCTCGCCGGGCAGATGGCCGCCCTTGATCAGCGCGGCGCGCGCGCCGAGTTGGAGCAACGCGTGGCCCGCCCGTTCCATCGACGCCACGTCCGTGACGGCGACGCCGGTCAGGATCGCGGCTTCGTCGAGGTTGGGTGTCACCACCGCGGCGAGCGGAACCAGCCGGTTCCGCACTTCGCGTTCCGCATCCGCGTCGAGGAGGCGATCCCCCGAGGTGGCGACCATGACCGGATCCAGAACGTAAGGCCCGAAGCCGCCTCGGCCGAGTGCCGCGGCAATGGCGGTGACGAGCGGGGCGGTGGCGAGCATGCCGGTCTTGACCGCGGCGGGTGGAAGATCGGCGGCGAGGGCGGCAAGCTGCGCCTCCACGACACCGATCGGAACCGGATGCACCGCGCTCACGCCGAGCGTGTTCTGCGCGGTGATCGCCGTGATGACCGATGTGCCGAAGACGCCGAAGTGCTGGAATGTCTTGAGGTCGGCCTGGATACCGGCGCCGCCTCCGGAGTCCGATCCCGCGATCGTGAGGGCGATTTGCATCAATGAGTCACTCGCTCGCTACCCTGATACGTGATCTCCGCCTGAAACGGGGGCGAGAGCGGCGCGGGCTTGCGCTCGCCGAGGGCATTCGGCTCGTGGAGGAGGCGCTCGCCGCGCGGATGGCGATCCGCCACGTACTCTCGGGTCCTGCGCTGGAAACTACCCCGCGCGGCCGAACGCTCAAAGCGGCGCTCGCGGCCGCCGGGTACGCAATCGAGACGGTTCCGGAAAAGGAGTTTATGACGCTTGCGGCGACCGACGAGCCACAGGGCATACTCGCGGTCATCGAGCCGAAGCAGTGGACCCTCGACGATCTGCACCCCGGCCCGCGGTCGCCGCTCCTTGTCCTGGACGCGGTGCAAGACCCGGGCAATGTCGGCACGATGGTGCGCACCGCCTTTGCGCTCGGTGCCGCCGGGGTCATCGCTCTTCCCGGCACCGCGGAACTCACCAACCCAAAGACGCTCCGCGCCACGATGGGGGGAGCCTTCCGGCTCCCCTACCTCTCCCTCGACGAGGCGGCATTTCGCAATTGGGCTCGGGACAAGGGGGTAAAGGTCCTCATCGCGGCCGCCGGTGGCACGGCGGTTGCCGGCTTCCGTGGCGCGATCCTGGCAGTGGTGGTGGGGAATGAAGGGGCCGGGGTTCGCCCTTCACTCGACGGTTGGGCCGACGGACGAGTCGGCATCCCGATCCGGGACGGCGCCGAGTCGCTCAACGTCGGCGTCGCGGCCGGCATTCTCCTCCATGAGGTGACGCGTGGCTGAGCCGCTCCTCACCGGGATCATCGGCGCTCTCTTCGGCGCGGTCATCGGCAGCTTTCTCAACGTTTGCATCGTTCGGCTTCCCGCGGAACAATCGGTCGTCTCTCCCCCGTCGCGGTGTCCGAAGTGCGGAAGACCGGTCGATTGGCGCGACAACATTCCGGTGCTGTCGTGGATACTGCTGGGCGGCAAGTGCCGCGGCTGCAAGAACCCGATCAGCATCATGTATCCGTTGGTCGAGCTCGCGGTGGCTCTCCTCTGGGGCTTCGCCGCATGGCAGTGCGGTTTCGGCCTCGATGCGCTGAAGGCGGCGCTCTTCGGAACCCTGCTCATCGGAATCACGCTGACCGACGCCCGCGAATACATCATCCCGAACGAATTCACCTGGGGTGGGCTCGTCATCGGCGTGCTGCTCGCCGCCGCCGGGGGGTTCGATGCAGTGGCGACGGCGCTCATCGGAGCCGCTGTCGGGTTCGGCATTCTCTGGCTCGTCGGCCTGATCGGCCGTCTGATTTTCAAAGAAGAGGCGATGGGCGGCGGCGACATCAAGATGATGGCGATGGTCGGCGCGTTCGTGGGGTGGCAGGGGGTGCTGCTCACTATCTTCCTCGGCGCGCTTGCCGGCACCGTGATCTTCCTTCCGCTCACCCTGATGGGCCGGAAGAAACTCGTCCCCTTCGGCGTATTTCTCGCGTTCGGCGCCGCGGTGACCTACATCGTCGGCCCGGCGATCATCGCCTGGTACGGGCGCTACCTGGCGGGGGGGTGATGAGAAGAATCGTTTCTCTGGCGATGGTGGCCTGTCTCGCGGCATGTCGCGGGGAGCCCCCGCGCGATCCCGGCGATCGCGAGCTCGCGCTGTTGGTGGATAGCCTCCGGCCCGACGTTGAGCGCGCGGCCGGGCTGCCGTTTCGGGGCCCCACCACGTTCGAACTTCGGAGCAAGGAGGAAGTGCGCGACTTCCTGCTCGAGAAACTGCGCCAGGAGTTCCCGCCCGAGCGCCAAGAAGGGATCGAAGCGGTCTACACTCTTCTTGGTCTTCTTCCCGACACGCTCGACCTCAAGCAGCTGCTGCTCGATCTCTACACCGAGCAGGTCGCGGGGTTCTACGACCCGGAGCGGAAGACCCTCTATGGCGTTCGGGGGGCCGATCCGGCACAGCTCCGGCTGGTGCTGGCACACGAGCTGGTGCATGCGCTGCAGCACCAGTACCTGCCGCTCGACTCGATCATGCATCTCCGCTCCAACTCGGATCGGCAGACGGCGGTGCAGGCGGTGCTCGAAGGCCAGGCGACCCTCGCCTCGATTCGGGCCCTGACGCCGGGCACCGACCTTCTGGCGACCCCGGAGTTCTGGCAGCTGTTCCGGGAACAGATCAAGACCGCGCAGAGCTCGATGGAGGTCTTCTCCCGCGCGCCGCTCGCGCTCAAGGAAGGGCTGATCTTTCCCTACCTCAACGGCGCCGAGTTCATGAAGTGGTGGGATTCGGCCCGCGCCGGACACCCGCTGCCGAGCCTGGACGAGATGCCGCGCTCGACCGAACAGATCCTCCATACGGGACGGTACGACCGGCGGGACCTGCCGGTACCGGTGGCGTTCGATGACGCGGAGGCGGCGCTCTACGAAGACACCATGGGAGAGCTCGAATTGCACCTGCTGCGCGCGGTGCTGCAGAACGGCGACCAGGTGCACACCGAGGTGCCCGCCGGCTGGGGCGGTGACCGCTTTCGTGCTTATCGGTCTCCCAACGGCCCGGCGCTGGTCTGGTACCTGGTGTGGGACGATGCCGAAAGCCTCGGGCGATTCCTCACCAACACCGGCCGGCTCCTGGAACGTTTGCCGCGCGCCGGCTACCGTACCGACGTCTCGACCATGCCCAACGCCGCGGCGCCCACGCTCCGGATCGTGATCGCCCCGACGGGGTGGGCGCGGTGGAGCCGGCTGCCCACCCTCTCTCCTTGACAGTCTAGGAAAGAGATCGTACTGTTCTCCTAGGTTAACTAGGAGAGCCGATGGCCAAGCCGTCCGATCTGCTCCAGGGCACCCTGGACATGCTCATTCTCAAGGCCGTTTCGCTGGGCTCGACCCACGGCTATGGCCTGCTGCTCCGCATCCAGCACTTCTCGCGCGAGTCGCTGCAAATCCAGCAGGGTTCCCTCTATCCCGCGCTCTACCGTCTGGAGCATCAAGGGCTCATCACCAGCGAATGGGGCGAGAGCGATAACCGGCGCAAGGCCAAATTCTATGCACTGACCGTCGCGGGCCGGAGGCGTCTCCGCGACGAGCAGGACGGCTGGGGCCGCCTCGTGGCCGCTATCGGGTCGGTCCTCAACGCCACTCCGGCGGATGTCCGCCCATGATCGCCCGCCTCAGAGATTCTCTTCGCGCGCTGTTCGGCCGCCGGCGGTTCGAAGCGGAGATGGCCGATGAGTTCCGGTTCCACATCGAGCGCCAGGCGGACGACCTCGTGGCGCGGGGGATGCCGCGGGCGGAGGCCGAACGGCTCGCGCGGGCCCACTTCGGCGCCATCGACGGGGCTAAGGACGAAGCCCGTGAGGCGCGGGGGATTCGCTGGTTCGACGAACTGCGCGCCGATCTGCGCTACGCCTGGCGCACCCTGTACCGCGCGCCCGGGTTCGCGCTCGTCTCGATCCTGACGCTCGCGCTCGGTATCGGCGCCAACACCACCATCTTCAGCGTCATCAACGGCGTGCTGCTCAAGCCGCTGCCGTTTCCGGAAAGCGAGCGCCTGCTACACATCGCGGAGTATCCTCTCGGAGCCCTCCCGATCTACCGGACCGAGACCAACTCCTACGAGATGGTGGCGGCGTATTCCTACGGCGGCGAAGTCAATCTCTTCACCGGGAATCGCCCGGAGCGCATTCTCGGACGGGCGGTGTCGTCGGAGTTTTTCGCCGTGCTCGGTGTCGGCACCGTTCTGGGCCGGACATTTCGTTCCGGAGAGGATGCGCCCGGCGCGCCCCCCGTTGCGGTCATCAGTCACGGTCTTTGGGTCCGCCGGTTCGGAAGCGACCCCGGCATCGTGGGAAAGCCGGTCACGGTCGACGGCAAGACCCGCGAGATCGTCGGCGTGGCGCCGCGCGGGTTTGCGTTTCCGATCGCCGGCACCGAGATCTGGACGCCGGTCAACCTCAACATGAATAACGTTGGCGAGACCTGGGGGGCGGGTGGCACCAGCTACTTCGGCCGGCTCAAGCCGGGCGTCACGCTGGGCCGCGCCGATCTCGAACACCGCCGGCTGATCACCCGAGTGCGCGATGCCTTTCCCTGGCGTATGCCCGACAACTTCGGCACCGGGGCCCAGAATCACGTCCGGCGGCTGGACGATCTGATCGCCGCCGGGGTCAAGAAGCGGCTGACCCTGCTGTTCGGCGCGGTCGGGCTCGTGCTGTTGGTCGCGTGCGCCAACGTCGCGAACCTCAACTTGACCCGGCTCGCCGGCCGCCAGCGCGAGATCATGGTGCGTCAGGCGCTCGGCGGCGGCCGGTGGCGGATCGCTCGGCAGCTTCTCGTCGAGCAGCTCGTGCTGGCCACGCTGGGCGGCGTCGCGGGAGTGACGCTCGCGCTCATCGGCACGCCGCTCCTGGTACGGTGGCTGCCGGCCGATACGCCGCGGCTCGATGGGGTAAGGATCGACGGGATGGTCCTGGCCTTTACGGCCGTGGCCTCCATACTTGCCGGCTTCTTTGCCGCGCTGGGCCCGATATTCCGGATGCCCAAGACCGAACGGCTCGACGGCCTGGGCAACCGCACCACCGGTCCGGGGCGAGCCGTGGGTCGCCTGTCCAACGCCCTCGTCATCGGAGAGATCGCGCTGGCGGTGGTCCTCGTCTCGAGCGCCGGGTTGCTGTTGCGCAGCCTCAACCGGCTCCTCTCCGTTGACCCCGGCGTTCGCACCGAGCGGCTCGTCACCGCTCGCATCACACCCGACCCGGCCAAGTGCAGTGGGGATGTGCGCCCCTGCATCCTCTTCTACGCGGGGCTCGAACGGGAGCTCTCTTCCGTTCCGGGTGTCAGCGGCGTCGAGTTTGCCAGCATGGTGCCACTGGATGGGCAATCGACCTGGTTCCCCATGGACGTCGAGGATCACCCGATCCCGCCCGGGGCTCCAGCCAACGGGCTCATTCCGCACACCGTGTCGCCCGGATATTTCGAGTTGATGGGCATTCAGGTGCTCATGGGGCGCGCGCTGACCCCCGACGACAAGGTGACCGGCCCCCTCGTGGCGGTCATCGGCAAGGCGGCGGCCGACCACTACTGGCCAGGCATTTCGCCGATCGGCAAGAAGATCAAGCCGGTATGGCGGCCCGACTATTACACGATCGTCGGCGTGGTGAGCGACGTGCATCACGACGGGCTTAGCGTCGAGCCGACGCTCGACTACTACATGCCGATCGAACAGTGGGCCGCCGGAGGGATGACGTTGATCGCGCGTACGGACCGTTCTGCCGCGGCGCTCGAGCCGGCGCTCAAGCGCGCGCTCGCCGCGGTCGATCCGACGGCGCCGCTCTCCCGAATCCAGACGATGGAGCAGATGGTGCGAACCTCGGTCGCCTCTCCGAGGACCACGACAATGCTCCTCGCCGGCTTTGCCGCGGTGGCGCTGGCGCTCGGGGCGGTCGGCGTCTACGGCGTGCTCTCCTATGGGGTCACCCAGCGGCGGCGCGAGATCGGCATCCGGATGGCGATCGGCGCGGTGGCCGCGGACGTGCAGTGGCTGGTGGTACGGCGCGCCGCTACGCTGATCCTAACGGGTCTCGTCGGCGGCCTCGCGGTCTCCTGGGCGGGTGCCTCGCTGCTCCAGGGCTTCATCTTCGGCGTGAGCGTGCGGGATGGGGCGACCTTCGTGGCCGTGCCGCTGGTCTTCGTGGTGGTGGGGTTCCTGGCGAGCTACCTCCCCGCGCGCCGGGCCACGATGGTGGCGCCGAGAGAAGTGTTGCAGGGGGAGTAGGGTGGGTGTCCGCTGGCTGCTATTCGCTATTGGCTGCTCGCTACTCGCTCAACTACCTTGGCGAATAGCGAATAGCGAATAGCGAATAGCGAATAGCGAATAGCGAATAGCGAATAGCGAATAGCGAATAGCGAATAGCGAATAGCGAATAGCGAATAGCGTCTAGCGAAACAACCTCGGCACCGCATAGATCAACAACCCGACCAGCCCGCCCACCAGCGTCCCGTTGATCCGGACGAACTGCAGGTCTCGGCCCACCGCCAGCTCGAGCCGCTGCGACGTAACGTCCGGATCCCACCGCGCCACGGTTTGCGCGATGAGGTCGGCCACCTCGTGGCGGTGGGTTTCGATCACGCCCACGAGCAGCTGGATGGCCATGTCGTCGATGTCGTCGAGGAGCTTCTCGTTGTCGAGCAGGGTCTTCCCGAAGGCGCTGATCCCCGCCACGAGGGGTCCCGGCTCGCCGGTCTCCGGGCGCATCGCATAACCGGTCACGGCGTTTCGGGTGGCGTCCCAGGCCCACGCCGAGAACTCCGCCACCGCGTCGTCGGAGAACCACTCTTCCTTGAGCGCCTCGGCCCGGGCTCCCGCCTCCGGCGAATGCTGGAGCCGGTCGACGAAGTCGCGAAGCGCCTTGTCGAAGGCGCCGCGGATCGGATGGCTCGGGTCGTGGCTGATGTCGTTGAGGAGCTGCTCGATCGCCAGAACGATCCGGTGATAGATCTTATTGTCGATCGCGCTCGGCACCCACCAAGGACTTTCCGAGCGCACCCGCTGCCGGATCAACTCCTGATTGCCGCGCACCGCGCCCGCCGCCAGGCGGATCACTTCGTTGAGCAACTCCTGATGCCGGTCGCCGGCCACCACCACGGCAAGGGTCCGGCCGATCATCGGGGCCACCCGCGTCGCGCGGATCCGGTCTCGCGCGCCCCGCTGGATCAGCTCGCGAATCTTGTCGTCGGGAAGCGCCTCGAGGGTTCGCGCCACGCCGGCCGCGACCTGCACCGCAATACGCTGGGCATTGGCGGGGTCGCCGATCCATTCGGCCGCCCGCCGGGCCAGACCCATCCCTCTGAGCTTGGCCGTCACCGCTTCGCGAGAGAGAAAGTGATGCTGGACGAAGTTCCCGATAATGCGGCCGATCCGGTCTTTTTGCCGGCCGATGATGGCGGTGTGGGGAATGGGGATGCCGAGGGGATGGCGGAAGAGCGCCGTCACCGCAAACCAGTCGGCCAACCCGCCTACCACCGAGGCCTCGGCCGTGGCTCGCACATACCCGAGCCAGGGATACTGGCCCTCGAAGTACGCCGCGGTTATCAGCACGACCGCGGCGAGCGCCAGAAGGCCGGTGGCCCGGCGCTTCATCAGGTCGAGCTGTTGCTGGCGCGCCTGTTCGTCCGGCCGCGGTGGAAACGGGGCCGGCGGTGGTGAGGCGGACGGGGCGGCAGTGGGGGCGGT
>JABFSM010000341.1 GCA_013140635.1 Gemmatimonadales bacterium
TCGCCTGGTTGCAGAACTTCCGTCGCATCGTCACCCGCTACGAGTATCACGCCGGGAACTACCTCGGTTTTGTCCAGCTCGGCTGCATTATCATCCTGTTACGCCATTTGTGAGATGGCTTCTAGTCTTGGCCTACCCTGGGGCACTGGGGTGATCACCGACTCCGTCTCTCGAGGTGCCACTGAGGGCCTGTGGACCGCACTGGAAATGGCTAGAAACTTCGGCCCCATACCTCTTATGGTAATCTCTGCGGGTAATGACAGTCGCGATGCCAAAATGTCGGGGTATCCGAGGCTCAGAGACAGCTTCCCCACCCAAGTGATTGTCGTTGGAGCTTCATCACCCAGGGTCGGGAGTACCCGAAGTCGGTGGGGAGGTCCGAACTTCACTCCCGCTAAGTCTAGCGGCTCAAACTGGGGAACTTTGATCGATGTCTATGCGCCTGGGGAGGGTGTTGGCTTCTACAATGACCCAACCGCTGCGTTTCGTACCGGCACAGGTGCGTCTTTATCCGCCCCGATTGTCTCTGGTATCGCGGCGTTGCTGCTCTCATTTGACTCGACCTTGACTTCAGCTCAACTGAAGGATCTCATCATTCAAGGAGCGGCTGCTGGTGGCCGGAGCATTCAGAATGATCCTACAAAGTTTCTCGTCAACGCCTACGAATCTCTGAAACTGGCTGGCGCCTCAAGTGGCAAGCGGATCTGCGACGCGCCTAGCGCATACGAGCTCGACGGGGCAGGCGGCTACCGAGTCGTCGTCAAGCGCCAAGGTGGGGATGATGTACTTCCGCTCTCCTTCAACCCCCTCACCCAGTACTTCTACGAATTGTCGGTTGCGCCAAGTGGAAGTGCTTTTGCCACCACTCGCATCGACAATGATCCGTCGCTTCCAGATCCAATTTATCTGGTGAGCGAAATCCACACGCTGTCAAACGGTGTCTGGACGACTCAAGACGCCACCGGCGTCTCGGAGCGGATGTATCTTGAGCGCGACACCGTCGACGTGGTGCATAACGAGATAGGTAGTACGGCTGTTGTGCGCGGGCCGAACGCGAAGAACCTCGGAGACCTGGACGTACTCGTGAAACGGCTCTCTGGAGTCACGTATGCTGACTATCAATTCCTGTCGTTTTCGCCAGATGGCAAGTATTTGCTGGTGGGCGCCACGATCCGGAAGACCCCATGCACGGCCGTGGTCGGTGCGACGATTCTCTTCACCGTCTCGACCTTGGCGCCTACGCTTGTGACAATGGGACCATGCATTTCCGATGATCAATATTTTCCAAGACGACCACTTCACGCCGCTTGGGGTCCCTACAGCGATCGCTTTGTAGTGGCAGAAGAAGATAGTTCTTACACTACCGGTACTGCGCTGCACTACATAGCACGGACAATCGTTGGTGGTGCCGTTCAAATAAATGGAGCTGACCAGGAGATCGCCGGACGGAATAGTTCTGAACACGTCGGCATCGCCCTCGGAGCACTCACCTTCCCGGGAAGAGGCAGGATGAATCCCACGGGAACACTGATGTACCGAATGGAGTCGACTCCTGCAGACTGCCGTCGGACAGGCCGGTCTGCTACCTCGCCGTTCGCCATCGTCACCGACGATGTATTCAATCCCTGGGCACCGTACCCTTGCTATGCCGCGACGGTGCCCTATTGGGCCCCATCGATGAGCCGAGCAACGTCGCCTGTTGGCGTGCGCTTACCGAAGAATCCACGGGTGCGACGAATCCTTGAACAACAGAGGCAACTCGTCAGGATGCCCGAGGCCCAGAGAATGAAGTGATGCGGCTGTAGATCGCTGGGACGCACAGAGCAGGGGCCGCAGCATGTGGAGCTGCGGCCTCTGCCGCTGCTGTCAACACCGGTTGAAATTGTGCACTTTCACCGATTGCAGTTGCACAGTCGGTGGGTGACGATCCATTGGTCGGTCGACCCGCGGACCAAGGCGATCCTCCGTTCCCGAGCGGCTATTTCTTTGCAAACAGCTCATGAATCTTGGGAAGGTCGTCGTCGGAGAGTACCCCGATCTTTGCAAAGGCGATTCTTCCATCTGGTCGAACCACGAGTGTGGTAGGAACAAAGCTCGAAGGGAAGCTCCCCTTAAGACGGGCGCTTGAGGCCACATGATAGACTACTACACCGGGTTCATCAAAGAAGCCAGATATGTTCGGTGGATCTAGAGTCAGAGCGAGAGCCGCACCGCTTTGAACTGCTGGTGCAGTCGTGAGCCTTCGCCATGTCTCCTTGGTAGCCTGACATGCCGGGCAGTCGTGCCTATAGATCATCACGAGCGTCGGAACGCCCTTATCAAATCGGAGCATGGAGTCGCCATGTTCGCTCGTTATGACCGCTAAGGGTCTCGGTGCGCGTGAAAGCAGCTCCTTTTCTTCCGTCTCGGCCAGTGGTGGAGGAGTTGCAGGACTGTCGCGGCGCAACAGCCCTCTTGCCCCCATGAGAAGTGCTGCCAGTACGACAACGCCGGTTGCAGTGTCTGCGAGCTTGCTCTTGATGTTAATCATCAGTTCCTCGGCTGTTTCACGACGAGACTAGAATGTGACTTGAAATACAGTGAGTGTCTTGTCGCCCCCATTCGACTCCTCGACCGCGATCAGCACAGTTCCGCGCAGCTGGAGCATCGTTAGATTTCTGCGGAGAGCAATCCGTCCGAGAAACTGTCCGGACACGCCAAATACGTCGAAGGATCCGCGTTGGATGCCGATCCCATAGGGCTGCACCCACAGTTGGCCGCGTTCGTCAAACGTCATTCCTCTTGACAGAACGCGTCGTTGGAACCTATTGGGAGCTGGAAGTGTCACGCTTCGACCCGTGCCCGCCATCATCGCGTTTGCTTCCTTCACTCGCCTTGACAGAGCTTCGTACTCCTCAGCCCCAAGTGGAACCGCGCCGACGTCTGAGCGCCCAGCGTATGCCTTGAGACTGCCGTCCTTGTCCACAGAAAAGATCTGGTACGCTGTATCGGGACTGGCAAGGACGATCCGTCCGGTGGGGGACAGAGCTATAGCGCAATACTTGCAGCTTCCGCCATTGGCGGTCCCTGCGATTCTCACCGGGACGAGTCCGACACGCGCGCCCACCGCGAACTTCTTGGTGTCGATGCGTACAAGGGCAGAGACTTCTGCCCCGGTACTTGTCTTGGCATACAACCCTGAGACATTCCATTCGAGCCAGGGCTCAAATGGAGTGGTGCCTGTCACCTGACCCAGAAGTGCCCCGTTGCGATTCCATATTTGAATTCGGTTTGCCCCGGGATCCAAGACCGCAATCTCGCCTTGAGGGCCGACTTCGACATCGGTTGGCGTCCTGAGTTCGCCGGGCCCGCTACCTATGGCAGAGATAGTGAGTCGCAGGTTACCAGAAGGATCGAACAACACTACCGCTGGGTCTTTCCCCGCAAGAACGACAATCATACCGTCAGCTCCAATATCAGCGTCGGTAATCTCCTTCATGTTCGCCAAGGCATCGTTCTTGAGATGGGACGTCAGCCGAAGCTTCGGCAACGCGCTATTCTGTCGCGTCGGCAGCGACAATGAGATCGGTATCATCGCTGCAATCGCGAGGAAAGGAAGGTGTCGAAGCATATGATCCGACTTGGCTAAGGGAAAGGAGAGAGGGCGGCTCGCTCCACGGTTAACTCACTGTGACCAGCTGAACCTAATCCTTCATCTGCACGCTATGTTGCATTGCAGAGGTGGTCAGCGCAGAAATTGAATGTTCCGATACACATGGAAATCGGGTAGTTCGTCTCGAGGGCGCACTCCCAGTACTGATCGATGCAAACTTGGCACCAACCTCTTGCTTCCGCGGGCTTAGGTGCTGCCGTTGCCCAGATCATGACCGCAGACGAGAGCAACAGGATCCTTCTTCGAATTGGACTCATGAGCATACTCTCCTAAAGGGAATGGATCGGTACGAGGAGTCAAGCCGCCTTTACCTAGGACGGCGGCTGTCCGCTTCGCGCCCAACATCGTGCGTGGGCAGCTGACAACGCGCGCCGTCACTCAGTCGAGACTTGGAAATCTGGTTTCTTACTGGCCCGACGACTTTGTGGGCAGAATGGACCAAGGCGGGACTAGAGTATGGGCTGCAGGTGTCAACGCCTATATGCGGTTTCTCTGAATCTCTTCATGAACAGACTGTGGTTGTCCACAGTCGCCTTACGCCATGTCAGCCTCTCTCAACCACTTGGGCCGTTAAGCGCAAACCTATATGTTGGGGATCTTTCACCAACTCGTTACATTGATTGAGACCCCACGCGCCCCTTGAATGGGCTTGGCAGGCCGGATTCGTCCGCTCGCGTGAGGCGGCGCATGATAAGTCTGCGCTGATTACAGGATGTCTCAGCCGCGTCTCGAGGGACAAATGCGCTTCGTCATCGTGTTGATGCTCGCGATAGGGATCCCGGCCTCACTTCCAGCGCAATTTGCAGGGGGCAGCGCCGGCGGACAGCTGGCCCCCGGACTCTCCTATGACGCCATCTATGGCACCGACGAGCTCAACCGACACTGGCTCCGGGCGGTCTCTGGCGAAACCAGCCTGGTGTGGACGAGGCTATGGTGCGTCCGCAGAGCGCTGAAGAGCGGCAAGCGACCGGTCGGTACATCACGGCCATGCGTCAGGCAGCCGAGGACGCCAACCGCCGAGTCCTGAGTCGGCAAAGAGCGCTTCATCCTTCCTCCTGCCGATGTCGCGCTCGTCCTTCTCATCGATGATCACTCGGTCCGCCTTGACAGTTATTTGAGACTTGATTGATACCCGAGTGCGATTTAATGGTCCATGACGCTTGAAGAGGCTGTGCTCGGGAGCCTCCCCGACTGCTGTGATCGGTGTCGGGCCATTTTGGCCTTCATGGTGCGAGAGGCGGATGGCGATCTTGCCATGGAAAGGTGCGCCGCCAACGCTGGATTCTCGAATCGGCACCTGTTCTCCCGCTGGTTGGCGCGTCATGGCTTCCCTCCATTTCGTACTCTCTCCGGCTGGGTCCGGGTACTCGGATGGATCTTGGAGTGGAGTGAACGCCGTCTCTCTTTGGCGCGGCAGGCATGGCAGCGGGGGATCGAGCCCTCGGTCTGTCATGGGACGGTACGGCGCATTGTGGGAATACGGTGGAGCGAGGTTAAACGGGTCGGCGTGGCCGCCATCGCCTATCGCTTTCGATGCGAAGTTGCTCGGAGAGCGAGGTGTCGCGATGCGACGCGCGCCAAAAGCCTCCGCAGATATGCCTCACGAGACGCTCTTTGACGATTGTCCCCGAACTGCTAGCTCTTGGGTGTTCTCTCACCACACACCCTGGAGGAGTCGTGGTTCGACACGCTTGGCGGCTTACCGCCGCCGCAACACTCATCGGCTCGCTTGTGGCATGCGAAGGCACCCGGTCGGGACCGGCCGAACCCACCGAGACAGCACCCCGCCAGGCGGCAAAACCACGCCTCGGCACGAACGGGTTCCCGGTGGCGACCGCTCGGGCGATGGAAGAGCTTGCACGCGGCCTCGCCCTTGTCCTCGGCGAGGAATCTGCGCGGCAAATGCTGTACCGGTCAATCCATGGGTCGGAGTTGCTGGAGAACAAACTTGCCCTCAAAGCCTACTTCACCGGCTCGAAGGGGAAGTCGATTCTTGCGAGTGCCCAACAAGGCGCCGCCGCTTCGGACCCGATGCTGCGGGTGGACCTCTCCTCGGCCCTTGCGGCACTCGTCGCCGCGCTCCCCGACCTCGATGTCTACATTGCTCATCCTGTGCATCGGGCCCGATGGCGCCCGGATCAGCCCCTTGCTGTCGTCGCCCTGGTAGATGAGTACAGTCCGTTGGCCGCCTATCTTGCCGATGGCTCTCGGATGCCGATCGATCGGCTTTCCACCGTTCCGACAGAAACGGCGGTACTCTTCCTTGGGCCTAAAGAGAGTCGTATCGTTCCCCGTGTGGGACTGCTTTTGGACGAAGAAGGAGAACTTGAGTGCCTTCGTATGGGCTCCGGATCCCAGTCTAACAGCTGTGGCGGTGGGTCTTCGGCGCCTCCGGTGCCATATCTCCGGGCAGACAAGATCGAAACGTTTAACATCTGCGATAACGGCAATTGCTGGGAAGGCAATGAATTTGAGTTTCGGGCCAGGACGCCGGGAGGTCCCCTGTTCAGCCCGGTCCTCCGCTGCGAAGGCGTCGGCTCCTCAGAACTCTACGACGTCCGGACTCGGTGCGGTTCGTTCTACGACAAGGTACACAGCGCAACACCCCTCACGGTGGCATATATCGATGTCCACATCTACGAAACCGATTCGTGGCCGTCCGCGGATGACGACTACAAGAACTTCCTTACGCCGACATCGGGAGCTTGCGCTGATGCGCCGCACGTCACCTCTACTCACACAGAATTCACTCTGTATGAAGTTCCATGGGGGATCGACTACTCCGGACTATGCCATGGCCCTTTCGACCCGGCTCCGCAGTGGGTCGGTGTGAGCTTCCACTGGTAGGGCCCGCGACGGTCTGGTCGTTGACCTGCTTCGGCATGGTGGCGCTCGGTGCGTGCGCCACCACGCCGACGGCGGGGAGCGAACCGAACCCGATCGTTAGCCTTACGCTGGTGGCCGGGCATGCGAGCCACTTCGCCTTTGTCACGAGGGGGGCGCGGCCCGACAGCACCATTCCGGCGTATCTCGACCCGATCGTCATCCCTCCCCATCTGGTTGCTCTCAGGATCGTCGACCCGTCTGGCGCCGTACACGCGGTTGTTCCGGATGTTGTCGCCGGGCGGTACCGGGCGGAGCTGAGCGTTGTGCCCGGCGGCAGGTATCGCCTCGAAGGGACTATAGCGGGACGTTCTGTGAGTGCGATGACCGAGATCCCCGGCGAGTTCGAGCTGCTACAACCGACCCAGGATACGATTCGCCTGACGAAGACCGGCCCCTCGCCCGTGGTGAGCGCAACGATTCCGCTACAATTCCGCGGCGAGGGAGTGGCCTTCGTTGCCGGACGCGGGGCCGGTGTTCAAGGGGGGGCCGTGCTCGGCGCTGGTCTCACCTTGGGCGGAGATGGGTTGGTCCTCACGGTGTTTGGGCCAGGGGTCTATACGCTGGAGCTCTACGCCTACAACCGAGACGCCTACGACTGGCTGGTACGGAAGAACCCGCGGGGCAACATGTCGGGAGCCTTCGGCGGCTTCACGGGCGCCATCCTGCGAACCCGCACTGTCATTGCTCAGTGAACCGACTCTTCGGTTTGCTGTTCATCGCAGGACTCCTGGCTCCCGGTCGGGTGTCGGCGCAGGGGAACGTGGTGCTTCGCGTCCGCCGGGCGGACGCTGAGAGTCCGATCGAGGGCGCTACCATCCGCCGCGTCTCAAGCGGGGAGGTGGTCGCGACCAATCGCAGCGGGACTGGCCGATTGCCGGCTAGAGATGGAGCGGATACGCTCGCCATATCGGCCGTTGGCTTCGTGCCGAAGTGGATCGCCATCACTGGCGAGGAGCGCGATATCCTGGTCCTCCTTGAATCGGCTCCGCTCCACCTGGCCGATCTCACCGCCTCTGCCTCGCGTCCCGCCATCGGAACCCCAGCCTTTACCGGGGCGTGGGTCCTCCCCCGAGAAGCGCTCGAGACCGTTCCGGCTGCTATCGAGCCCGATCCGCTTCGTGCGCTGTCGCTGGTGCCGAGTATCTCTTTCTCGAGTCTGCTGTCGGCCCGCCCGAATCTCCGAGGGTACGACGCCGCCGAAACGGTCATGCGTCTTGATGGGTTCGACCTCCACAGCCCATACCATGTTGGGCGTGCCTTCTCCTCGCTGCCGATTCAAGCGCTGGCATCAGCCACCGTTCGCCCAGTACCCGGCGCGGCCGACGCCGCGACACTGGCGGGCGTAATCGACCTTGAGGGGCGCGCGGGTGGAGGCGATGAGGACCGCGCCACGGGTGGTGGACAGGTGGGACTCGTATCTGCGAGCGCCTGGCTCGCGGCCCGAAGCCCAGCCGTCTTCGTGGCCCCACGTGTGGCTTTCCTCGAAGCCGCCGGGCAGGTTCTTCGCGAGGGTGGAGTGCCCTATGGATTCCAGGATGTGTATGTCAGCGCGCGCACAGGCCTTGGCGGGAATCGCCGTGCCTCGTGGACCCTCTTCGCTACCCACGATGATCTCGGCGATCGGGCGCAAGGGGGAGGGATGGACTGGCACAACGTGCTGCTTGGCTCGCGCTGGCGTCTCTTCGACGGGCCGACCGGGAGCATTGAGGTCACCGCATCGGCTAACCATTTTGCATTGAAGGGAGAGCGGGTCGCTCGGGGCCCGGAGAACGTCGATCTCGAGAACCGGCTCACCCGTGCTCAAGTCGGTTTCTTCGGTGAGTTCCATCGGGGCATGAATCGTCTCGAGATCGGTGGCAACCTCGGCCGTCGGCGCACCCGGGCAATCGTCTCGAGCGCGGAACCGATCCCTCAGTCCCAAGAGACCGACGATGGCACAGATCGCACCGAGGCGCGGGCCTTCGCGACGGGCACGCTGGGCCTCGGGCGCTTCGAGTTCCAGGCGGGCCTGCTCGTCGACGCCACCTCGAATGTCACCTTATGGCAACCGAGGGGGCGGTTGGCGCTTCGGCTCGGTGGGCACGGCGGCGCCTCACTCTCATTCGCTAGGGCGAGTCGCCCGTTCCAGGTTCTCACCGACTCACAAGCTGAGCCGACGCTTTCGTTTTTCGAAGTGTGGCGAGATGCTGGGGCGGCCGGCATTCCAGTGCCGAGGGTCGACCACATGGCTCTGGCCTTCGACGCATCACTAGGCTCGTGGTCACTCTCGGCCAGCGCATTCGGATCGCGAGGGAAAGGTATAGGAGAGCCGCGGCCGGAGTCGGATCCTGACGCGGGGCTCTCAGCCTATCGGTTCGGTGACTCGCGCACGCTCGGGCTCGAACTGCGCGTCGCGCGGGTGCCGGCCCGCGAAGGGAGCGGTTCGTGGGCGGTGACCTACGTGTTGAGCCGATCGGATCGGAGTTTCCTCGGTTCCTGGAGACCCTGGCGACTCGATCGGCGTCATCTGGTCCGGTTGCAAGGAGAGGCGATGGTCGGCCGGCGCTGGATGCTCTTCGGAATGGGAGAGTTCGCCAGCGGGCAGCCGTACACGCCGATCGCCGAGGTGGTGTGGACCCACCCACCGCAGCCGGACGCCATCTTGCCGCCGCAGACGAATCCAGCGTACCGCTTTGCCGACGAGAATTCAGGTCGGAGCGGGGCGATCTACACTCTCTCGGTCGGCATTCGCCGGAACTTCAAGGGACCGTTCGGGCTGCACTCGAGCCTGGTAGGCTCGATCACCAATCTTAACTTCGGGCCGGTCGCTCCCGAGGAGCCCATCTCGATTCCGGAGCTCTACCGGCTCAACGGCACTCGCGCGAATGGCGTGCCCCTCGCCCGGCGGTATAAGATGCCCGCCGTCCCTTCCATTCTCTATTCAATCTACTTTTAGACTCCGGCCTCCAGCGGAGAGCTTGCCTGTTTTCTTGGCCGAACTCTCGTTCGAACCACCGTGGCATTTTCGCGAAACACTTGGTGAAGATGGCTTGAGTTTCGACTGTCGGACTCGGCCCAGGGTGCGACGACTCGTACTGCGATTGCGCCGCTGGAGGGTTCCGGGACACCTGCCATGGCTATAGCGCACGCTCGCGATCGTGCCGCGTCACTCGAAGGGCGAAGTACAGGTTAGGCTTTGGTCACCACCACCAAGTCCTTGTCATTGAACCCCACTTTCGACACCACTGTCGCCCCGGTTCCGAACACCGCCTGATACGCCCCCAACCCCCGCGCCTTCTCGATCCGGTTGAGCCGCTGCCGGGCCCTGAGCACGATCGTCTCCGCCGGCTCCCAGACCGTGATGATCAGGTGCCCCCCCTGCTTGATCGACTTCCAGAGCCGTTCCATCGCCAGCTCGAAACGGCGATCGTCGGTGATATGCTGGGTCACGTCGATCATCACCGCTAGATCGAACTCGTTTTCCGGAAGCGGGGTCTCGCTAATGTCCCCCTGCACGAACTCGTATTCCGGAAACCGCTTCCGCAGCGTCGTCACCGACACGTCCGTGATATCGTTGCCCAGGTAGTGCCTGACGCCCAACGACTTGAGATATTCGGTCCAGTACCCGACGCCGCACCCCACCTCAAGCACTCGGCTATCGGCCCTCAGCGCTATGCCGGCCCGGCGCATCTCACCTTCGAGAATCTGCTTCTTCCGCTCGTACATCTTCAGATTCTCTTCGTTGCTCATCCGGTAGTGCCCGACACCCTTCAAATCGAACGAATGCGACAATAGCTCATTCCAGTATCGCTTGGGGCGGTAGTGGAAGAGCATTCGGAAGTAGATCTTGGCCTCATGCACCAACCCCATCCCTAACGCCCTCCCTGCCAGGCTTGGCCCGCCACCAGCTCGGTGACCAAGTCCTCGCTGGTTCGGTCCGCCGCCTCCGCGCTGAAGTTGGTCACCACCCGGTGCCGCAACACCGCCGGCGCCACCGCCTTCACGTCATCCAGGTCGGCCAACGGCCGCCCATCCATCGCCGCCCGCGCTTTGGCGCCTAACACGAGGTACTGCGAGGCCCTGGGCCCGGCGCCCCACTCGACGAACTCCTTCACGAGGGCAGGGGCCTCCGCGTCGTGCGGTCGAGTCATCCGCGCCAACGACACCGCCGCCCGCACCAACCCCTTCGATACCGGAATCCGCCGGACCAGATGCTGCATCTCCCTGAGCGCCGCGGCATCGAGCACCGGCTTGACCGACTGCACCAGATCGCCGGTGGTGCGCTCCACGATCTGCTCCTCCTCGTCTCGATTCGGATACCCCACCCGGAGTTCCAGCATGAAGCGGTCGAGTTGCGCCTCGGGCAGCGGATAGGTCCCCTCTTGCTCGATCGGATTCTGCGTGGCCAGCACGAAGAACGGCTCGGGCAGGGGATAGGTCTTTCCCGCCGCCGTCACCTGGTGCTCCTGCATGGCCTGCAGCAGCGCGGCCTGGGTCTTCGGCGGGGTCCGGTTGATCTCGTCGGCCAGGAGCACATTGGCAAAGACCGGCCCCGGCACGAAACGGAAACCGCGGCGGCCGGTGGCGGGATCCTCCTCCACCAGCTCGGTGCCCGTTATGTCCCCCGGCATCAGGTCGGGGGTGAACTGCACCCGGTTGAAGGAGAGTTCCAGCGCCTCGGCGATGGTGGACACGAGCAGCGTCTTGGCGAGCCCCGGCACCCCGATCAGCAGCGAGTGGCCGCCGGCCAGGAGCGCCGTGAGCACCCCGTCGACCACCTGCTGCTGTCCCACGATCCGGTTGGCCACCTGCTGCCGAAGGCCCCGGACGGCGCCGGCCAGCTGTTCGAGCCGGGCTATGTCGTCGCTCTGTTGGACGGGGGTCATTTCAGGGGGTGGATCGCGTTGCTGGGGTAGGAGGACGGGGGTTCAAAGGGCCCTAAATGCGCCCGTAATCCATCGTTACGAGCCAAGGGCCCGAGAGGTTGCCGAGCGGGGGAGATTACCCCCGGAGAGGCCCCATCCGGAAGGGCCAAATTCGCTTGCGAAATATTTCACAAGGGCGTATTTTGACCCCGGATATGGTGCCAGAAAGCCCGGAACGCGAGCTTGGCCAAGGGTACAAATACCTGGCCACGGGCCTCCGATTCGGCGGCGCTATCGTGATGTTCGTGCTGGCGGGATGGGCCCTCGACCGGTGGCTCGGAACCAACCCGCTCTTCGTCCTGGCGGGCACCGTGCTTGGCTCGATCTTGGGGTTTGTGAGCGTCTGGCGCGAGCTGCAGGCGGATCGCGCAAATAGGCCCACTTGGCGCGACCGCCACGGGCCGCCCAAGTGAAGTCCATGGCGGTTGGCGGGGCGATTCTGACCGCGCTGGTGGCGCTGGTGTGCCACCTGATCTGGGGTTCGAGTGCCGCGCTCGCGGCGGGAATGTTCGGTGCCCTGGCTACAGTCATCCAAGTGGCCGCCGTAGCGCTGCTCAAGCCGGTGCGCGGCGCCGGAATAGAGAAGTTCATCATCCGGTGGGGCGCCGGGATGGGGCTTCGGGTGCTCGGCGTGATTGCGATCGCGGTGGCGTCGGGGCTCGACCGCGCGCACTTCCCTCCGCAGGCATCGGCAACAGGGTTTCTCGGGGTGCTGCTTCCCTTGCTCTTTTTCGAGGTGCGGCTGATTCGATGATGCTGGCACAGGAACCGTTCAACATCGGTGAGATGGTCCTCCATCACACCGCCGACGCCTACGCGATCAACTTCGAGCCGTTCTTCGAGGTGCATTGGTCGCCCACGGCGTGGCTGCTCCATTTCGGCTCGTTCGAGCTGAACATGACGCCGACCAAGCACGTCATCTTCCTGATGCTCGCCGCGCTCCTCGTCTTCCTGACCATGTGGGGCACATCGCGGGCGCTCAAGCGGCAGCGCGCCCACGAGCAGGCACCGAAGGGGTTCGCCGCCGCTATGGAAGGGCTCGTCCTCTTCGTGCGGAACGACATCGCCATCGCCAACATCGGGCATGACGGGGCCAAGTTCGCCCCCTTCATCATGACCCTCTTCTTCTTCATCCTCTACGCCAATCTGCTCGGGCTCATCCCCTGGGGCTCCTCGCCGACCGGCAACCTGGCGGTCACCGCCGCGCTCGCGATCATGGTCTTCCTGGTCGTGGAAATCGCCGGCATGCGGAAGCTCGGCTTCAAAGGCTACATGGGAACGATCTTCCCCCATGTGCCGGGCCTCGAGGGCATCGGCGGTACCGTTATGTCGATCGGCATGGCCCCGATCGAAATCCTCGGCAAATTCGTCAAGCCCTTCGCGCTGGCGGTCCGTCTCTTCGGCAACATGACCGCCGGCCACTTCGTGATTCTCTCGCTCTTCGGCATCGTCTTCCTCTTCGGCAACCTCGGCGTCTGGAGCCACGCAATCGGCGTCACCACCGCCGCGATCGTCACCGGCATCATGCTGCTGGAGTTGTTCGTGGCGTTTCTGCAGGCGTACGTGTTCGCGCTGTTGAGCGCGGTGTTTATTGGGTTGATGCAGCATGAGCATTAGCTGCTGGGGAAGAGGGAGTAGGGAAGAGGGAAGAGGGGCAAAAGCAGCGATGGAGCGGATCTCCTATTCCCTCCTCCCTCTTCCCGCTTCCCTCAAAGAGAGCTTCGAGGCTGCGCTGTCCTCCGAGCTTCTTGTATCCCGCCGGACGGCGGGAGATGTCCGCTGGCCCTAGGGCCGATGGCGGATCACCGCAGGGACGGGCCGGCACGGAGAGACGGCCCCGACCGCGGAAGGCGCGACGGCTCTTTGACTCTCCCAGGCTGACAGGACCACCGACATGCTGAACATGCTCATGCTCTTCCAGGCCGCCATGGACCCGCTCGCGGCCAAGAACTACAACAGCCTCCTCGGCGCCGGCATCGGCCTCGGGCTCGCCATCGTGGGCGCCGGGATCGGCCTCGGCCGCATTGGTGGCCAGGCTGCCGAAGCGATTGCGCGGCAGCCGGAAGCGGCCGCCGAGATCCGAGGCGCGGCACTCCTCTTCGCGGTGCTTTTGGAGGGCGCCACGATCATCGCGATGGTCTTCGCCCTGCTGTTCAAGCTGATCTAGGATGCTTCTCGCCCTGTTGGCGCAGGCGCACGAGCCGGCGGCCACGGCGGAACACGCCGGGCCGTCGTCACCATTCGTCGCCCCGAACCCCGGGTTGATGATCTGGACGGTGATCGTCTTCCTCGTCCTGTTGTTCCTGCTCTGGAAGTTTGCCTGGCCCGGTATTCTCAAGGCCACCGTCGAGCGGGAGAACAAGATCAAGGCCGATCTGGCGGAAGCGGAGCGCCAGAACGCCGCGGCGAAGAGCGCCCTCGCCGAAGCGCAGCGTCTTCAACAAGAGGCCCGGAGCTCGGCGCAGGCGTTGCTGGCCGACGCGCGCGCGGCGGTCGACAAGGAACGGGCCTCGGCGGTCGACAAGATCAAGCAGGAACAGGACGCGCTGCTCGAGCGCACCCGCCGGGAAATCGCGTCGGAACGGGACCGGGCGGTGGCCGAACTCCGCCGTGAGGCGGTCGACCTGGCGCTCGGCGCGGCGGCCAAGGTGGTTGGACAGCGCCTCGACAGCGACGCCGACAAGAAGATCGTGCTCGACTACCTCTCGAAGGTGGATACCCATTGAGGGACGAGTCGATCGCCCGGAACTACGCCGAAGCGCTCTTCGCGCTCGGTGAGAAGAGCGGCAACGCCCAGCCGTATGGGGAGTTGTTGTCGGCGCTGGCGGCCGCGATCGCCGCCTCCGAGCCGGCGCAGGCGGTGCTCATGTCGCCCAAGGTGACGCGGGCGCAGAAGGCCGATATCCTGGCCAAGGCGCTGCCGGGGGCGCCGAAGGAATTTCTGCTCTACCTCGTGGCGGTCGTAAAGCGGGGGCGGCAGCTGCTCCTCGGCGCCATCGCCTCCGAGTACGACAAGCTCCTCGACGTGAAGCACAACCGGGTTCGGGCCGGCATCACGCTGGCCCGAACGCCGGACGAGGCGCTCAAGGCGAGTGTGATCCAGGCCCTCGCGAAGGCCCTCGGCAAGGATATCGTGGCCGGCTTTGCGGTCGATCCCGAGATACTGGGCGGTACCATCGTGCGGGTGGGCGACCGGGTGCTCGACGGGTCGGTGCGGCGGAAGCTCACGCAGCTTCGGAGGCAGCTGCTGGCGAAGTAGCCGGGCGACCGGGGCGCGGGAGTATCTTGAACTCATGCGCCCAATTGCCGTTGCGCTGTTGTTGGCGGTCGCCTGCTGCCGCGGAGCGAGTAGTCCTACGGTGCTCGCCGATTGGGAAGTCGACCCGCAGCCAATTCTCGATATCTCCGGGACCAACCAGTCGGGTCACCCCGTATTCGGTGACCCGATAGGCGCGACTCGGCTCTCGAATGGCATGATTGTCGTCGCTGACCGCTCCGAATCGGTCATATTGCTCTTTGATTCCTCCGGAACGGTCATCCGTTCCATTGGACGGAAAGGGAGCGGACCAGGCGAATTCGAGGATATGCTCTGGCTGCGCCGGTGCACGCTCGATTCAGTGTTCGTAATGGACCGCCTGCTGCGCCTGACGGTCATATCACCCAATGGCGCAATCGTTCGTCAAGGCGCGTTCCCAATCCCGCTCCACGACGACCGGCTGGCCTGCTCGAAGAGCGGCACCTTCGCCGCCATCACGAATGTGCGAGGGGGCGACCAGGTCGACGTGAAGACGTGGACCTTTTCGCAGGCCCGGGGGGCCGTGGCGGTGGCGCAAGGAGGCGGCCCGTTCCGGCCGGTGGTTGACGACATCCCGGTTCGAGTGCGCCGGCCTCTTGGACAGACCACGACCCTGGCGGTATCCTCCGATCACTTGTTCGTAGGCACCAAGGACTCCGCCTCGGTGGATCGTTACACTCTCGGCGGACAACATGTTGGGCGGCTTCCGGTCGATGTCGCGCTCCGCAAGACAACTGCGCGGGAGTACGATCTGGCGGTCGAAGCGCAGCTTGCCTTCCATGAGTCGAGCGCGGTGGAGCGGCGGGAGCACAAGCCGCTTCTCGCGCGAATCCCCCCACCCGAATTCCTCCCCCTCTACGAGGAACTGTTCGTCGACGCCTTGGATAGTGCCTGGGTCGTCGTATCCTCACTTGGAGATCCTGCCACTCGGCTCCAGCCGCTCTTCGAAGGAGTGTCGCCAAGGCCCGTAGTGACGTTGCCGCGGGCGGTCCGGGTGTTCGAGATCGGCGCCGACTACATACTCGGGCGTTATGAGGACGATGAGGGCGAAGCACATGTCGTGTTGTACCGGATGAAGCGGCCCACTGGAAGGTAGGTCGCCTTGGCTGCCGTGGGCCGAGTAGTCACCCCCCGCCCGCCACGCTATGTTCCAGCGCCGCCCCGAGTCACGGTACCCACGCCTTTCCGGACCTCCGACGACCGATGATCGCACCCGCACTCCTGCTCAGCCTGGCGCTGCAAGGGCCAACCGCCGGGGCGCCGCTCTACTGGCAACAGCGCCTCGAGTACGACATCACCGCCACCCTCGATGAACCGAGGGGAACGCTAGGCGGTACCCAGCGGGTGCTCTATCACAACAATTCCCCCGACACCCTCCGTACCGTCTCGTTCCATCTCTACCTCAATGCCTTCCGCCCCGGCTCCCGTTGGGCCGCCGCCGATAGCGCCGAGAAGCGGCGCCGCTTCAACGACCTCAAGGACCCCGACTACGCCTTCAACCACGTCCGCGATGTGACGATTGACGGGCGGGCGGTCGAAGCGATCTACCCCTTCGCCCCCGATAGCACGATCGTGCGCTTTACCCTCCCGCGAGCCGTCGCGCCGGGAGAGCAATTCACCGTATCGATGGGCTGGGACGCCCGCCCCTCGACCCTGCCCAGACGGCAGGGCCGCCGCGGGCGTGCCTACGACTTCGCGCAGTGGTATCCCCGCGTCGTGGCGTACGATCGCTTCGGATGGGCGGAGCAGCCCCTCTATCCCGCCGGCGAGTTCTACGGCGATTTCGGTGACTTCCGGGTGTTGCTCGACGTCCCGGACGACCAAGTGATCGGCGCCACCGGCGTTCCCGTCTGCGGCGACCCCGGCTGGGAGCGGGTCAACCGCGTCCCGGCCCGCCCGGTGGACTACCGCCGAGATGCGTACGGTGCCCCCCGTTGCGACGCCATCGAGCCCGCGGCGGCGGGGCGGAAGCGGATGCTCTGGGAGGCCAAGGATGTGCACCACTTCGCGATGTCGCTGAACGCCGCCTATCGGTACGAGGGGGGGCGCTACGGCGGCGTCTCGGTGCATGTGCTCTACCAGCCCGGCGACGACCGAACCTGGGGCGGCGGCGTGGCGGTGCGGAACACCGAGACGGCGCTCCGGTGGCTCGACGAGCTCTTCGGGCCCTTCCCCTGGCCCCAGATCACCAACGTTCACCGCATCGAAGGAGGCGGCACCGAGTTTCCCATGATGGTGCACGACGGTTCCGCGGGGCTCGGCCTCATTCTCCACGAGGTGGGACACAACTACTTGATGGGCATTCTCGCGAATAACGAATGGAAGGAAGGATTCCTCGACGAGGGGTTCACCAGTTTCCAGACCACCTGGTACCAGGAGACGCAGGGCAACCGAACCGGCTACCCGCAAAACGAGCGGACCTTGGTTCTCTCGGATCTGGACGGCTGGTCGGAGCCGACCAGCTTCGTGAGCGACAAGTACAACGATTTCTCCACCTACAACCGCATGATCTACAACCGGGGAGAACTCTTCTACCACCAGCTCCGCACCATCGTCGGCGATTCGACGATGCGGCAAATACTCCGCACCTACTATCAGCGCTGGAAGCTCAAGCACGTAGACGAGCATGCGTTCCGCGCCGTGGCCGAAGAGGTATCGAAGCGCGACCTCTCCACTTTCTTCGCGCAGTTCCTTCACACCACCGTCCTCTACGACTACCGCGTCGGCAAAGTGAAATCGACGCAGAATGGGACCGGCGGCTGGACGACGCGGGTGGAGGTGATTCGCGAGGCGCCGGGGCAATTCCCCGTCGACCTCGTCGTTCGGTCGAGATCGGACTCGGCCATAACGCGAGTCGAGGGAATCGCCGAACGGGAGTGGGTCGAAGTGACCACCCAGGCGCGGCCCCGCGAGGTGGAGCTCGACCCCCATACCCGCGCCCACGATTGGAACATGCTCAACAATCGGAAAGGGCGGGGGCTCTTGGGCTTCGGCGACAAGCCCAGAACCGAGGTCTATCTCGACAAGTTCTTCTCGCAACCGACTCGTCGGGACCGAAGGAGCGTCGGCCTGGCGCCGACGATCTGGTACAACGAGGCCGGCGGCGTCACCATCGGCGGTCGGGCCCGAACCGATTACCTCGGCCGGTTCGAGCAGAATACGATGTACTACAGTGTGGGCACACGGAAGGCGCGCTCGGCGGACGGGAACCTCGAGCGTGTCAGTCTCTTTGCGCGTTTCAGGAATCCGACGGCGCTCTACCGCCCCCGAACCACCCAGACCTTCGATCTCTATTTCACCGAAGGGCGGGCCGGCGTTGCCATGAGCGCGGAGCGGCAGACCAACCAGCACAGGTCCTTCGGGCCGACGAGTTTCGGCGGGGGCTCGCTCCGGTGGCTCACCACCACCGACACCGACTTTCTCGATCCCGCCCTCTGGGAGAACGGGGGCACCGTCGAGGGGAGCTTCTGGTACCGTTCCTCCGAGCGCCGCGGACCATGGACCGTGTCCGGAAAGGTGACGTTGGGCGGGGGCCTCGAGTATCGCGATGCCGGCGTCGGGGTGGAGACCGATCACGCTTACGATGCCCAAGGCTTCTTCCGCGGGATGGCCGAAGCGACGGCGCGCCGGAATCTGGGCGCCAAGGCGAGCATGGCCATCCGGCTATTCGGCGGCATCGCCAAGGCCGACCGCGGTCCCATACGGCAACGCCGAATCTTCCTGGCCGGTGCCGATCCGTACGAGCGGTTCGGCAACCCGTTCCTGCAGTCGCGGGGCTCTCTCCTGGCGGGCGCCGACGTGCACTACCATTCTCCAGGTGGGGCGGGGGTCCGGGGGCTCGCGGCCGGAGCGGTCGCGACTCAGGTCGTGTCGGTCAACGCCGAGCTCGACCGCAGCGTACTCTTGCGGAGTCGTGCCCGGCTCTTCAACGATATTCGAGTGGCTCTCTTTGGTGACGCCGCATACGGAAATGGTGACATTCCGAGGGATGGCAAGGGATCGGCGTTCGTGGCCGATGCCGGCGCCGGCGTTCGGATCGGGCACCGTGTCGGGCAAACGACCTTCGTCACCCGATTCGATTTTCCGATCTTCGTTTCCCGTCCGAGGCTTGCGGTCAACGAAACCGAAAGCTCGGCGCGCTTCCGTTGGGTTGTGAGCTTTAGTCCGGCCTTCTAGCCCTCGAACCAGACGAGGAGTCCTCTCCATGAAACGTCTCTTTGCACTCGCCGCGGTGCTCGTGGGGCAAGCCGCCCCCCTCTTGGCGCAGAGCCGCGCCTTCACCCCGGCCGATTGGTATCGCGTTACCACGGTGGCCGCGCCGGCGGTGTCGCCGGACGGCAAGCAGGTGGCCTTTACGGTGACCACGGTGGTGGCCGCCGACAACCGCCGCCACTCCGAAATCTGGACGGCGCCGACGGCGGGAGGAGCTCCGACTCGGCTGACCTCCCCCGGGACGGAAAGCACCAACCCGCGCTGGTCGCCCGACGGGAAGTTGCTCCTCTTCGCGTCGACCCGGCCCGGCGGCCGAGGCCGGACCTGGGCGCTGCGGATGGATCAACCGGGCGGTGAGGCGTTCGAAGTCGACAGCATTCCGAACGGTTCCGTTCCGAAGGATGGACGGTTCGTGGTCTACACCGAAACCGACACCTCGCGGGCCGCCCGCGACACGACGCGCCGAGATCCCTTTGCGCGGATGCAGCCGATCGCCAGGCCGCCGTTCGGCGCGATCACCTTTCCGGTCGACCCGGCCCGCTTCGATGGGCGCCATATCACCGAAATGCAGTACAAGGCTAACGGCCAGGGTTTCCTTCCGGGGCCCCGTGAGGCGCGGGCCATCCGTCCGCAGCAGATCTGGAGCCGCACGCTCGCGACCGGCGTGAAGAAGCAGATCACCAATACGGTCTATTCGCATCGGAACGTGACGGTATCGCCCGACGGGGAATGGATCGCCTTCACCGCGGACCCGGCCTTTCGCAGCGACTCGGCGGTGATCTTGGAGCGCGAGGCGGTAGCCCGGCTGCCCTACGATGCCCGGCGAGACGAAGCGCCCCGGAACGATGCCGACATCTTCGTGATTCCGGCGGCGGGCGGGTCGCCCCGGCGCATTACCACCGCTATGGGAGACGAGGGCGGCCTCGAGTGGTCGCCCGATTCCCGGACCATTTCCTTCGTGTCGCGCCCCGAGCGCACCAGCAACGCCCGGCTCTACACCGTGCCCGCCGCCGGCGGGACGCCGGTGAACCTGGTGGGCGATTGGCAGTACGAGCCGGGCGGCCATTGGTGGGTGTCGAATACCGTGCTGGCCATGAACGCCGAAATCGGGGGCCGCACCGCGCTGCTCAAGGTATTGGCGACCCCGGCGCCGCTCAGCGAAATGATCAGCGGGCGCCGCCGGCTCACCGGCTTTTCCACCGACGCCAATCTGAGCACCATCGCCTACGTCTCGAGCAGCATGACCAAGCCGACGGAGCTCTATCTCGCCTCTGGCGACGGCTCCGGAGAGCGCCAGGTTACCCGCTTCAACGAGAAGCTCAACGCCGACGTGGCCTGGGCCGACGCCGACCGGTTCACCTACAAGTCGGTCGGGAACATGGAGATCGAAGGATGGCTCATGAAGCCGTACGGTTATGACGCCTCCAAGAAATACCCGGTGGTGCTGTACATCCACGGCGGCCCCCACTCGGCGTACGGCGAAAACTGGTTCGACGAGTTCCAGAACCTGGCGGGGGCGGGGATGTTCGTGCTCTTCACCAATCCGCGCGGCTCGAGCGGCTACGGCGCGCCGTTCACCTTCTCCACCCGGGGCCGCTGGTTCGCCGAGGACTACCAGGATCTGATGCGGGCGGTGGATATCGTGGCCAAGCGCCCCGACATCGACTCGACCCGCATGGGCGTGACCGGCGGCTCCTACGGCGGCGTGATGACCGCCTGGGTCACGGCCAAGACGAATCGCTTCAAGGCGGCCCAGGCCGACCGGATGATCAGCGACTTCACCTATTGGTACGGCGCCTCGGAGGCGCAGGGCCTGACCGAGTTCGAATTCTACGGAAAGCCGTGGGAAAATCAGGCGATGTACGATTCGCTCTCGCCGATCCGGCGGGTGACCCGGGTCAAGACGCCGACGCTCATCGTGCAGTCGGAGGAAGACCACCGCACCCCGATGGGGAATGCGGAGCTCTGGTACATGGCGCTCAAGAAACAGGGGATCCCGGTCGAGATGGTTCGGTACCCCCGCTCGACGCACGATCTCTCGCGCACCGGCGAGCCGTGGCTCTTGGTCGACCGGCTCGGCCGCCTGCGGCAGTGGTTCGGGCACTACCTCCAGGGAACGTCAGGCGGAGGCAACGTCGCCGCCGGTCGGTAATCGGCACACCGGAGCCGGCTACGGCGCTTCGATGGGCAGCCGAAAGAGGAGTTGATCGACCCGGAGAACCAGATCGACGGCGGCGGGCCGCGGGTTGTCGAACTCGAAGGTGAGCCAGTCGGCTCGCGGTCCCTGTTCCGGTTCGATGCCTACAGCCGCCGCGTCGAGCCCCGGCACGTCGTTGGCCGCCCCCCAGCGGTCCGCGTTCCGGTGAAATCGGAACGTCCACCGCGTCGCTCCGGGCACCACGATCAAGCTGTAACGCCCCGCCGGAACCACCGATCCCGCCACCCGCATAGCGTGGGACAGCTCCACGGTGGTGGCTTCATCGGCCCCCGGGTTCCAGAGCGAGTCGAGCGGGATCGCGGTGGCCACGACGCCGCGAAGCCGTCCATACGTGACGCGGATCGTGCCCGGCCCCGCCGACTGACTGACCGAGGCGCGCGGGCTCTCCCTCCCCGGGAAGGCCGACCGCATCCGCCGCGGCACCGGGCGCCCCGCCGCGAATGCGGCGATGGCGTCGCCCAGTTCGGCGGGAGCGTCATACGACGTTAGGCCGCGAACCTCTTCGAATGGAGCGATCTGAATCGGAGCCGCGGGGTGGAGAGCGGCCAGATGCGCCCATTGGGTATGGACCGATCGGCTGGTGCGCTGGGGGGCGCCGTCGTCCGCCGAAGAGGGAATGGCCAGCACCGGCACCCGCACTTGCGCCACCGCGCCGCGCAGGTCGGCGGTGAGCCACTCGAAGTAGTACCGCTCCAGGAACGGACGAAAGCTCAGGTGCATCCCGTACACCTTCTGCAGCCCGACCGAATCGCGCGTGTAGAACCGGACCGGATTTCTGGCGGCGATAGGCCGCCGGGCGAGGACCGCCGCCGAGTCTCCGGTGAGCGCCTCACGGGTGAGCAGCACGGAGAGCAGGACGTCCGGGTCTTGGGCCACCGCCGCCGCCCGCTCGGCGGGCGTGGGGTTGGCCCCGATCGAAGCATCGAACAGGGCGCCGTTGAGCGACACCACGCCACCGACCAACTCCGGGTGGCGGCTCGCAACGGTAACCGCCACGTAAGTGCCGGCCGACAGGGCGCCGACGAGGATCGGGCGGGTGAGACGACGGGTCCGAATCAGCCGCTCCACCGCGGTGGCAACTCCATCGAGCCAGGCGCGGGCCCCATAGTCGGCCGCCTGCGGCAGCGGGTACGGCCGGGTGCCGCCGTATCCTGGAAGGCTGAAGGCGTAGCTCCGGAACCTTCCGGCATTGGCCTTCATGAACGGCTCGAAGATCGTCCAGTTCTTTCGGAACTCCGGGATGAGAATGAGAGAGACCGGCCCGGTGCCGATCTCGACGACTTCGGGGAGGGTCCCGGTTGGCGTGGACGGATAACGGAAGTCCGGCCCCAATCGATGGCCGCCGCGCCCCGCTCGTGCCGCGATGGCTCCTACGGCGGCCGAGTGGGTCGCGGAATCCCGGCCGAGGGCGCGCACCAGAGTGAAAGCGAGGGTGGTGGCCGCCTGCCGGCGGTCGCTCTCGGTGGCGGTCGTGGAGGTAAGCTGACGCGCCAGGTCGGCGATGCCGGTTCGTTCTGGTCCGGTGAGGGGCCTGGGGAACTTGAGGTATTCGGCCAGCCGGCCGATTTGCGGCTCCGGTCTGGAATCCTGCGCCTCGAGCGCCTGCCCCAGAGCCGCGACGAAGGCTGCCGCTCGGGCGGTGCGCCTGATGTATCTGCCGATCTGCATGGTGACCTCGCGCTGGGCGTGGCGGTTCTTCACGGGGGATGAGTGACCCCGGCGCGCCCGATGGTTGCATGATCGTCGGGAAATGCTGTACCGAAGGGCCGCGCCGACGCGTTAGATTTGCCGGATGCTCCTTTCTCGGACCATTTCATGAGCCAACGGGTGACGCACTACCGCTGGAACGATCTCCCCCGCGAACGGGTGACCGATTCGCTCGACCGCCGCCTCATCACCGGTGACCGGATGATGATCGCGCACGTCTATCTCAAGAAGGGGTGCGTCGTCGCCAAGCACCAGCACGAGAACGAGCAGCTGACCTACATCCTCGAGGGGGCGCTCCGTTTCTGGATCGGAGAGGATCAACAGGAGACGCTGGTCGTCGCCGCTGGGGAGGTGCTTCACATTCCCGGCAACGTGCCCCATAAGGCCGAAGCACTCGAAGACACGCTGGATGTGGACGTCTTCTCGCCGCCGCGGCAGGATTGGCTCGACAAGACCGACGCGTATCTGCGGGAGAAGTAGGCGTGGATCTTGGGCTCAAAGGGCGGGTCGCTCTGGTGGCGGCCTCGAGCAAGGGGCTCGGCCGCGCCATTGCGGAAGAGCTGGCGGCGGAGGGGGCCTCGCTCGTTTTGTGCGCCCGCGGCGAGCCGGCCCTCAGCGCCACCGCGGCCGAGATTGCCGGGCAATACGGCACCGAGATTCTTGCTCTGCCGGCCGATGTCGGCGTGCCGGGCGAGGCGGCGCGGGTCGTTCGGCAGGGAATCGCGCGCTTCGGCCGAATCGACATCTTAGTGACCAACAGCGGCGGTCCTCCCGCCGGGAAGTTCGAGGCGCTGACGCCGGAAATGTGGGCCCAAGCCGAATCGCTGGTGCTCGGCAGCGTCGTGGAATTCTGCCGAGCCGCGCTGCCCGGCATGAAGGAACGCGGCTGGGGCCGCATCCTCAACATCGCCTCGATTGCGGCCAAACAGCCGGTCGACAATTTGATGCTCTCGAACTCGATCCGGGCCGCGGTGCTCGGGTTCGCGCGCACTCTCGCGAACGAGGTGGCCAAGACGGGGGTGACGGTCAACAACCTGCTCCCCGGGTTCACCCGCACCGAGCGGATGGTCGAACTTTCCGAGGTGGCGGCGGCGCGGGACGGGGTTACCCCCGAGCAGGCGCTCGCGCGCTACGCGGCCGACATTCCGATGGGCCGGCTCGCCGAGCCGCGAGAGTTCTCCGCCCTGGCGGTCTTTCTTGCCTCCGAACGGGCGTCGTATATCACAGGCCAATCGTGGGCGGTCGACGGCGGCTGGATTCGGGGGTTGCTGTGAGGGCGCGGTGAAACTCAATCCCGGCGACCGGCGGGACTTTCTGCGCCAGAGCTTTGGACAGTGGGCGGAGGGGCTGCTCGAACGGACCGAGGGGCGGATCGTTCAGCAGAAGTACTTCCGCCCGCCGGGCGCGCTCCCGGAGATGGCCTTTCTCGCGGCGTGCACCAGGTGCGGCGCCTGCGAGCCGGTCTGCCCGGTCAAGGCCATTCAGCCGGTGCCGTCGAGCGGCGGCCTGGCGGCCGGCACGCCGGCCATCGACCCTCGAAGCCAGCCCTGTATCGTATGCGCCGATATGCCCTGCACGCGCGCCTGCCCGACCGGCGCGCTTACCCTGCCGCCCCATGGGTGGGAGGGCTATCGTATGGGGCGGCTCGAGTTCCTGCCCGAGCGATGCGTCACCTATCAGGGTACCCCGTGCCGGGTCTGTGCCGATGCCTGTCCGGTGGGGGAACGAGCGCTGACGGTCGATGACGGCGGACATCCGGTGCTCCGCCATGAAGGGTGCGTTGGCTGCGGGGTCTGCGTGCGGGAGTGCATCACCTCGCCGCCGTCGTTTCGACTCGAGATCTTGGAGGGGTGATGGCCGACGTGCCGTACCGGGTGGAGAAGCCGTGGGGCTACGAGCTGATCTGGGCCCGGACCGATCAGTATGTCGGGAAGATTCTGCACGTCACCGCCGGCCATGTGCTGAGCTGCCAGTACCACAACATCAAGGACGAGACGATGCACGTCTTGTCGGGTGAATTGATTCTCCGGTTGGGCGAAGGCGCCGACCGGCGCGAACGCCGCTTTACCGCCGGAGAATCGGTGCACATTCCGCCCAAGCTCATCCATCAGATCGAAGCGGTGGTCGACAGCGACGTGCTCGAAGCGTCGACCCCCCACCTCGACGACTTGGTGCGGGTCAACGACCGTTATGGGAGGACATGATCGTGCAGGTCATCATTCCCCTCGCCGGGAAGGGCACCCGCCTTCGGCCTCATACCCATCTCGTGCCGAAACCGATGCTCAAGGTGGCGGGCCGGCCCGTGATGGACTGGGTGATGGACCGGCTCGACGGGCTCGACGTCTCGGAGCTGATCTTCATTACGGGGCATCTGAAGGAACAGGTCGAGGCGTACTCGACCGGCCGGTACGGGGTGCCGTGCCGGTACCTCGAGCAGCGGGTGCAGGACGGCACCGCGGGCGCCGTGAATCTGGCGCGGCCGCACGTGCGCGGGCCCGTCCTCATCATCTTCGTCGACACGGTCTTCGAGGCCGACCTCACGCTGATCAATCGCGCCGAAGCCGACGGGATCATCTGGGCCAAGGAGGTCGAAGACTATCAGCGCTTCGGCGTGGTGGTCACCGACGCCGCCGGTTTCATGACCCGGATCGTGGAGAAGCCGAGCGAGCCGATCAGCAAGCTCGCCAATATCGGACTCTACTATATCAAGGATACCGGTGCGCTCTGGCAGGGGATCGACCACACGCTCGCCTCGCCGGCCAACAAAGGCGAGTTCTTCCTGACCGACGCCTTTCAGTGGATGATCGAGCATGGCCGCAAGATTCTCACCGCCGAAGTGGGCGGGTGGTACGACTGCGGCAAGCTCGATACCCTGCTCGAAACGAACGAGATTCTGCTCCGGAAGGGCGCGGCCCGCCACGCCGCCTTCCCGGGGGTGACCATTCACGACCCGGTGCTGATCGAGGATGGCGTGACGATCGAGCGCAGCACGATCGGCCCTAACGTCACGATCGAGCGGGGCACGTCGATCGCCGATTCGGAGATATCGCACAGCATCATCGGACAGAAGTGCACCCTCGCCGGGGTCCGCCTTACCCAGAGCATGGTCGGGAATCAGGTGGTGCTCCGTGACTTTCGCGGCACGGCGAGCCTGGGCGACCACAGCGAGCTCGTCGGAAGCGGCTAGTGGCCGGCGCCGACGAGCTTTGCCGCTCCTTCCTCGATCTCTGGTGGCATTTCGACCCCGCCGCGGCGACCCGCGCCGGAGTCTCCGGGCAGGATAGCCGGCTCGGCACCTTCGATGCCGAGGCTCAGCGGCAACATGTGGCGGCGTTCAAGTCGATCGCCCTCGCGGTGGAGGATTTGGAGATCGAAGCGGCCGACGAGGAAATCGACCGCACCGCGCTGCTCGACCATGTGCGGGTCCTGCTCTTCCGGCTCGAAAAAGAGCGCCCCTACCAAACCAATCCCGCCCTCTGGGTGGGACATGCCTGCCAAGCCTTCGACGGGCTCCTGGTCAAGCAGGGAGAGGGTGCCGCGGCCGCGGCGCTCGACCGGCTCCGCGCCCTTCCCGGATTCCTGAACGACGCGCGCCAAACGGTGCGGCAGCCGCCGATGCTCTTCCTGGAGGCGGCGCTCGCGGAGATCGACGCGCTCGAGCTCCTCCTGGCGGAGGTGGAGCGGCGGTTTACGGCGGACTGGAGCCTGGTCGGGGAGGGAGCCGGGGAAGCGCTGCGCGACGCCGGCCGGGCGGTGCACGGTATGCGGCATGCGCTGGCCTCCGAGCCGGCTCCGAACCCCGATCCCGGGGCCGTGGCAATAGGGGAGGAGGAGCTCGACCGCCGCCTGCATCACGAACACGCCAGTGTACATAACGCCGCCGAAGTCTGGCGGGCCACCCTTCGGCTGGCGGCCGAGGTGGAGGCGGAGGTTACGGCACTGGCCGCCGCGATCGACCCCGCCCGCCCCTGGCGCGACGTCTACGAAGGGGCCGCGGCGGCGGCGAGCGGCGGCGCCTCTCCGCTCGGCCTCATGGCGGCGGCGCTCGACGGGGCGATCGGGTTCGCCACCGCCCGGGGCTTTGGGGAATGCGGGCCGGTGACGGTGGTGTCGATGGCGCCGCACGAACGGGTGTTCGAGCCGGTGGCGCGCTATCACTCGGCCGGCGCCGGCATGGCGGCCGTGGCGGTCGCCTTGCCCGACCTCCTCGCGCTCCCGTGGCTTGGCGTTCGGCTCGGGTCCCCCGGACTTCACCTCTACCACTCGCGGCGCGCGGCGCTCTCGCGCATCGTTCGGCGGCATATCGCCGCCGCGAGCACCCCGCTTGGGTGGTCGCTCTACGCCGCGGATGGCATCCGGGCCGAGGGGTACGCGGCCGACCCCCTCTTCCGCCTCGCGGAGCGGATACTCTTCCTGACCGACGTGCAAGTGGCCGTGGCCGACCTCGGGATTCACACCCGGCAATTCACCCCCGATGAGGCGGTCGGGCACCTAACGGCCCGTCTGCCGCTCTCCCGGGCCGCGGCGATGGCGCATGTCCGGCGGGTCTCGGCCCGGCCGACCGAGGCCGCGGCGGCCATTCTCGGGTGGCGGGAGTTCCGGCGTCTCGAGGCCGATACCCGGGCGGCACGGGGAGCGGATTTCGACCTGCGCCGCTTCCACGACGATATCCTCGGGTACGGAGGCCTCCCGGTGCCGCTGATGCGCTGGGGCATGGGCCTCGATGGCTGACCCCGAAACGCCGCTCCCACCGCCGGTCAAAGGGCTGGCCGCGGTCTCCCTCTTCAACGACTTCGCCAGCGAGATGGTCTACCCTGTGCTCCCCGCCTTCGTGACGGGAACCCTCGGCGCGAGTCCGTTGGCGCTGGGCGCGCTCGACGGCGCGGCGGAGCTGACCGCCTCCGTCGTGAAGTGGTGGAGCGGGCGGATGGCCGACCGGCCCGGTTGGGCCAAGCCGCTGATCGTCTTGGGATACTCTCTCGCCATTTTGATCCGACCATTGATCGCCGTGGCCGGCGCGGCCTGGCAAGTGATCGGCTTCCGGGTGATCGACCGAGTGGGGAAAGGGCTGCGCTCGCCGCCGAGGGATGCGCTCATTGTTACCCTGACACCGAGGGCCCAGGGTGGCCGCGCCTTTGGCCTAACGCGTGCCGCCGATCATGCCGGCGCGGTCCTCGGCTCCCTGGTGGCCTGGGCGATGCTTTCCGGCGGCTCGGATACTAGAAGCGTGATTGCCTGGAGCGTGCTGCCGGGGGTTGCCGCGGCGGCGGTGCTGCTGCTGGCGCTCAAGGGTGTGCACGACCGCCCACGGGAGAGCGTCGTTCCCCAGGGAGCTGCCCCCGCAACAGCTCACGGGCGGGCGTTCTGGATTCCAGTGTCGCTGCTTGTCCTCTTTGCGGTTGGGCGGCTCCCTGAAACCCTGCTGCTCCTCCGAATCCAAGAGCTCGGCGTGTCGGTGGCCGCGATTCCGCTGGTCTGGGCGGGGCTCCATGTCGTACGGAGCTCGGCGTCGTATCCCGGCGGCCGTCTCACCGACCGGATCGGGCCGCGTGGCGCAGTGGCGCTGGGAGCGGCCTGCTACGTGCTCGCGGCCGCGGGACTCGCGCTGGTGGCCGGCGCAACGGCGGCGGTCGCCGTGTTCCTCGGCTACGGCCTCGTGGCGGGTCTGGTCGAGCCGGCGGAACGGGTGGCGATCGCGCGGCTTGCGCCGGTCAGGCCGGGGAAGGGATTCGGGAGCTACCAGGGGCTGACCGGGTTGGCGGCCCTGCCGGCGGGGCTCGGCTTCGGGGCGGTGTATCGGTCACTCGGGGCGCCCGCGGCGCTGGCGTTGTCGGCCCTGGCCATCATCGGGTGCATGACGTTATGGTTGCTGGTCGGCCGCACCGTCCTTCGGAGGGTTTCTTGAACGCCGCTATCAGATGGATTGCCATTCTCGTCGCACTCTCAGGCTCCATCTCTTCCGGCGGCCTGGCCCAGGCGCCGCTGCCGAGGGATCTTGGCTTCTGGTCCGACTCGATCGGCGGGTCCGAGGTCAACAGAGTGCCGGCCGGGACCCTCCTCGGCGGACTCGCGGGCCGAGTCGCGGGCGCACGGGTCCTGCAACCCTCGGGAGAGCCGGGTTCGGCGCCCTCGCTTCAACTCCGCGGCGCATCGACGTTGCGCGGGTCGCGGAATCCGCTGCTCATCGTCGACGGCATCCATACCCATGGATCGTTCGCCGATATTTCCCCGGAAGATGTCGAATCGATCGAGATCGACAAGGGTCCGGCCGGCGCATCACGTTATGGCTTTGCCGGGGCGAACGGCGTCATTCGGGTCTCCACCAAGCGCGGCCGCGGTCTCCGGGCCGGCACCGTGCAGGTACGGGTGCGGAACGAGATCGGTGGTTCGTCGTTCGGTAGGCGGCTGGAGGAGACGGGGGCTCACCGATATCAGGTCGTGACGCTGGACAACGGCCAGATCGATTTCGCCCGCGCGGGCGGCGGCGCCCGGATCGCGGAAGCCGACGGTGTTGCCGACAACCCCTATCCGCGCTCCTTCGACCGCGAGGGTGCGATGCGGCGGACGGGGCTCTTCCTCACCAACCATCTGTCGGCCGAGGGCCGGTACGGACGCACCACGTTCTATGCCTCGGCGGAGAATGCCCGCGTGGAAGGGGTCGTCTTTGCCCTCGAGGGCTTTCGGAGGCACAACTTCCGGCTCAACGCCGATCATGCTATCGGCAGACGCCTGACGATCGGCGTGCATGGTTTCTATGGCGAATCGACCAATGGACAGACGTCTCAAGGTCCTGGAAGTCCGCTCTTTCATGTGCGGTTTGTCGAACCCCATGTGAACTTCTTCGAGCCGAATCCCGACGGCAGTCGGTATCAGGCGAGGATCCCGGATCGCTTCGCCAATGCGGCAAACCCTCTCTACACCCTCGCAAACGCCGTGAACACCACCGGGCGCGAGCGGCTGCAGGGCGGTGTGAAGGCGGAGTGGCGGCCGGCCGGAGGGGTCGTATTCTCCGGCAGCCACAGCATCTCTCGAACTGATAACAATCATGTCGACGGGCACCGGCCGGGGTTACTCCGTCCTGACGGTTCGGCCTTGCCCGCATCCTCCACATCCGAATCTGATCAAGAGCGGCGATCGAACACCGGTGTGACAATTGCGTTGAGTCATCGCTGGCATGAGCTCGGCGCATCGATCTCCCTCGGTTACGAGCGGCAGACGCATGAGCGTGACCGGCGCAAGAGCGAGGGCTCTCCAGCCTGTGTTCCAGAGTTTGGGTGTGGATCTCTGTTACAGGCAACAACACACAGCGAGAGAGCGATCTCGACCACGTTTGCCGCCGCCGCCCTGGACCTGCCCCTCGACACTCGGATTCAGGGAACGCTGCGTCGCGACGCCCTTGAGGAATCCCTGATCAGCAGACGCACAACGACCTACTACAGCCTCGGTGCCGCGTGGCGGCCGAGCCGGACCACCAGGGTCCATGCGGCGTATGGCACCGCCGGTTTGCCCTTGGACGTGGCGATAGGCCCTCGGTACGACCCTCTTGACGGCCTGCGGCGTGAAGTCCGGCTACCGACCAGCCGGGAATTCGAGCTCGGGGGCGACCTCTCTACCGGCGATGCGCGGCTTTGGGTTGGATACGGATATTCGCGGAAGGAGACGAAGGACCAGGTCGATTTTTCGCAGTACGCCACGCCTTCGGGGTTCTTCACCGCCCTCGCGAATGTGGGCACCGTCGCCTCGAACACGCACGAGCTGACGGTCGGGTACGAGGTCCTTCGCCGGCCCACTTCTGCTTGGACGGTGCGCCTGACGGGGGATCGGACACGGCAGCGGATCACCGCCTTCACCATCCCGTCGGATCTGGGGCCCCCAGACGCCTACCAGCCGGCCATCTTCTTTCACGGCCGTCAATCGGCGTTGGGCGTAATGTACGGGAACCGCGCCATGCGTTCGATCGGAGAACTGTACGACGACCCGGCCAAGGAAGCCTTATCCGGGCCGGGGCAACCCTATGATCCCGAGAATTTTCTGGTCAATGAGGAAGGATACGTGGTATCGAAGGCGCTCTGGCGGACGCCGAACGAACGGCCGATCGACTATGTGGCCTGCCGAACGCTACGGGCCGATGGAAGTTGCGCCTTGGCGTCGAATATCGTGCCGATCGGAGATGCAACGCCCGACTTCTCGGTCGGTCTGAGCTCCGAGCTGCGCGTTGGCGGGGTGCGGCTGACCGGTCTGCTCGATTGGAGCCAGGGCGGCGATATCTACAACGGCAGCCGCCAATGGCCGATGCTCGAAGACCGGGACCTGGTCACCGATCAGCGCCGGAAGCCCGCGGCCGAACGAAAGCCCGCCGCCTACTACGGCTATTTCTATAACAACCTCAACGGGCAGGCGTTCTTCGTCGAATCGGCGACGTGGGTCAAACTGCGGGAAATGTCGGTGGACTACACCCTGAGCCGGCGCCAGCTTCGGGCGGTGGGTCTCGGGCGGTTGGGTGGCGTCACCATCGGCGTGGCGGGGCGGAACCTCTTCACCTTCTCCGGCTATAACGGCTACGATCCCGAAACGTCGAGTGTCACCGACGACCCGTTCCAATACCGCACCGACTGGTTTTCCTACCCCCACTTCCGCACGCTCACCGGCGTGGTGCAGATCACCTTCTAGTTCTCGAACGCGGTCTCCACATAGGGCGCTTCCTTGACCGTGGCCGGCCGCCGGCCCCGGAGCACCAGGACCCACTCCCGGATCGAGGCGAGCAGCAGCGCCACCACCATCACCATGAAGATCGCGGCCAGCGCCGCGTCGAGCCGGTCGTTGAAGATCATCTGCGCCCCGCGCGCCGGCTCGATGGTGCCGGCGGCCACCTTGGCCGCGGTGTCCCGGGCATGGGCCAGGAAACCGAGCCTGGGGTCGGTGGCCAGGACCTTCTGCCAGCCGGCGCTGAGGGTGACTACCAAGAGCCAGGCAAGGGGGCCCAAGGTCACCCAGGCATAACGCTGTTTGCCCATCTTGATGAGGATGGTCGTGGCCACGCAGAGCGCCACGGCGGCCAGCAACTGGTTGCTGATGCCGAAGAGGGGCCACAGGGAGTTGATGCCGCCCAGCGGATCCCGCACCCCTTGCACCAGGAAGTATCCCCACGCCGCCGTGATCAGCCCCGAGGCCAGGAGGTTGCTCGGATACCAGGAGGTCCGGCCTAACGGCTTCCAGACGTGGCCGAGGAATTCCTGCAGCATGAAGCGGCCGACCCGGGTGCCGGCGTCGAGGGTGGTCAGGATGAAGAGCGCCTCGAACATGATGGCGAAGTGGTACCAGAGCCCCATCATCTGTTTGCCGAACAGGTTGCTGAAGATGTGGGCCATGCCGACCGCCAGCGACGGCGCCCCGCCGACCCGTCCGAGGAGGGAGGTCTCTCCGACCGACTGGGCGAGTTCGGTCAATTGCGCCGGCGTGACCGTGAACCCCCACTGCCGGATATGCTCGGCCGCCGACTCGACGGTGCCACCTAACGCACCGAGGGGCGCGTTGATCGAGAAGTAGACGCCGGGATCGAGCGCCGCCGCCGCCGCCAGCGCCATGATCGCCACGAACGATTCCATCAGCATGGCGCCGTAGCCGATGGCGCGCGCGTCGGTTTCCCGCCGGATCATCTTGGGCGTGGTCCCGCTCGACACAAGGGCGTGGAAGCCGCTGATCGCCCCGCAGGCGATGGTGATGAACGCGAAGGGGAAGAGCTTGCCCGCGAAGACCGGCCCGGTGCCGTCGACGAACTGGGTGAGCGCGGGCATCATGAGCGGCGGCATGGCGATCAGAATGCCGATGGCCAGGAAGACGATGGTGCCGATCTTCATGAAGGTGGAGAGGTAGTCGCGGGGCGAAAGGAGCAGCCAGACCGGCAACACGCTCGCGACGAAGCCGTACCCCATGAGGCCCCAGGCGATCGGCACCCCGCCGAAGGTGAAGTAAGGGGCCAGCGAAGGGGAGGAAGCCACATAACGCCCACCGACGAGGGCGGCGAAGAGCAGGATCACCCCGGCCACCGTGGCCTCCACCGTCTTGCCGGGCCGGATAAACCGGGTCCAGATGCCCATGCCGAGCGCGATCGGGATGGTGCAGAGGATGGAGAAGATGCCCCAGGGGCTGTCCTTGAGCGCGTTCGTGATGACCAGCGCGAGCACCGCGAGGAGGATGACCATGATGGCGAGAATCGCCACCATCGCGAAGAGCCCGGTGATCGGCCCGATCTCCTCCTTGGCCATCTGGCCGAGCGATTTGCCGTCGCGCCGCATCGATCCGAACAGAATCACGAAGTCCTGCACCGCCCCGCCCAGCACCACGCCGAACACGATCCAGAGCGTGCTCGGCAGGTACCCGAATTGAGCCGCCAGTACCGGGCCGACCAGGGGGCCGGCGCCGGCGATCGCCGCAAAGTGGTGGCCAAAAAGGACCCACTTCGTGGTCGGGCAATAGTCGCGGCCGTTGTTCAGCCGCTCCGCCGGTGTGGCGCGGCGGGCGTCCAAGCCAAACACCTTTTCGGCCAGGAACCGGCTGTAGAAGCGGTAGGCGACCAGATACGTCCCGACGGCGGCGAGCACCAGCCATGCGGCGCTGATCGGCTCTCCACGGGAGAGCGCAATGACGCCCCAGGCGCCGGCGCCCAACAGACTCACGAGAATCCAGATGACTCGATTCATGCGCTTAATGTACGGCGCGCCAAGGGGTTGCTCCAACCCCCGGCGCTCCGTACCTTCGCCAGACCATGCCTCCTCCCAGCCTCGATCCTCCCTCGTGGCGCCACGCGGCACGCCCCGGCGGTGCCGTGCTGGAGCAGCCCCAGGCGGTCGCGCCCTTGAACGGCGAGATGCGCGGGAAAGTCGTGATGGTCACCGGGGGGGCCACCGGGTTGGGCCGGAGCGTGGCACTCGAGTTCGGGCGGATCGGCTGCAATGTGGCCTTCTGTTTCGTCGATCTTCCGGGCCGCGACGTCCGCGAGACCGCGCTCCTGACCGAGACCGCCATTTCGGCGATGGGCGTCGGCGTCTTCGCGGACTGCTGCGACGTTCGGGATCGCGCCCAGGTCGAGCGCTTCGTGGCGCTCGTTCGCGCCAAGTTCGGCACCATCCATTTCTTGGTGAACAACGCGGGAGTGGCCAACGACGGCGCCCACTGGCGTCTCGAAGCGGCGGCGTGGCAAGAGGTGCTCGATACCAACCTGACCGGCGCCTTCCATTGCACCAGCACGGTGGCGCCGATCTTCCGGGGGCAGCGCTTCGGGAAGATCGTGAACGTGAGCTCCCACCTGGCGAGCCACCCCGGGTTCGGTGTGGCCAGCTACGCGGCGAGCAAGGCGGGACTCGAGGGGTTTACCCGCGCGGTGGCGGTTGAGCTCGGGCCCAGCAACGTGAACGTCAACGCCGTGGCCCCTGGATTCATCCGCACCGAGCGGCTGGGGCTCCTTCCTCCAGAAGTCATCGACAAAGCTCGCAAGAGCTCCGTGTTGGGCCGCATTGCCGAACCGGAGGATGTGGCCCGGGTGATCACCTTCCTCTGCTCCGAGGCGGCGCGCCACGTAACGGGGCAGACTATCGTGGTCGACGGCGGGCTTTCGCTGGAATAGTTAGTTTTGGTTCGATGCTTCTTTCTCGGTCGCTCCTCCTATTGGCCCTCCCGGTAGCCGCGTTTCCGGTCCAGGGCCAGTCCAAGCCCTCAAAGCCCCAAGTTCCAGCCATCGCGCTTGCCACCGCGACCCTCGCCGGGCAGCCGGTTGCGGTGCTCCCGATCACGATGCTGGTGAGCGATCCGCGGATTCCTGGCGGAACCGGGGCCGCGGCTCGGAAGCGGATGCAAAGCTGGGCCGACTCCACGCTGGGCGAGGCGCTCCAGGAGCAAGCCCCGGAGGTCGAGTGGCTCCTTCCCGACGCCCTCCGCCGGTCGACGCAGCGGACTGGCGGGCTGGTGCCGAGTCCCGACCGGATGGGCCACGCGGTCATGCGGGCCCCGGGGTTCAAGGATCTTCCCGACCCGCTCCGCAGCTACGTGCGGCAATTGGTGGCGCTTCAAAACGGCGGGCGATTTGCCCTGATTCCCGCCGCGCTCTACGTCACTCCCGGCGCCGGCGATAGCCTCACCGTGCAGCTCTCCGCCGTGCTGGCCGATGGCCGCCTCGGGCGGATCGTCTGGCGGACGCTGGCGGTCGGCACCGGCGAAACGATGGCCGAGGCTTTCGCCGCCGCAATCGGCACCATCCTCGTCTCAGAGACCACGCCCCCGCCATCATGACGTACAACGTGACCCTGATTCCCGGCGACGGGATCGGGCCCGAGATCACCGAGCAAACCGTTCGGATTCTTGAAGCCACCGAGCTCGGTTTTGCCTGGGACATGCAGCTGGCCGGGATGGCCGCGGTGGAGGCGGGGGGTGACCCCCTTCCCGAGGCGACGCTCGCGAGCATTCGCCGGCATTCGGTGGCGCTCAAGGGGCCGCTGACCACGCCGGTGGGCGGCGGATACCGGTCGGTCAACGTGGCGCTCCGGAAGGAATTCGAGCTCTACGCCAACGTCCGCCCCGCGGTGACCATCCTTCCCGGGCGGTACGACGGCGTCGATATCGTGATGGTCCGCGAAAACGTGGAGGGGCTCTACTCCGGCGTCGAGCACTTCATCAAGGTCGGCGACGACCCCCGCGCCGTCGGCGTGTCGCAGGCGATCGTCACCCGGTACGCCTGCGAACGGGTCATTCGTTATGCGTTCGAGTACGCCGCGAAGCATGCGCGGCGCAAGGTGTCGATCGTGCACAAGGCGAATATCTTGAAGATGGCGAGCGGCCTCTTTCTCGAAGTCGGCCGCGCGATCGCGAAGGAGTACGAGGGCCGGATCGAATCGAACGATCTGATCGTCGACAATTGCGCCATGCAGCTCGTGCTCCGGCCGGAACAGTTCGACGTGATCGTCACGACGAATCTCTTCGGCGATATCTTGAGCGACGAGATCTCCGGCTTGGTCGGCGGCCTCGGCCTTACGCCCGGGGGCAATATCGGGGCGGCGGTGGGGATCTTCGAAGCGGTGCACGGCAGCGCGCCCGACATCGCGGGGAAGGGGATCGCCAACCCGTCGGCCCAGCTTCTGGCCGCGGCGATGATGCTC
>JABFSM010000139.1 GCA_013140635.1 Gemmatimonadales bacterium
CGAGGAAGAGTTCGGCCTGCAGCGAGCCGGCGCCGGCGGCCCGCTGCAGCTCGGCGCGAACCCGCAGCCGGGCGCCGAGCCGGGCGGTCAACTCGCCGAAGTCGATCGGGCCGGCGAGCGCGTCCGCCGCGCCGAGGGCCAAAGCTCGGGCGATTCCATCCGGGGTCGGCGCGGCGAAGAGCACGACCACCGGTACCCCCAGCCACTCGGGACCATTCAGGCTGCCGAGGGTACGTTCCAGGGCGGCGCCGCTGTCCCGCACCGCCACGAGGGCCAGATCGGGCGCGGGCATGGAGAGCACGTTGTGCCCCTCGGCAAGGCCGAAGCCGGCTCGCACGAGCGCTCGCTCCAGCCCCTCGGGACGGGCATCGATATCTCCGAACAGCAGCACGCGTTCCCGCATGAGATTCCTGATCACCCGTAAGAGAGGACCGCTCCAGCCATGGTTCCGCCCAAATCCAATCCGAACGAACTGCTAGGCGCCCATGTCTCCACCGCCGGCGGGGTACAGACCGCCCCCGCGCGCGGCACGGCCATCGGCGCGACCGCCATCCAGGTCTTCACCAAGACGCCCAACCAATGGAAGGAACCGGTTGTCTCGGAAGACCAGGCCAAGGCATTCCGGGAAGAACTGGCGACAAGCGGCGTCCGCAGTGTGGTTTCGCACGATTCATACCTCATCAACCTCGCCTCACCCGACCCCGAGCTAAGCGAAAGATCCACAACGGCTTTCATCGCTGAGCTCACACGGTGTCGAGCCCTCGGAATCAGGTTCGTTGTGTCGCATCCGGGCAACTACATCGATGACCATGACGCAGGGCTCGAACGCAATGCCAAGAACTATGCGAAGTGTCTGAAAGCGGTGCCTGGCGATATCATGGTGCTGATCGAGGGAACTGCTGGAACTGGCACGGCTCTCGGGCGCACCTTCGACGAGTTGGCCCAGCTCCGTGAGTTGATCGACCGTGAGGTGCGCGACCGGGTCGGGGTCTGCCTCGATACTTGTCATCTGTACAGCGCGGGCTACGACATCGCCAAGGACTACGAGGGGGTTTGGAAGACGTTCGACAAGACGGTCGGGATGAAGCTGCTTGGCTGCCTCCACCTGAACGATTCGAAGACCCCCTTTGCCTCGCACAAGGACCGGCACGAGCTCATCGCCGAAGGTTCACTGGGCGCCGAGCCGTTCCGCCGGATCATGCGAGACCCACGGTTCACGAAGATCCCCAAGATCCTGGAGACCCCGAAGGGGGACGACGAAACCGCGAATGACCTCAAGATGCTGAAGCGGCTTCGCGGGTACGCCGCGAAATAGTCATTGCGAGCGCTCCCTACTCCGACCTGAGCGCGGCCATCGGCGACACCCGCTTGGCCCGGAGCGCGGGCAAGACGCTCGCCACGAAGGCGACCGCCAGGAGCCCGGCGCCCACGCCGCCCAGCACGAGCGGGTCCTTCGCGCTGGTTTCGAAGAGGAGCGGTTGGAGCCACTTCCCGCCCAGGAGCGCGAGCCCGATACCTAACGCTGCACCGGCCGCCGCCATCGTCATGCCGTCCCGCACCACGAGCCCCACGATATCGCCGCTCCGGGCGCCGAGGGCGATCCGCACGCCCAGTTCGTGGGTGCGCTGCGCCACCAAGTAGGAAATGACGCTGTAGAGGCCGATCGCCGCGACCAGGAGCGCGAGCACGCCGCAGAGCACGAACATCGTCGCGCCGAGTTTCCAGGGGCGGATCTGAGGATCGAGCTGGTCTTGCAACAGCCCCGCGTCGACGTACACCACCGTGGGATCGAGCCGGTGGAGCAACGTCTTGATCGACGCGATGAGCGGCGCCGTCTCGCCGGAGGGCCGGACCACGATGCCCGATCCGCCGAAACCGACTTCCTGTCCGACCGGGACGTAGTAGGACATCGACGGGGGGTCGGTTACCCCGAAGCGGCGCACGTCGGCGGAGACCCCGACCACCGTCGAGCAGGGCCGCGAATCTCCATCCCCGATCATGAGACACTCGCCGAGGGGACTCTTCCCGGGCCAGAGGCGCTCCGCCATCGACTTGCTCACGATGGTGACGGGCGCGGTTCCCGCCCCATCCTCCGGGGAAAAGAGGCGGCCCCGCAGCAGCCGCGTGCCTACGGCGGCGAAATAGTCCCCCGATACGGCGGCGACAAACGGGCCGCCCCCGCCCGAACTGGGCATCGAGTCGAGGCCGGGCACCTTCAGGTTGACACTCACCGCTCCCTCCAGCGGCGGCGGACCCTCCATCCGGCTCGCGTGTGCCACGCCGGGAAGGGCCTTGATCGCATCGAGCGCCTGACGGTAGTACTCCAACCGCCTCCGCCGTTCGGCCGAATCGGCGGCGGTGGCGTTCCCCGGATACCGGGACCAGCGCACGCTGATGCTGAGCACCCGGTCGGCCTCGAACCCGAGATCGAGCGCCTCGACCCGAAGCAGGCTCCGCACGAACAGTCCCGCGCCGACGAGCAGGACGACCGAGAGCGCCGCCTGCGCCACGGTGAGCAGGCCGCGCGCGCGCGACCGATGGCCCATCCCTTCCCGCGCGCTCGACTTGAGCGCCTCGGTCAGATCGGACCGTCCGGCGCGAGCGGCCGGAATGAGCCCGACCAACACCCCGGTGATCAGCGCGATCGCCAGCGAGGCGATGAGCACGGTCGCGCCGAGCGGCGACTCCGTCCACTCGACGTTCGGTGCCACGAGACCCCGAACGAGCGTTCCGGCGGCGTAGGCCACGACCAGCCCCGCGATTCCGCCCGCGAGCGCCAGCACGACCCCTTCGGTCATCAGCAGGCGCGTCAGGCGGGCGCGGCCGGCCCCCAGCGCCAGGCGCACGGCGATCTCCCCACGCCGCCGCACCGTCCTGGCCAGGAGCAGGTTGCCGACGTTCGAACAGGCGATGAGAAGCACGGCGAGCGACACCCCGACGAGCCATCGGAGAATCGAGACCTCCGGCGTTTCCTTTCCGCTCGACTCGTACGGAAAGGGCCTCACGAGCATACGCGCGGTCCGCATGTAGTCGTCGGTTCCGTCGTAGAGCTGGCTGTGCACACGGGTGGCATCGGCGCCGGCCTCGGCAAGCGACACGCCGGGTTTGAGCCGGCCGACGACGCCAAGCCAGCTGGTATTCCAGCGACGGGTCCAGTGCACCGTCTTGGTCGAGTACATCTGGGCGCCGCGGATGTTGAGGGGCAACCAGAGGTCCACACTCTCAAGACGGGGCCCGCTGAAGCCGCGAGGAGCGACTCCGATGATGACATACTGCTCTTGGCCGATCACGAGCGTATTGCCGAGAACACCCCGATCACCCCCGTAGGCCCGCCGCCAGTACCCGTGACCTAGGATCGCCACGTGTTGGGGCGTGTTGATCTCGCTCTCGGCGGCTGTAAAGAACCGGCCCAGCGCCGGCTGCACACCGAGCAGCGGGAAGAATTCGCCGCTCACAAATGCGGTCGGTGCCGGTACGGTGGTCGCTCCGACCCCAACGAGCGCGCTCGACATCGAATAGACCGCGACACCTTCGAATCGCTGCGCCGCCGTCCGCAGGTTGTCGTACGCGGCGTAGGGGACGATGCCCCAGACCTGTTCGCCGGCCTGCTTCCTCACCGCGCTGTAATAGAAATGAACGACCTGCTTCGAGTCCCGAACGTGCTCCGGCCCGCGGAGAAGCAGGCGGTCCGCGACGCCGAACATCGCCGCGTTCGCGCCGATGCCGAGCGCCATCGTCCCGACGATGAAGCCGGTGAGTCTCGGCTCCCGGCGGAGTCCCCGAAGGGCGATTCGAATATCCTGGCCGATCCCCTCGGCCAACTCTGCCACGCGCATGCGGCGCTCTCTTTCTTGGGCAACTCGGTGGAGAAACTGCTCGGAGGATCGGCCCCCGAAGCGGCGCCGCGCTTCGGCGCGCGCCGCGCCGGGATCCCAACCTTGACGAACGAACTGTTCGGCCCGGAGTTCGAGATGGAGCGCCACCTCGTCGTCAACTTCCGCGCGCGCGGGATGAAGCCGGCGGAGGGCGAGACGAAAGAGCCGCTCGATGCCGGGCCGAATCATGAATGCGCCGGCTTGGTGAGAACCCCGGTTACCGCCTTCGAATACTCGATCCATCGCGCCGTTTCGACCCTGAGATGCGCCCGCCCAGCGGGTGTGACCCGGTAGTAGCGGGCCCGCCGGTTGTTCGTGGTGACTCCCCACTCCGCCCCCACATATCCCCGCTTCTCGAGCCGGTAGAGCGCCTGGTAGAGGGCCGAGTCCTCTACGCCGAGCGACCCATGCGACTGGGTCTCGAGCCAGGTCGTAATCTCGAACCCATGCATGGGGCTCCAGCTCAGCGCCCGGAGCACGAGGGTATCGAGGGTGCCCTTGATAAGCGGTAGCGTGTCGGCCATGGCGGCTCCTGCCTGAGGTGGCTACAGAGTCTCCCCTTAGACTCTGTATGAAAGAAAACGGTTGCCCGATTCGCGCGCCAGCGCCCGCCTGAACAGCCGTGCCCGGCATGTCCGTGTAAGAAAGGTGGCCGCGATCGCATTGGAGATCCGTGCGGGAGTCGTTCTTTCCGGAAACCCCGGAATCCACCCTTAGCCTTGAGGAATTGACGATGCGGATGCCGCATGTGCTGGTATGTTCGACCGCCGTCCTGGCGCTTGTTTCCGCCTGTTCGAAATCGGACGGGCCGACGGATACCACTCCGAAGCTCTACGTACAAGGTGTCTACCGGACCACCGTATCGCTCGTGTCGTCGACCTGTCCGGCATCGACCCTCCCACAGAGCGAAACCGTGGTGGTGCACCCAGCGGGTGAGCTCTTCGTCCGCGTGGTGAACCCCTGGGATACGGCCTACTACGGACCACTGGCGGCAAACGGCGCTTTCGCTTTGAACGAGCGCATCGACGGGACCGACACCTCGGTGGTGGTTGGCAGCTTCACCCTGACATCAATCGACGCCACCATGACAAGGCGGACCAGCACGACGCCAAAGACGCCGTTGGACCGGTGTCGGATCGTGCTGCGGTGGGCGGGCGATAAGCTGGGAGCTCCCAACGTGATTCCGTAGGACCCGCGGCCCCCTCCTTCCTTCTTCTCGAGCCATTTCGCCTCGCCAGCCTCAGCGGCCCGGACCCACCGTCCGGGCCGCTGAGGCTGGGGTTGCCCTAGGCCCCGCCAGGTGGGATTCTTGTCCTCTTGCTCAACCGCAAACACGTTTCAAATTGAACCGAGGCCTCTACCCGATATGACCACGAATACCCCTGTCCAGCGCGAAACCGTCACCCTCACCGCCCACGGACTCGCTCCCAAGCGCGTCTGGGCAAACCTCGGCACCAGCGAGCTGATCGAGCACGCCGTGCGCCGGAGCGAGGGCCAGCTGAGCGACCGGGGCGCCTTCACGGCGACCACTTCCCCGCACACTGGACGGAGCCCGAAGGACAAATTCGTGGTGGACGAGCCGAGCTCCACGGCGAAGATCTGGTGGGAGAAGAATGAGAAGCTCTCCGAAGCCCATTTCGAGGCGCTGCTCGCGGAGGCTCGCCGGCATCTCGACGCCCAGCCCGAGGTGTTCGTGCAGGATCTCTTCGGCGGCGCCGATCCGGCCTACCGGCTTCCGGTGCGCTTCATTACGCCGAATGCCTGGCAGGCGCTCTTCGTCCGAAACATGTTCATTCGGCCGAGCCTCTCGGAGCTGGCGCAATTCCAGCCCGCGTGGACGGTGTACCACTGTCCCGAACTGCAGGCCGATCCCGCTACGCACGGCACCCGCACCGGCACGTTCATCGTCATCAACGTCGCCAAGCGGGTCATCCTGATCGGCGGTAGCCGTTATGCGGGCGAAATGAAGAAGAGCATCTTCACGGTGCTCAACTACCTCTTGCCCGCCCAGGGCGTCCTCTCGATGCACTGCTCCGCCAACATCGGTCCGGCGGGCGATACCGCCATCTTCTTCGGGCTTTCCGGTACCGGCAAGACGACGCTCTCGGCGGACCCGGCCCGCAAGTTGATCGGTGATGACGAGCACGGATGGAGCGGCACCGGCGTGTTCAATTTCGAGGGGGGCTGCTACGCCAAAGCGATCCGGCTCTCCCGCGCCGGCGAGCCGGAGATCTACGCCGCCACCGAAATGTTCGGGACGGTGCTGGAGAACGTGGTGCTCGATCCGGTCACCCGGGCGCCCGACTTCAACAGCGACAAGATCACCGAGAATACCCGGGCGAGTTACCCGATCCACTTCATTCCGAACCACGAGCCGAGCGGGCTTGGCGGCCATCCGAAGAACGTGGTGTTCCTGACGGCCGATGCGTTCGGTATTCTGCCGCCGATCGCCCGGCTTACGCCGGAGCAGGCGATGTATCACTTCCTCTCGGGCTATACCGCGAAGGTGGCCGGTACCGAGCGGGGAGTCACCGAGCCTTCCGCCACTTTTTCCTCTTGCTTCGGCGCCCCCTTCCTGCCGCTCCATCCGAGCGTCTACGCCAAGATGCTCGGTGAGATGATCGCCAAGCACGGCGCCCGGGTCTGGCTCGTCAACACCGGATGGACCGGCGGCGCGTACGGCACCGGTTCCCGCATGAAACTCGGCCACACGCGGGCGATGGTGACGGCGGCTCTTTCCGGACAACTCGACTCCGTCGCCTTCACGAAGGATCCGATCTTTGGCGTCGACGTGCCGAGCGCGGTTCCCGGAGTCCCGAGTGAGGTCCTGACGCCGCGCAATACCTGGCCCGACAAAGCGGCATACGATGCCCAGGCCAAGAAGCTCTCCGAAATGTTCCGGAAGAACTTCGAGGGGTTTGCGAAGCATGTGCCGGAGAACGTCATGAAGGCGGGGCCAGTGTGAGGATTCAGGATTCAGGATTCAGGATTGAGGGAGGGGTGAGAGTCCCTCAATCCTCAATCCTGAATCCTGAATCCTCCAGCGAGACCATTCGCGACCCGCTCTGGGACAATATCCGGCTGGACGAGCCGGCGCTCACGCTTGTCGACTCGCCGGCGGTGCAACGGCTCCGCTACGTCCGGCAGCTCGGCCACGCCTTCCTCGTCTATCCCGGCGCCACCCACTCCCGCTTCGAACATGCGCTCGGCGCCTATCACCTGACCCGCCGGGCGCTCGCGGCGTTGGAGGCCCGGGGTGACCTCGAGGGAATTCCCGAGGCATCCCGTGTGGCGGTCGCCCTGGCGGCGCTCCTCCATGACATCGGCCACTACCCCTTCTCGCATACCCTGGAGGAGGCGGGGCTGCCCTCACACGAGGACCAGGGAGTGGCGCGGCTGGCCGACCCCTCACTCGACGGCGCGCTGTGCCGCATCGGCGGCGAGCATCTTCGCACCGACATCGCAGCCCTCATTCGCGGAACCAGCGACAGCCCCCTCCAGGGGCTGATTTCGGGGTCCCTCGACCTCGACAAAATCGACTATCTCTGCCGGGATTCCAGAATGTGCGGAGTGCCGTATGGGATCGTTGACGTGGACCGAATGCTGGCGACCCTGACGGTGGTCGAGCTGCCCTCCGGCCGCGCCATCGGCGTGCAGGAGAAAGGGGTCAGCGCACTCGAGTCGCTGCTCTTCGCCAAGTACCAGATGTACCGGAACGTCTATTGGCACCATGCGGTTCGCAGCGCCACCTGCATGTTCAAGCGGGTGGTGCGAAGCGCCGTGCGGGCGGGCGTGGTGACGGTCTCCCAGATCGCCGATCTCACCGACGACGCCTTCATGCAACTCCTGCTCGCCCGAGACGATCGCGGGCTCGCCGGCCGGATCCACTCCCGCCGGCTCTACAAGCGCGCGCTCGATCTTCCAGCCAGCGAGGTCACCGAGTCGCCGACCCGATGGTTGGCCGACGATCCGGATCTCACCGAGCGGGTGGAGGACGCGGTCGCCGAACAGGCGGGCTTGGGCGCTGGGGAGCTTCTGCTCGACTTTCCCACCAGGGAGAACATGCTCTCCGTGGACCTGCCCCTTCGGCTCCGCGACGGATCGGTGGAGCAGCTCACCGATGAAGGG
>JABFSM010000166.1 GCA_013140635.1 Gemmatimonadales bacterium
GGGGTTGTGGCATGGGCAAAAGGTGGGACAATCTCGGCTAGGCGTGATAACCGAAAAGACGCGTGGGGGAGACTGGATCGGTGGTCTGAGCCAATCTAGCAGAGCTCCATGCTCTGTACCCCAGTTCGTGAGGCAGTTTGGGCTAGCACGTGAGCCCTGTCACGACCTTGGTGTTCCGGTACTGGTGGGGTGATTGATAGCCGAGCGTCGAATGGAACGCGATCGCATTGTAGTCGTCGCCTGGATGGCTGAACGTGGCGGACCTCGAGACTCATACCTGGCACGCCGGCAAGTCGACAATTCTAGGCGAGAACCTGAATCGAAAGACTCAGACCCAGCCTTTTGTCGACAAGCGGGACGGCTATTACAAGGTGTCGGAAATCAAGATGACCCTAGAGTTGGTCCCCTTCGAGAAATGGGGCCCAGCGCAGATTAAGAAAAGAGCTGGAGACCTCGCCAAGCGCATCTTGGCAAAGTGGCGACAAGTGAAACCTAACGTGCTGCTGTAAAAGCAGCCGCCTCGCTACGACTCCCAACCACCCTCACAGCCCACCATTGAGGAAAGCACCCACTCGGTATTCCGATTACCCTGCTCCGTGGGCAGCACGACTCCCAATCGATACCGGTACTGGCCTCCTAACCCATCCCCGAACTCCGGTTCTTCGGCAACTGGAGCCCCCGAGGCCGCAGATCCCTCGCATAGCCACTGAACCAAGTACACCATAAACAGTTACATACCAAACAGTTGAACATATGCGACCTGCCGTGTTTGCGTTTTTTTGATCACGAGTATACATTGATCTTCGTTGGTCAGACATTCTTATACAAATCTGTATACACATCGGAAGAAGAGGAGTTGCCGTGGTCGATTCCCGGTCAGTTCCTGGCCGAATTCGAGAGGCCCTTGAGCGCCGGGGGATGCGCGCTAGCGACTTAGCGCGGGATCTAGGTCGCAAGCCAGCAATTGTCTCGCACTGGCTGACGGGCCGGAGAGAGTGTCCTGAATCAACTTTGCGCAAAATTGCCGTTCTGTTGAAGGTCAACTACGACTGGCTCGCCAGAGGCGAACTATCCGGCGCCACAAAATCGGAAAGAGAGGCGAGACCGATGAAGGATAGGAAGCTCGATGTGCTGGGACCTCCCGATGCCGAAATCGCCTGGCACTTCCGCCCCGCCTGGCAAGGTGGAAGAGATTTCGGAAACGCGAACGCCTTCGCCACTCCGCCCGACGTCCCGACACTTGTCAGGGAGACGGGACAGAATTCGACGGATGCCTCCAGGCGTGACGGTGGGAGCGGGGGGATGGTTCACCTTCGTTTCCGCCTCATTGAACTGACGAAGAGCGGCGAAGAGTACGCGAAGTTTGGGCAGGCCGCAAAGCTGAACGAACTGCGAGAGCACATTCGGAATGCCGCCAAGGGAAAGGCCCGGCTCTCCGAGAAGGTGCGTGACGGGATCGCTCGGCTAGACGGACCCGAGCCGCTATGCCTCCTCCGAATCGATGACTATGGAACGATTGGTCTCCCCGGTGAGGAACTGACTGCTGATGACGACGAACAGAGCAGCAGCCCGTACGCTGCTCTAACGCGCAACAACCTGGATACCAGCAAGCAGGCAGCCAATGCCGGTGGCTCATACGGCCTGGGAAAGGCGGTGTTATGGAACTGTAGCGAGCTGTCAACAGTCCTGTTTGCTTCCGACATCCCGGACGATTCGCGCACCAGAATTGTTGGCCGGAGCGAACTGACCTGGCACAAAGTGGAGAGTCAACCATTTGCCGGACCTGGATGGCTCGGGATCGGCGAATTTGGCAATTCTCATTGGGTTGACCCATCCGACGTCGCTCTCATCAATCTACAATTGAAGCGCAACGACCTCCCTACTGGGGTGAGTGCTGGGCGCTCAAGCGGCACTAGCGCCCTGATTCTCGGTTTTCGCGACCCTGAATCGGAAGTCCGCATGGATGTCGAAGAACTCCTTGGGAAGCTGGCGCGCAGTGCAGCTGAGAACTTCTGGCCGGCGATGCTCGTTGGGCGGCTGCGCGTCTCGATTGAGCACATGCGTGATAGCGTGTTGCTCAACCAGCGAATCGTCGAGCCTCGCGAGTATGTCCCGGAATTTGTCGACACGTTTCAGCGGCACCTCGATGACCGAGTTGAAGAGCAGCTAGATGAGCCTGGGTCGGTGACGCATCGAGCGGTCACACTACAGGTTCCCGGGACTCGGGACGACGCCGACAGCGTCGAGCGATTCCCAGCTCAGATGGACTCGCGCTGTCATCTGCTCATTCGACTCGACGACGACGAAAACCAAGGCGCAGGGAAACACCTCGCCAACACAGTCGCCATGATCCGTGGCCGATATATGGTCACCCAATATTGGAATCGGGACGGCGTCGCGATGGGCGCGAGCACGTTTCACGCAATCCTCCTGGCAGGCGATGCGGTGGGCAAGGAGCCGGCCCAGCTGGCCGCAGAACAGTTTCTTCGGCTGTCCGAGCCGCCGTCACACAACGACTGGAAGTATGAAGAGGCACTTCGAACGAAGTTCCGTCCGGGAGCCAAGCAACGCCTTAAGGAATTCCGGGACTCGGTGACAAGCAAGCTGCGAGATGCCGTCAAAAGGCCCGTCGTCGAGGAGGACAACGGACCCGAGGAACTGCGGAGACTCCTCGACCTCGGCGGTGGTGGGGATCCGCAACCACCCCTAGCCACGCTGCGAAACATACGACCAAGGTTCCGCGATAAGGCATGGGAGATCAGAGCAGAGGTTTCATTCAATGACAAGAAGCGCCGCTTGCGACTGACTCCACGGGTACGGATCGACGTCGAAAGCGGGTCACCGATACTGCTTCCCTGGCAGAGTTTTGAATCCCGCGTCGGCACCTTGCGCGAGAATTCCAGTGGGGAGTTCATCGTGGCACCAAACCCCAGGGCGGTGTCGTTCTATGGAACAACCGAGCAACATATTGATGGAATTGATCCGGCCAAATGTCGGGCTCGCATCGACTTGTTGGTCGAGCCAATCGAGGAAGAGGAGGTGGACTAGCCCATGCCTCAGACCAAACTGCTCTACCCGTATGAGTATTCCTCGCAAATCCGTCTGGTTGCGAGGGATCCGTATGACCCCGCTGAGGAAGGGCGAGTATTCAAGTGGGCGACGGTCGAAGAAGAAAGCAGTGAGGAGGTGTCGACGCTTGACCTGAGTCACGAAGACCGCCCTTGGGCCCGAATCTGCTTCAAAGTCGAGGCTTCGATGCCAGAAGAGGAGTTGGCAGAGCTCGTCCCATTGGGAGCTGACGTCAGCAGCGATCTTCATATGTACCTGAGCATCATCTGCCCGGCAACCCGTTTGCGTGAGGCCGTCGAGCTTGTCCGCGATGACAATGTATGGCGCGGAGACATTACGATCCGGCACAGTCATGTTCGTGGGACCGTTCAGTTAACGCCGTTCCTAGTTCGAGCTACCGACCTTCCTGCTGGAACAGCACCGACCTCTGGGTTGATGCTTGCAACCGATCACGCCATGCGCGTTGGCGAGGGCCGCCGACTGGCACTCGTCGTGGATCCACCAAACCGATCCCTCAAAGGATTGGTGAAGACTGTGTGGGAGAGATTCGGAGAGTCCTCCGACGCCACGCGGCGCTCGAATGATTCGCTGCCTTTCGATCTAGACCTTGGTGGAGAAGAGCCGGTGTTGTTCCTGAATTCCTCTCAGACCGGAATGCGAGCCGCGCTTCATAGTCGAGCGCGGACTGGAGCTGCTGCGGTAATGCGACACACCGTGAATGCAGCGATCGCACAGTCTGTTTGGCTGCAGCTATTTCTTGCCGCTGTCGCTGGGCTCGATTGCAGCGAAGGTAGCGAAGAAATCGGCTTGCCGAGCCAGCAATGGAAACGCCGAGTACTCGACACGCTTGTGGCTCAACTTCCGTCAAATTTACCGCGAGACGAGCGCATTCGGAGTCTCGTTCAAATGCGCGATGACCAAATGGAGACCCTGGTGCCGCGCCTTGCGTTCGTAGCACAACGCGTAGTCCGGATGGGACGCCTCATCCGGGACGCAGAGCGTGCCGCTGAGCGCTTCCTCGACCTTCAGGAGGGCTCAGCATGATTATCCACAGGGTGAAGCCCCAGGTCTCTGCAATGATTGACCAAGAGGTTTGGAACGGTCAACGCCAGTTGGACCTTAGTCCATACCTCGTGGAGGTGCCAGATGCAGGTGAGGTCGACATCGATTTGTTGAAGGGGCTTCTTAAGGACGCTCTGGACAGGCACCTCGACAAGGAGACCGAGCTGGACCAGTGGCTTGCTCCAAGGTTCCATAGCGCATTGCGCATTGCACCTCGACTCGCAGGAGACGCTGGGGTATGGACATGGCTGTGCTTCCAGGTGGGCTTACCATACCTTCGTCACCGCTGGCCGTTCAATCTGTATCGGCTCACGGGAGACTTCAAACGGAACGGGCTGTCCCGACTCTGGTTTTTCTCGGAGATGGCGCGCAATGGGGCTGACTACGCTGACGTCCGCCTCGTACTCCGGAATCCCAGTACAGCTCAGTACGCGATGGAGAACCGGTATGCGATGTATCGGCCTGCGGTCATTGCATTCGGTCGCCTTGCCGAGCAACGACAATCGTCCTTCGATGAAATGAAACAGCTCAGCAAGAGAATCAATGCGTATTTGTCATTGCGCTCGCTTGAAGCATCCGGCTACATGACGCCAGATGAAGGCATTGACGTCGACTGGTGGAACGACCGCCCAACTCTTGCAGAAGTGGTTGGGAAGGACCCCAAAGGCCCACGGGACCATGAGGTCCCCGACAAGGCAATTCGTGAGCTGATGGTGTGGTACGAGTCGCTACTGCCAGAAGCTGACGACGAGGAAGCCGTCTAGATCTATGGGGAGATCGCGTTCCGGACCAAGGGAGATGGCGCTCCGCACCACTCACGCGCGGTCACAGTTGATGAGTGCAGTCCGACGGAGCGGCACCGTACCTGAACTTCTGGTGCGAAGACTGCTGACCGCCGTCGGGCTGCGCTATCGACTGAACGTGCGGGGACTGCCAGGGACACCGGATATCGTGAATCAGAGGCGTCACCTGATCGTCTTCGTTCACGGCTGTTTTTGGCATCGACACCGTGGCTGTCGTCTTACGACTTCGCCAAAGAGGAACCGTGTGTTCTGGTCGTCGAAGTTTGCCGCCAATATTGCCCGAGATAACCGAAACCATGCGGCACTCAGGCGCCTAGGTTTCACGGTGGTGACAGTGTGGCAATGCGAGACGGCCAACCCCGGAAAGCTTTCGAGACGGTTGGTGCGGCTTCTCGGGGACCGACATCACCGGGCCGCCGCTGACTGACGAAGTTGCTACCGCGACTGATTCTCGGCATGAATCAGCGGGAGCACACCAACTAGATGTCCGCTCAGTACCGCGTAATCGTGTATCAGTGCTTTCTCGCCTTCCTAATTATTATTCTCGAAGCCCATCACGACAGGATGCCCTAACCTCCGACGAGGCGTTTTCGGAGCTGGGGCAGGTTGCCAGCATATTGATACTGCTCGGTCTTGAGAAACGGCCTTGACAAATGGTCTCTCCTATCTGCAAGTCTTCACCGAATGACTCGTTTGGCACCTGATCAGGTTCTTAGCCTCTTTGAGCCAACCCGTGACGAGGCTCCGCCGGAAGTGGCGTGGGTAGATGGCCAACAGGTACTGCGCCGGATTAACCGGCGTTCGCCTCGCGCAAGACCCGTCATCACTCAGATTGGCAGAGTGCCAGAGGATGCCGGCACCGGGGATCCAGCCGCCCTCGTCGACTCGCTCCTGCTTCGTGCGGGTGAACGGCCCAGTTTTCGAGGACCGCGACCCATTCGAGTGGCGGATCTATTCTCTGGCTGCGGAGGAATGAGTCTCGGGGTGGCGGAGGCCTGTCGCGCCCTTGGGCGTGGCTTTTCCCCGGTAGCCGCTTTTGACATTGATCCGGCGGCCTTGAAGACATATTCCCTCAATTTCGGCCTCCACGAACCGATGCCGGCCGACTTGGGGACCCTACTGGCGCCGCGCTTGGGGACCCGTATGACGCCAGCGGAACGTGCCCTAAAGCGCCGGGTGGGTAGGGTTGACATCGTTGTAGCCGGCCCACCTTGTCAGGGACATAGCAATTTGAATAATGCAACCCGTCGAAACGATCCCCGAAATGGGCTCTACTTCAGGGTCGCACGCTTCGCTGAACTTTTCGCACCGTCCTTCATATTTGTCGAAAACGTCGCCATGGTCCTCCACGATCATGGCAATGTCGTCGAGCAAACTCGGCGCGGCCTGGAAAGTCTCGGTTATATCGTGAGTCACGGAATCGTCGATCTGTCAAGACTCGGGTTGGCACAGCGCCGCCGCCGGCACGTAATGCTCGCCACGATGGCTGGCTCGGGGAGCGCGCTTCCGCGAATTGAAGAAATTGTGGAACTGCATGCGCGCCCCCCCCGGTCCCTTCGCTGGGCGATTGGTGACCTGAAGGGTTTCCACTCTAAATCGCCAATTGATCGGCCAACCGGGTTGAAACCCGAGACGCAACGTCGAATCGATTTCCTGTTCGACCATGATCTCTACGATTTGCCGGATTCAGAGCGACCAGCATGTCACCGAGATAAAGTACACAGTTATGGCTCGGTTTACGGGCGTCTACGGTGGAACCAGCCCGCACCAACAATTACGGGTGGATTCGATACGATGGGGAGGGGGCGCTTCGTCCATCCTGGACTTCGGCGAACTCTTACACCTCGCGAAGGAGCTCGGATCCAAGGTCTTCCGGACTGGTTCGATTTTTCTCCCGTCATGTTGAAACGAAGTAACTTAGTTCGAACTATCGGCAACGCGGTACCGCCTCGGCTGACGTACGTGCTTGCACTCGAGTGTTTGCGATAGTCGTTCTCCGGCTACCGACACAAGCAGCGTGACTGCGGGCGGTAGTCTTGCGCCCCAGCTAGAGCCGATTCTTAAGGATATCGGATCGGAAACGCGATGGCGCCATCAGAGGGCGGGTGCGGTGAAGCATTCGATGACAATTAGCGCAAACAATTGATAGATCAATCAGCCGCGTGATGCCATTTCTATTAAGCTCTGAAATTGGCACAAGGTGATGACACTCTGCAAAACCGGCTCCAAATGCGCCGTAGGTTGCCGCGAAATCGAAGTCGCAACACTCACATGCTAGTTTGCCTGTCTTGCCTAGCACATGAGCCTTCTTCCGCTTCACCGCCTTCCGATTTCGTTCGCGGGCGAAGTGGAGGCGCGTGAGCAAACGCCCTTCGGGGAATTCGTCTTCATCACCAATTGGAATGGGGCTGCTCGGCCCGGTTGGGGCAGGGCTTGCATCGGCCTGTTGGGAGATAGCTTGAGCAAGTCGACGCAATAGGTCGGGATTTTCCGCGAAATCCTTCCAAACTACAGCCTCAAGTTTGTTCCCTCTTCGAAGCCCAGTCCCGGGGTAGGACGGATCGATGCTTGAGAAATTCCCAAGCTTCATCGCCACTCCATTTGGGTTTCGGAACTCGCCGTCCCTCACCGTGGAATCATGGATGGGAAGTCGATTCAGCAGCTCGCTTAGAGCAATGACTTGAGGATCGGTGGAGTCCAGTTGTTGCCGATTATTCAAGAGGTACAGGTCAAGCGCCAAAATCAATTCGTCGCGGGCCCAGTCAGGATTGCTCATGCGCCACCGGAAGTCCTTCTAGCTATTTGTAACTGGGTCGCGCAGGTCCACTAACAAAGCCTCCTGCAGTGACGAGGGCAGCACTTCACCCCCTCCCCACCACCACCCCCATCACCAGCGCGACCCCAAGCACGACCGCCGCGACCGACAGCCAGGTGCTCAGCATCCTGAGCCTGATCTCGGCGCTGTCCGGAATCCTCTTCGGCCTGGTGTTCCCTCTCTCGATCGTCGCG
>JABFSM010000219.1 GCA_013140635.1 Gemmatimonadales bacterium
ACCTGAAAGCCCCGCCAGCGCCGCGTCTCCTCTTGGTCCGGGTCGGCCGGAATGGGCACCCACAACCGCACCTCCGGCAGCCCGGGAACCGCGGCGCCCTTCGGAAGCACGCCAAGAATGGCGTAGTTTTCTCCGTCCAGCACGATTCGGCGGTTGAGCACGTCAGGTGTCCCACCGAACTCGCTCTGCCAAAACTCCGATGAGAGCACGACGACCTTGTTGGCCCCCGCCGCCAGATCGTTCGGGACCAGAAGCCGCCCGAGCGCCGGACGAACGCCAAGGGCGGCGAAGAGGCCGGGCGAGGCCCATCCGCCGGTGACTTGTTCACGCCTGCCGTCGTCGCGAATGCGAGAAAAGGGCCAATCCCGTCCGAGACCGATAGCGCTCAAGGTGCGGCTCGAGGCCCCCCATTCCCGCACCGAATACGGCGACGCGACGCAAAAGCCCCGGATCGAGGAGTGCTCCTCGCAAATGCGGATCAGGCGTTCGGATTCAGGAAACGGGAGCGGCCGGAGCACGACCCCGCGGACGATGCTGAAGAGCGTGGTGGTGGCGCCGATGCCGAGGGTAAAGATGAGCACCACTGCGGTGGCATATGTTGGCGCATGCCGGAGGCGGCGAGCGGCGAGACGAATATCCAGGGCAAGGCCGGACCAATGTGGCCGCATGCGCGAGGGTTCCAGATCTGGAGATACCTACTTGGACGCCTCAGTGTAGCCAAATGTTGCGCCCTTCGGCGATCGTGAACGACGATTCACGCTGTCTTTCGCGCGTCTTCACGATTGCCCGCGGAACACCTAACTGGCTTGGCCCTCCACCTCGAGGCCAAGCATCATGGCCCCCACCGTCCGCCGGTCCCGCCCGGGAGGAGCCTCCCGGATTCTCCCTTGGTAAACCACCAGAATGCGCGGCGCGAGCGTCAGGACTTCATCGAGGTCCGTGGAATACACGATGACCGCGACCCCTTCGGCGGCGGCGGCGCGAAGCCGCTCATGCACCAACGCCGTGGCGCGAATGTCGAGGCCGCGGGTCGGATTCTCCGCCACGAGGACCCGCGGGGCCCCTTCCAAGGCCCGGGCCAGCACGACCTTCTGCTGGTTTCCCCCCGAGAGCGTCGCCGCGAGCGCGTCCGGGCCCCCTGCGCGGATCCCAAAACTCTGGAGGAGTTCCCCGGTGCGGGCTCGTGCTGCCGGCCAGTCGAGCCTCGCTCCCTTTGTCCAGCGTGGATCACCCGGCAAGCCCAGAACCACGTTCTCCGTGAGTGAAAGCTCCGGGATCAACCCTTCGGTCGTACGGTCCTCCGGCACGAACGCCACCCGCCCGGTCACCGACACCGGAACCGCCGGCACGGAGGTGGAGAGTCCCGCAATGGCGCGAAGGATCTCCCTCTGGCCGTTGCCTTCCACCGCCGCCACACCGACGAGCTCCCCTGGCCTGACGGCAAGCGCGCCGAGCCGGACCGCCACATCGTCTGACGAGGCGGGGTGGCTCGGCGGCACCACTCTCTCCTCCCCGCCGACCGGGCCTCCGATCATCGCCTCCGCCAGCGACGTTTCCGTTAGGCCCGCCATCGAGCCGGTCAGCGTTACCACGCCGCGCCGAAGCACCGTCACCCGGTCGGCGGCCGCGAGGACTTCGTCCAGCTTGTGTGTGATCAGAACCACGGCCCCCCCCGCGCGGGTAAACTCCCGCATCAACCCGATCAGCGCCTCCACCTCACTCGGCGCCAGCAGCGCCGTCGGCTCGTCGAGAAGGAGGATCAGAGCCCCGGTCGAAAGCGCCTTGACGATTTCCAGCCGCTGCCGCTCGGCCACCGGAAGCGTCCCGGCTCGTGCATCCTGATCGAACCCCGCGAGCAGCTGCCGTGACAGCGAATCGCCTAGCCCGGCGGCCGACGTCCCGCGCGGGCCGGCGTCCAGCCGAAGATTCTCCCGGACGGTGAGCGTCCCGATCGACGTGAAATGTTGGTGCACCATGCCGATGCCAAGGGCCCGGGCATCGCGGGGGGACCAGATCTGCGCTGCGGCACCCCGCACTCGAATCGTCCCCGCGTCGGCGGCGATCATCCCGAATGCCACATGCATGAGCGTGGACTTCCCCGCGCCGTTTTCCCCGAGCAGAGCGTGTACCTCACCTGGGGCCAACGAGAAATCGGCTCCGTCCAGTGCCAAGACGGAGCCGAACCGTTTCGTGATCCCGGTGAGCTCGAGTGCCGGGGCGTCGCTCATGCCCGATTCACCTAGAGTCCCGTCGGATGATCGTGGAATTCCCAGGGGAGTCCGAACGTGCCGGAGAGATGCTCGGCCAGCGCCTTCACGCCAACCGTTTCGGTGGCGTAATGCCCGGCGTAGATGACGTTGACGCCGAACTCCATCGCATCGAAAAAGGTGTGGTGCATCCCTTCTCCGGTCAGGTACGTATCGAGCCCCGCCTCCTGCGCCGCGCCGATTCGCCCCCCTGCCCCGCCGGTGATGATCCCCACGCGCCGGCATTCGGCAGGCCCACCCGGAATGAGCTTTGGCAGAGAGCCGAGGAGCTTGCCGATTCGCGATGCAAACACTTCCCGGGGCTCCGCCGGACTCAGTGTGCCCTGAGCCCCTATCGGCACACCCCGGTAAAGATCGAACGGCTCGACCCCATCCAGGCCGAGTTGGCGCGCCAGGACGTAGTTGTTGCCGACTTCGGCATGAAGATCGAGAGGTATGTGGGCGGAGTAGAGCGCGGTGTCGGCGTCGAAGAGGGCGCGAACTCGCCGGTAACGGCGGCCGGTCAGGGGAATCGGCCCATCCCAGAACAGGCCGTGATGAACGAGCAAGAGGGCCGAACCGGAGGCAGCCCCCTTGGCCACACCGTCGATCGTTGCCTGGGAGGCGTCAACCGCCGCCACGATGCGGGAGACCGTCCCCGAGCGGTTCTCCACCTGAAGCCCGTTGAGCGCGTTCGGATCGTCGGGTACCTCGCGGATGCGGAGGTACCCATCGAGGTAAGACGTGATTTCCGAAAGCGGGCGAGAAAGGCTCACTCGCTAAGAATAATGTCTCACCCGTCCGCGCGGAGCGCTTCCGTGGGGGCCACCTCGGTCGCTCGGCGGGCCGGCAGCCAGGCGGCCAACGCCGCGACCGACACCAGGGCTATCGGCACCAGCACGAACGTGACCGGATCGAGCGCCCCGACACCGAAGAGGAGCCGGCTTATCAGCCGAGCCAGGAGGAGAGCCAACACAAATCCCACCGCGCTTCCGAGCGCCACCAAGCGCAGCCCTGACTTCATGAGCATTCGCACCACCGCCTTCGGCTCTGCGCCGAGCGCAAGGCGGATCCCCACTTCATGGGTTCGCTGCGCCACGGAGTAGTTCATGGTGCCGTAGAGTCCGATGGTGGCAAGCACGACGGCAAGGATGGCGAGCGCCGACACCATCAGCGCGGCCAGGCGCATCGGCAGGCGCACGACACCGAGATGCCGGGTCATCGAGCGGACGTCGAGTGGAATCAGGTCGGAGTCCATCGCTTGGGCGGCGCGGAGCATCGCCTGGGCGGTCTGGTCCTCGTCTGCGGTGGTGCGCGCCACATACCAAACGCCCGATGAGTTCTCCTGTTCGAGAGGGAAGTAGACCCCGAACGTCGGCGGCTCTCCAAGGCTTCCGATCTTCGTTGTCGCAACCACCCCAACCACTTCGTGGGGCTGATCCCCCCGAAGAAACTGTTGTCCTACCGCACTCTTCCCCGGCCAGAGCCGCCGGGCCAATGCCTCGTTGATGATCGCGACGTTTGGTGCATTCGGTCCATCCGACGCCGAGAAGTACCGGCCGGCCAAGAGCCGGTACCCCGCGACGTTGAAGTACCCGGTGTCGGTGATGGCCATATCCGGGCTAAAGCCGGTGCGTCCGTCGCCTGGGTCGACACCCGGCACGCTGATATCCGTGTCTTGCCTGTTGAGTTGATTGAGCGGGATGTTGTCGATCATCCCGATCCCCGTCACGCCGGGGAGTTCGCGAAGCCGGCTCGCCAGTTCCTCCTGCGCCAGCCGAGCCGCCGGTCTGGCGTACTTGGACGGTGGGAAGACGATCGACATGATCGCCATTGGGTCGTACGCGAAGCCCGGATCGACGTTCTCCGCGGCGCGCATGCTGCGCACGAAGAGCCCGGCGGCAATCAGGAGCACGAGCGAAATCGCCACCTGGGCCACGACCAGCCCATGGCGCATCGCCGCTCGCCCCCGCCGGCCACCGCCAGCCGCTTCGTCGCGGAGCGTCGAAGAGAGGTGCGGGTTGCTGGCACGCAACGCCGGCACCAACCCGAAGAGTATCCCGGCAAGCAGCGAGACCGCCGTGGTGAAGAGGAGGACGCGGCTGTCCGGAGACAGATCAAGCATTATGGGAGCGGCGAGCGGAAGATTGGCGGTGGTGAGCGCCTTGGCCAGCGCCACCGAAACCGCAAGGCCGCCCGCGCCGCCCAGCGCGCCGAGGAGGACGGTCTCGGTGAGGAGTTGCGAAAGGAGCCGCGCCCGCGTGGCGCCGAGCGCCAGCCGTACCGCGATCTCCTTCCTCCGGTCCACCCCGCGCGCCAGGAGGAAGCTGGCCAGATTGGCGCAGACCACCAGCAGCACCAGCCCGACCAGCGTGAGCATGAACCCCGCGACCGGATACATCATCTTGTCCACGGCCGGAAAGATGATCACGTCCTTCGTGCGCATGAGGGCGAAGGTGTTCCCCTGCCGCCAGTCCCCCACGCTCTGTGCCTTGAGTTCGGCCGCCACGCCGAGCACCGCGGCATCCGCCGCTGCCATCGCAATCCCCTCGCGGAGCCTCGCTTTGACGAACAGTCCATGCTCGCTGCGGGCCTGAAGGAGGTCGCTGTCTCCCGGACTCAGGTGGTTCACCATCATCATCGGGGCGTAGAAGTCTGGGGTCATCCCCCGCAAGTTCCCTTGGTACGCCTCTTCCACCACACCGATGACGGTGTAGGCGCGGCCGTTGAGCACCATCGGCTTCCCGAGCACCGCCGAATCTCCTCCAAAGGCGCGCTGCCAATACCCATACCCAAGCACGGCCACGGCATGGCCGTTCTGTGACACGTCGTCGGTAGGGGCAAGGAGGCGGCCCAGCGCGGCGCGGACACCGAGCAAAGGGAAGTATGTGCCGGTCACAACCTCGCCCATGATCGGGGAGGATGTGCCGCCGCGAGTGACCTGGGCGATCGCAAACCGAGTCGCGGCGAGTTCGCTGAAGACAGCCGAGGTCCCGCGGCGGAGATCCATATAGTCTGGATTGGTCGTCGCGTTGAACGGGAATTCCTCGCTCCGCTCGTATACATCCACCACCTGGGCCACGTCGCGAATGGCGCTGGGCCGGAGGATGACCGCGTTGATGAGGCTGAAGACCGTGGTGGTGGCCCCGATGCCCAGCGCCAGCGACACGATGGCAATTGCGGTGAAGCCGGGACTGGCGAGGAGCCGCCGCCCGGCGTAACGGAGATCGCGAAGCAAGCGGGACACGGGGCGGTCTCCTCGTCTTGGGACGGGAAATGGCAGAGGAACGGGGGGCGGCGGCGTGAAGTCGGCCTCGCCGAACTCGGCGAGGAGCTCGGTCTCGGGCCGACCCGCCGCAAGGCCATCTTCGAAGTGGGCCACGAGCTCGTCGAAGATCTCCCGCCGACGGAGGTCGGTGAGGTCGGCCCGGGCGAGCTGGCGGCCGATCGCGGCGGCGAGCGCGCGAGGAAGCCCGCGGCCGAGCGCAGCCTGCTCGAGTTCGAGCGCATCCAGTGAGTCGCGAGCCATCCGCGGTCAGGGCTCCGAGTGAGCTGGACCGACCAAGCCAAGCGACGCCATCGCCCCAAGCAGCCGGCGCCACTGCGCCTGCTCGGCCTTGAGGCGGGTGCGCCCTTTCGGCGTAATGACGTAGTACTTCCGGCGCCGGCCCGACGGAGCCTCCCGCCATTCCCCCCGAACGAAGCCCTTGGCCTCGAGACTGTAGAGCAGCGGATAGAGCGTGCTCTGGCCCATGGCCAGCACCCCGTCGGTGCGCTGGGAGAGCGCCACGACCAGTTCGTAGCCGTACATCTCCCGTTGCTTGAGGAGCCGGAGCACCGTGACCGGTCCGGCGCCGCGCATCAGTTCGCGTTCGATCCGCATGCAAGAGCCCCCGCGATACATACTATGTGAGACATAGCATACGGGCGGGAGGCGGGAGCGGTTTCACCCCGGCCGGGCCGAGCCCGGTCGGGGTGTTGCCGGATCGAACGGCCTACGGAAGCGGCTTGAGCGTGCCCGCGATGATGGCGTCGGACGCGGCGCGGACGCGCGCCTGCAGGTCGGGCGGGATCGTGGAGAGGAGCTCGGGATTCGGATCGTACCGCAGCACCCCCCCCGCCAGCCCGAACATCTCCACCTTGGGCTGGAAGCGGCCGGCTTGCACCTCGCGGGCAATCGCCAGAAACGCTCTGGGCAGGTCGATCACCACCGACCCGACCACCCGTTCCGGAGCAAGCGCCCGTTGGTCGGCGTTGGCGCCGAACACATACGCGGAGGGGCTCTCCTTTACCGCCTGGAACAGGCCGAGCGCCGCCTGATCGGCGTTATGATGAAACATGTCGACGCCGAGGCGGATCATCGCGAGCGCCGCCTCCCGTCCCGCGGCCACGTCGTCGAAGGTGTTGAGGTAGGCCACCCGCGAATCGACGCCCGGATTCACCGCTTTGGCCCCGTTGAGCCACCCCGTGTATCCCCGCTTGATCGGCGGGAGCTCGATCCCGCCGACGAAACCGATCTTGTTCGTCTTGGTCATCCCGCCGGCGATCATCCCGGCGAGATACGTTGCCTGCTCGATGCCGAACACCATCGGTACCACATTTCCCTGACTCGACACCCGCTCGCCCGAAGTGACCACGAAGACGGTCTTGGGATGCTCCGCGCCGATCCGTTCCGCCGGACCCTGGAACTCAAAGCCATGCCCGAAGACGAGGTTGTACCCCTGGACCGCGTAGGCTCGAAGCGCCTCTTCCTGTTCGCCGGGAGTGCGCGCCTCGACATGACTCACCTCGGCATTGAGCGAGTCGCGGATGGCATTGAGCCCCACGAATGCGCCTGAATTCCACGCCGCGTCCGCGATCGACCCCGGCGTGATGAGTGCCACCCGGAAAGTGCCGGCCGGTTCAGGTTTCTTGGCGCAGCCGGCGAGCACGAGCACCGTCATTGCGAGGAGGCGAAGCCCCCGCGCTGTCATTGCGAGGCCGCGGAGCGGCCGAGGCAATCTCCTCACCCGTCCAGCCTTTCCATTTTGACCGCGCCGTTCACCGTCCCGCCCTCTTGAATGAGAAGGCGGCGGGTCGTAATGTCGCCATGCACCACCGCCGACGCCTGAACCTCGACACGCTCCGCGCCGGTGATCGATCCATGCACCCGTCCTCCGATTACCGCCTCACGGGTGACCACATCTCCCTCGATCACCCCGCCCTCGGAGAGCAGCACCTGGTCACCGGCGTGAACGTTGCCCACCACGCGCCCTTCGATGCGGATCACCCCTTCGGCCTGAAGGTCGCCGGCAATCGTGAGGTCCTTCGCCACGATCGAGAGTCCTCCCGTCGCGCCATTCGGCCGGCGGCGTTCCATCGAAGGCGTGGCGGTCGAAGCGGGAGCGGAGAAGATGCCCATCAGCGTTCCTCCTTCACCATGGTGCCGGGATCGATCGAGACCCCGTTGAGACGAATCTCGAAGTGAAGATGCGGAGCCGAGGAGCGTCCCGTGTTCCCGCTTCGGCCAATCACCTCGCCCGCGTTCACGGCGGCTTCCTGCACCGCGGTGATCCGGGAGAGGTGTCCGTACATCGTTTGATATCCATCGGGGTGCGAGATCAGCACGAACCGGCCGTACTCGGGATGCTCCCCGGTCTGCAGCACGATTCCCCCCCCACAGGCCCGCACCGTACTCCCCACCGGCACT
>JABFSM010000255.1 GCA_013140635.1 Gemmatimonadales bacterium
CCTCACGCGGCTCCAGGCCGTGGGGGGGAAGCCGGTGGGCGGGAGCTACGAGCACGCGTTCTCCCTTCCCCGAGAGAGCGGAACGGGGGTGAACCTCCTTGCCGAGATTCCCGGTGGGCGGCTTCGGGAGCGATACATCGTTCTCTCCGCGCATTACGACCATGTCGGCATCCGCAACGGCAGCATTTATAACGGCGCGGACGACAACGCCTCGGGCGTCGCCGCGGTTCTCGCGATTGCGGAGCGGCTGGCCAAGACACCGCTCGCCCATTCCGTGATCATCGCGCTCTGGGACGGCGAGGAAGTGGGGCTCACCGGCGCCAAGGCGTTCATCGCCGCCCCGCCCGTGCCGGTGGCTTCGATCGCGCTCAACATCAACCTCGACATGGTGGGGCACAACGACAAAGGTGAGCTCTGGGCCAGCGGCGCGGCGCGCACGCCCACGCTCAAGCCGGTGCTCGATTCGGCGGCGGCCGGCGCTTCGGTGGTGCTGCGGCAGGGCCATGACCGTCCGGGGGTACCCGGCGAAGCGGACTGGACCAACCAGTCGGATCAAGGGCCCTTTCACAACGCCGGCGTCCCGTTCGTTTATTTCGGGGTAGACGATCACCCCGACTATCACAAGCCGACCGACGATCCGGAAACCATCACGGTGGCCTTCTTTGGACGGGCGGTGGCGACGATCGAAATGGTATTGCGCCGGCTCGACCGGGTGCTCCCCTAGCCGCTACAGGCGACGGAGCCGAACCCGCTCCACCCGGTGGTCTTTGCCCTTTTCGAGAATGAGATGGGCTCGCTCCCGAGTGGGAAGGATGTTCTGGCGCAGATTGGCGCCATTGATGCCTTCCCAGACCTGATCCGCAAAACGCTTCGCATCGGTATCGGAGAGGCCGGCGTATTGGGCGAAATAGGACTTGGGATCGCGGAAGGCGGTGTCCCGGAGCTGCCGGAACCGCTGGAAAAACCACTCGCGGATATGGGCTTCGTCGGCGTCGACGTAGATCGAGAAATCGAAATAGTCGGATACGAAGAGGCGCTCCTCGCCGCTGGTGCCGCCTTGAAGGACGTTGAGCCCTTCGAGGATCAGAATATCGGGCTGGCGGATCGTCTGCACGTCGCCGTCGACGATGTCGTAGACCAAATGCGAGTAGACCGGGGCGGTGACCAGGGGCGCGCCGCCCTTGAGGTCGGCCACAAAGCGGGTGAGCCGCCGGATGTCGTAGCTCTCCGGAAACCCCTTTCGGTTCATCAACCCCCGCTCCTCGAGCACGCGGTTGGGAAAGAGGAAGCCGTCCGTGGTCACCAGATCGACTCTGGGGTGGTCGGGCCAGCGGGCCAGCAGCGCGCGGAGCACTCGGGAGGTGGTGCTCTTGCCGACCGCGACGCTGCCCGCCAGCCCGAGAATGTACGGGCTCTGCGCGACGGTCTTGCCGAGAAAACGGTCGGTGACCCGCTCGAGCGTGCGCGTGGCGGTGATGTGAAGATTCAGGAGCCGGGAAAGCGGGAGATAGACCTCCACCACTTCCTCGAGCGAGAGCTGCTCGTTGAGGCCATGGAGCTCCGCCAAATCGGCTTCGGAAAGGGTGAGCGGTGTGGTGGCGCGGAGCCGAGACCATTCGGCGCGACTAAAGTTGGTGTAGGCGGCGACCGTCATCGCCGGAATCAACACCGGCGGCGTGGTACGGGCAATTCGACTGATGAGGTGCCGACGTGACAGCAGACCTTCCTCTCGCGGGGCGAATCGCCCTCGTAACCGGCGGCGGTCGTGGGATCGGCAAAGCCATCACCCGGCGCTTCGTCGAGGCCGGCGCCCACGTCGCGATCGCAAGCCGTAAACTCGGCCATCTGCAGCAGACCGCCATCGAACTCGGGGGTCTCCCCGGCGATGTCTATCCGGTGGCCTGCCACGTCGGCAAACTCGACGAACTCGAGCGCACGGTGCGGGAAGTCGAAGCACACTTCGGCCCGATCGACATCCTGGTCAACAACAGCGCCACCAACGTGCAGAACGGCCCGGCGCTCCAGGCCACCGACGAGCAGCTGCTGAAGATGGTCGAGGTCAACGTCCTCGCCGCCGTCCGGTTGGTGCGCCTCGTCGCGCCGGGCATGATCGCGCGCGGCGGTGGCGCGATCGTCAACATGGCCTCGGTATCGGGGCTCACCCCGCAGCCGGGGGGGATCCTCTATAGCATGACCAAGGCGGCGCTGATCATGCTGACGCGGGGGTGGGCGCGCGAGCTTGGGCCGCACAAGATCCGCGTCAACGCCATCGCCCCGGGCCTCATCCAGACCGAGTTCAGCGAGTATTTCTGGGGTGACGAGGAGCGCCGAAAGGCCTTTGCCGGCGATCAGGTGTTGACGGGGCTCGGCCAGCCTGAGGACGTGGCGAACGCCGCGCTCTTTCTGGCCGCGGCGGACGCCGCGTTCATCACCGGGCAAGTGCTCGTGGTCGACGGGGGCATGCTCGCCTGACGCCGCCCACCCTCTGGGCCGCGATCAAGGAAGCGGTTCGCGGCGCCCATCGGCACGACTATACCGTCGGCCCCATCGGACATTCGCTGCTGCTCCTCGCGGTGCCGATGGTGCTCGAGGTCGCTCTCGAATCGGTCTTCGCCGTCGTCAACGTCTTCTGGGTCGGGCGGCTCGGCGCCGACGCCGTCGCAACGGTCGGGCTCACCGAAGCGCTGTTCAGCTTGATCTATGCGCTGGGCATGGGGCTCGGCATCGGTGCCACGGCGATGGTGGCGCGTCGGATCGGCGAAAAGAACCCCGAGGGCGCCGCGCGCGCCGCGGTACAGGCCATTGCCTTGGGCGCCCTCTTCGCGGTGCCGCTTGGCATCGCCGGGGGCGTCTTCGCGCCCGATCTCCTCCGGCTCATGGGCGCCTCCCCCACAGTGGTGGAAACGGGCCAGGGCTTCACCCGGGTGCTCTTCGCCGGCAACGGTATCGTCCTGCTCCTCTTCCTGATCAATGCGATCTTCCGTGGCGCCGGTGACGCGACGATCGCCATGCGGTCCCTCTGGATCGCCAACGTCTGCAACATGATCCTCGATCCGCTGTTGATCTTCGGCATCGGGCCGTTTCCCGAACTCGGCGTCACCGGCGCGGCGGTCGCCACGACGATCGGGCGCGGCATGGGGGTGGTCTATCAGTTCTATCGGCTGAGCGAACGGCATAACCGTTTCGTCATTCGGCGGCCCCACCTCCGGCTGGAGCCGGAGATTCTCCGGACCATGCTTCGTCTGTCGGGAACCGGGATCTTCCAAATCATGATCACCACGACCAGTTGGGTCGGCCTGGTGCGGGTGGTCTCCTCGTTCGGGAGCCAAGCGCTGGCCGGCTACACCGTGGCGATCCGGCTGGTGATGTTCGCGCTCTTGCCGGCCTGGGGAATGGCCAACGCCGCGGCGACCATGGTGGGCCAGGCGTTAGGTGCCGCGAAACCCGACCGCGCCGAGAAGGCCGTATGGCTGGCGGGGCGCTACAACGCGGTGTTCCTCGGCGCCGTCGGGCTCTTCTTTCTCGTCGGCGCGCCCACGCTCGTCGGTCTTTTCACCGCCGACCCCGAAGTGCGGCGGGTCGGTATTCTCGGCCTTCGTCTGGTGAGCGCCGGCTTTCCCTTCTACGCCTACGGGATGGTACTGACGAGCTCGTTCAACGGCGCGGGCGATACCTGGACGCCGACGCTGCTCAATTTCTTCTGCTTCTGGCTCTGGGAAATCCCGCTGGCGTGGTTCCTCGCGAAGCACCTCGACTGGGGGCCGTCGGGGGTCTCCTTGTCGATCGCCGTCGCCTTCTCCACCCTGGCCGTCGCGAGCGCGGTCGTGTTCAAGCGAGGTCGCTGGAAGACCCGGCGCCTCTAGGGCGTCGAGTCCTTGGGCGCGAAGAGCGCGGCGCCCAATTCCAGCCTTGCCGTCCCGGTGGCCCGCGCCCGCACCAATAGCCCATTCTGCCGCACCAGAATGCCCGCCGGTTCGGACGAGGTGATCTCGGCGCTGAGGCGCACCCCTCGAGCGAGCTCCCGGTTCATTTCCTTGACGGCCAGATCCTGCACCCGCCCCATCACCTCACCGGCGGGGAGCTTGGCCTGGGTGCGGAGAAATTCCCGAATCGCGTCGCCCTTGAGCCAGGCCACGCCTTTGACAAGCAAGGGCGCGCTGCTCGCGTCGAAGTCGAGGTCGGGGACGGTGATGAGATCGATCGACGGATCGTATTGCGGCCGGCCCTGAAACCAGATTCGACCGCTCGTGGACCCGTCGAAATCGAGCCCGATAGCCAGCCGGCCTCCGCCGATGCCGATAACCCTAATTTGCCGGACCACCAGTTGCCCGCCGGCGGCCCTTACCTTCTTACCGGCGAGCTTCTGCGTCAGCACCGCGCTCATGACCCCGTAGTCGAAGGCTCCTTCGACCAGCATGGAAAATCCCTGCCGCTCGCGAATCGGTCCGAGGGGCGGCAGCGGGATCGAGGCGACGATCGGCTTGGGTCCGGAGAGAATCCGGGGCGATGCGGTGACGCCGATTTCAGCGCCAACGCTGGTGGTGTCGCCGTGCACAACCCCGAGATGGACTTCACGGGGGTGAAGAATGAGCCAGAGGCTGTCGGTGATCTTGATCGGCTGCTGCAGTTCGACCCAGATCCCCTCGAGCGGCGTCCGCACGTCGATCCGCGCGAGCCGCCGCTGCAGGAGCGGCAGGACCTTGGTCAACGCGTTGCTCGCGGCGGTGAGCACTTTGCCGGTCACGTCGATCTTGACCAGGGTGACCTTGCATTGATCGCGGTCGGTGTCGGTGAGCGGGGCCACCCGCGCCACTCGGCTCCGGATCCGGAGTTTCCAGTCGGGCGTAAGGTGGGGCACTACCCGGAGCGAGAGCCGGGCCCGCGGTTTCGGGTGATCGCCGGTGCCGCACTCGCCGTTCAGGTCGGGACCGATCGGCGGATCGTACCAGCCGCGCCCCTGATAGTGGATGACGGCGGAGAGCAGGATGGTATCGCCCCGAAAGCGCACCGTGAACGGCTCCCGCTCGACGGCAAACGCGAACGACATTCGGCTGTTGGGGGCGATGCGCTGCCGGTTGGCGATGTTGCCGAACCGGCGAGGGACCGTTTCCTCGAGAGCTTTGATGGCGCCATCCAGGTCGAGCGCCAGCGGCGCCACGATGGTTCCGGGGATCAGGGTGGGGAGCGAATCGGCGTCCATGGCAAAATTCGCGGTGGGGTCGGGGGCGATCACCTGCCCGCCGTCGCCGGAGCAGGCGGCCGCCAACAGGACCATCGGGACCGCTGTCCGGAATCGCATCGACACCTCATTGTCCTGCGCAGGCGCTTGAGGTAAGCTATCTCTCCTTGCGGCAGAGACAATCCGCCCGAAACGGCCATGTCGTTGCGTCGTCTACCTCTCTCCCGGGCGTCCGTGTCGCCCAGCCGGGGACGAGTGGCGATATTCCCCGTCCTCACAACCTGTCCCTCGAGTTCCGCGTAGAGCTACAGTGGGCTCGCGATGTGGTGGGGTGGCTCGACCCGAAGAACCTGTCCGACTAGACGAAAGGCAAGAGAGAATATGCGCCCCGCGATGATGCTGGCCATGTCGTCCCTGCTGCTGCTCCCGGCCCCGCGGCCGGTCCCGCAGGCCGAGCCCGCCGACCTGGTGCTTCGGAACGCGAAGGTCTATACCGGCAACGACAAACAACCCCGGGCGCAGGCGGTGGCCATCCGGGGTGAGAAGATCGTCCTGGTCGGTTCCGACAGCGAGGCGCGGCGGATCACCGGCCCCGGCACCAAGGTGATCGATCTCCGAGGGGCGGCGGTCTATCCCGGCTTCACCGACGCCCATATGCACTTGTTAGGTGTCGGAGAGCGGGAGATGACTCTGAATCTCGAGGGGACCCGAAGCCTCGAGGAATTCCTGGCCCGGGTGAAGGCGCGGGTCGACCAAGCCAAGCCGGGCCAATGGGTCACCGGCCGCGGCTGGATCGAGACCTTCTGGCGCCCCCCGGTCTTTCCGACTCGGCACGATCTCGACCGGATCGCGCCGAACAATCCGGTGTACCTGACCCGCGCGGACGGCCACGCCTCGGTGGTGAACAGCGCGGCGCTCCGGCTCGCCAATGTCACCCGGAATACGGCGCCGCCATCCGGTGGCGCGATCAACAAGGACGCCGGGGGCGAGCCGACCGGCATGCTGATCGATCGGGCGCAGGGGCTGGTGGAGCGGCTGGTCCCGAACCCGACCGAGGCGGAGCTCGAGGAGGCGGTCCTGCGCGGGGTACAGCGGGAGCTGGAGCTGGGATGGACCCAGATTCAGGACGCGCACGGCAGTTGGCAGGAGGTGGACCGGATTCGCCGGCTCTACCAGCAGGGCAAGCTCAAGATCCGGATCTTCAAGGCGATCAGCGGCCCCTCCGCCGACGCCAACCGGCTCATCGATCAAGGCGCCGTCCTGGGCGAGTTCGGGGGCCGGTTCACTGTGCGCACCATCAAAGTGGTGATGGACGGAGCGTTAGGTAGCCGAGGCGCCGCGCTGATCGCGCCATACTCGGACGATCCCAAGACGACGGGGCTCATCACCACCGATACCGTCGCGCTCAAGGGGATGCTGGTGGGCGCGCTCAAGAACGGTATTCAGGTGGAGACGCACGCCATCGGGGACCGGGGCAACCGGCTGACGCTCGATTTCTACGAGCGGGCCATGAAGGAGGTCCCGGTGGCGCAGCGCAAAGTGCAGGATCCGCGCTGGCGGGACGAGCACTCCCAGATCGTGGCGCTCGAGGACCTGACCCGCTTCAAGACCCTTGGCGTCATCGCCTCGATGCAGCCGAGCCACGCGATCGGCGATCTCTACTTCGCGCCGGCGCGGGTCGGCCTCGACCGGCTGGCGGGGGCGTATGCCTGGGCGTCACTGTTGAAGATGGGCGTGCCGGTGGCGGGCGGGAGCGACGCGCCGGTCGAACGGGGCGAGCCGATGATCGAGTTCTACGCCGCGGTGGCGCGCCAGGATCTGCAGGGGCGCTCGGCCGAGGGGTGGCACTTGGAAGAGCGGGTCTCGCGCGAACAAGCCCTCAAGATGTTCACCTACTGGCCGGCGTACGCGGCGTTCGAAGAGCGGCAGCGGGGGACGATCGAAGTCGGCAAGCTCGCCGACCTGACCGTGCTCAACCAAGACATCATGACGGTGCCGGTGCTCGATATTCTGAAGACGCGGAACATCATGACCGTCGTGAACGGGGAGATCGTTTACCAGACGGCGCCGTAAAGCGGGAAGAGGGAGGAGGGAAGAGGGGGCGGGTGACGCAACCGCTTCCCTCTTCCCGCTTCCCTAGTCAACCTACGGCCTCCACACCGGCAACCGGCCCGGCGACCATGGCACGCCCGACGCTTCTGCATCATCCGACAGCTTCTGCATTTCGTCCGTTAGGCCCTTGAGCTTCGGTAGAAACGCCGTGAGGCCCTGTGAGGCGATGTCGTAGCCGCGCCGCGCGGTGGCGGTAGGCGCCGAGGTGTTGGTCCAGGTGCCGCCCACGACGCGCTGCAGCCGGTCCAAAATCGACGGGGGTGTCGGCTCGTTCCGGTTGCCCTGCACATTGTCGCCGGTCAACTCCTCCCGAAGATCTCGGAGCCGCTCGGTGAGGGCCTTGGCCTGTTGGCCGAGCGCCGCCGGGGCGCGGGGTGTTTGCTCGATGGCTTGTCGCAGCAGCCGCATGCGTGTTTCCGCTTCCGTTAGTGCCTGTGATGTGCCCAGGAGCGCCCGCTGGAGCCGGGCGGTCTGCTGGTGGAATGCGGTGAGCGCCGCTCGGTCGGCGGCGGTGGTCGTTCCCTGGGCCAGCGGTGCGGCGCGGAAGGTCTGCGGCTCGCCGACCGGCGTGAGGTTGCCGTTCAGCCGGAGCGCCATCGTCACCCGATAGGTGCCGGGCACGACATACGGTCCCGATGGCC
>JABFSM010000349.1 GCA_013140635.1 Gemmatimonadales bacterium
AACCTGGACGACCTCCCGGATAGCCTCAAAGCGCGCCAAGGGCGGGTGACCGCCGACAAGACCATTCCGCAACTCAAGACATTCCTCGAAGCGGGAGGACGGATCGTCACCATCGGTGGCTCCACCGCGCTCGCCGAACACCTCGCGCTCCCGGTCGATGACTACATGATCGAACGGACGCCACAGGGTCAGGTGCGCCCGATCCCGCGCGACAAGTTCTACGTTCCCGCCTCGCTCCTCGAGGTGGCGGTCAATACCAGCGCGACCTCGGCGCGGGGAATGGAGCCGCGGGCGATCGTGATGTTCGACGAGAGTCCCGTCTTCCGGCTTCCCCCCGACGCCGAAGAACGCGGTATCACGCCGGTGGCTTGGTTCGACAGCGCATCGCCCCTCCGGAGCGGCTGGGCGTGGGGCCAGACCTATCTCGAGCATGGCATCGCGGCGGCCGAAGCGAAGGTCGGCCAGGGGACATTGTATCTCTTCGGTCCGGAGATCGCGTTCCGCAGTCAGCCGCATGGAACGTTCAAATTCCTCTTTAATGCGCTGTATGGGCGTTAGGGAAGCGGGAGGAGGGAAGAGGGAAGAGGGCAGTGCCCCTCCTCCCTCTTCCCTCCTCCCTCTTCCCTAGCTATGGCGTCGTCCCCGCCTTCACATAGCGGTCCAGCCACGCCGTCATCTCGTACAGCGCATGCCCCACCGATTCACGGGCGTGGTACCCGCGTGAGCCCGCGGGGGGCGTCACCAACCGAACCTTGGCGCTGTTCCCGAGACGCGCCGGAAAAGCCTCCGCATCGATCACGAGGAGCGGTTCCTTGATCTCGAGTCCGAGCGGCGGCACGGTTCGGTCGTAGGCTCCGCCCAAAGCAACACCGGCCCGGAAAAGGGGCGTGTGGGCCAGGAGGCTCGCCGCCAGAAAGGCGCCCTTGCCTTGTCCACCGATCCCGATCCGTTTCGGATCGGCCACCCCCATTGCCACGATCTTCTCCACCGCGGCCTGCGCGCTCGCCGTGATCTGCCTGAGATAGGCGTCGTTCCGCTCCTTCTCTCCCGGGCCGATGACCGGCATCGAAGGAGCTTCCAGAATGCCGTACCCCTGAAGGAGTAGAAAGAGGTGTGACGCGCCGACGGGACGGCTGAACCGATAGGGCGACCCCGCCACCTGTCCGGCGGTCAGGGGGCTTCGATACTCCTCGGAACCGGCCCAGAGCAAGAAAGGAAGCCTCCCCTTCGACTTGTCGTAGTCCGGCGGGAGGTAGAGCATGGCCGACAGCGGCACTCCGTCGGCTCGCTTGTATGTGATGAGTTGTCTCGTGACACCGGCAAACGAGGGCGCCGGGTCGGTAATCCGGGTGAGCTGCGTCAGCTGCCTGGTCGGCGGCTTTTCGAGTTCGCGCAGAAAGTAGTTGGGCGCCTCCGACGCCGACTCGCGTTGCGTGATCAGCCAGCCCTTCTCGGCGTCGAGAATGGCTACCACCTCTTCGTAATAGGGCGCTTTGGCGCGGAAGAGTCGGAAGGTCTTTCCCGTCGCGAGCTCGAGGCGGTCCAGGAAGGGCCGGTCGCCCAAGGGCGAGGCGCCTTCTCCGGCCAAGAAGACCGAGCGCCCGTCGCGAGAAGTCAGCAACACCGGCCGCCGCCAGGGCCCCGGCCCGGTGAGGAACGTTCCCGGATCGGCATAGCGGTCTTCCGATGACCGCTCCATCAACAGCCGTTTGGCGGCTCCCGACGGCCCGGTCGTCGAGGGGTTGGCCAGCCAGGTGCGCGTGCGCCCCGTCTTCGACCATCCCTCCTTCACAATCGCGGTGTTTCGGCCTCCCCACATCACTCCCCAGTTGCGATGCTCGAGATCTGCGAACAGCTGGGCGGCGGCGTTGAACGGGGCGTCGAAGGTGAAAATGCGATCCCGAACCTTCGCTTCCGTCCGCGGATCTCCCCCATCCTGCGCCACCGTCCAGGTGAGGGTGGCGGGTGCATCGCTCCGCCAGAGAATATCCCGTGGTCCTGACGGAACCGCGTCGGAGGCCCACGAATCGCTCTCCAGAGGGCCACGAGTGGAGAGCGTGTGAACGACACTTCCCGTCAGGTCCCGGATTTCCGTCCGCGCCGGGAAGCTGGACCACGCCGCGAGGCGGGAGAAGGGACGCTGCAGCGTCTCGACCAGAACGTATCTCCCGTCCGGCGACAATTCGACTCTCGAATGCAGCCCGGGAGCGCCGAACGGCAAGGCCGGTCCGGTAACCGGCACGATCGTCAGCTGATTGGTGAAATAGTGTTCGAACAGAGCCTCGTCGCGGGCGTCGGCGGGTAGAGCCCCCCGGCTGGCGGGAATCCTGGTGCAGAGCAGCTCGGTGCTCGTCGGGAACCACTGGCACGGATTGCCGAAGGTGGCGTTGAGCGATGGCCCATGAACCATCTTGATCTCGCCGCCCACGGCATCGGCGATCCAGAGCGAAACGCCGCCCGCCTCCGCGAGCGTAATGGCAATTCGAAGGCCATCGGGGGACCAGACCGCGGTCCGAATCTTCGCCTTCCATGGGGTAACGACGCGCCTAGGGTCTCCTCCATTGGTCGGCTGGACCACGAGAACGGTGTATTCGGAGACCCTCGACTGGGCGTTGATTCTCGGGTCGATTCGCTCACCCGCCAGCCGTAGTTCCGTTACCGCGGCCTCGGACAGCGGCGGAAGACCGGCACGGTCCATCAATAAGAGCCGGGTCCGGTCGGGGCTGAGCTGAACCAGCGGAAGGGGGGCCCCATCGAGGATCCGCACAATCGGAGCGCTCGGCTCCCGATAGGGTTCTTGCGCGCCGAGTCTGGAACCGGCACCGACCAGCAGAACGGCAACGTGCAAGTAGCTGCGTTGCATGAGGTTCCTCCGATTGCCTTGGGATTGCTCGCAAAGTAAACGCCCCGGGCAGCAAGGCCGCCCGGGGCGTCGGAAGGTCAGTCGAGTCGGGGTCCGGAGGTCAACCCACCGCAAGTCCGGGCGAAGCGTCCGGTGCATCGGCCTCCGGATCTTCATCTACTCCGCCCGCGTCCATCAGCCGCGCGGCCAGAAGCGGGAGGGCGGCGGGGAGCATCAATTCAGGATCGAGATGCGCGAGCTGCGCAATCCACGTGGCCGTCTGCTTGGCCTGCTGCAAGTGTTGAAGGACCGGGTCGAACATGGCCTGCTGCCTTTCTCGAGAACTGCCTCCAAATCTTGGGAGCGTCAGTCACACTTCAATGACCTTTATGGCAAGAAGAGTTCCAACTTCCCTGTCACATGCTGGTGACGAACCAGGACAGGCAACAGCCACATGCTGCATGTAGCAGGAGTTTCAACAGCTTAGCGGCTGGGCGTTCGGGTGGAAGATGAGGGTCGGAGTGGTTTCCCGCGGGGGGCCAAGAATCGGCCGGTGCGGCCCGGAATCCGCAACAAGGGGACCCCCGGTAGCGTGTCGCTATGTCATGCCTGGGCTAGGAACCTCGCTTCAGGTCAGCCAGAAGGGCACGAGGCTGGACGGCGCGACCGAGGAACTCCTCCACGACTGCACGCGCAGCCCGTTCCCTGCCGAACCGGAGGAGGCGCGGAGCGGTCCAGGCATACCAGGTCGGATTTCCCGTCGTGAAGGCGCCCTGGTTCGCCAGAAGCTTGGCCCGAATGTCCGCGATCAGGATCGCCCCGAAGGCATAGTTCAGCATGTATCCGGGCGCGTCCACCAATTGCCCACGCATCGCCCACCACGACCACTCGGGGTGCGGCCGAATCTTGAGATACTCTCGGGTCAGTTCGCTCCAGATCTGGTTGGGACTTCGGTCGGGAGTACGGTGGACTCGAATCTCGAAGAGCGACCAGGCGACATCCATCGCGATGCCGGCATACTTGGCACGAATCGATGCGGAAAGGGGGGCGGCGCGGCCGAGAAACTTCCGCTGCCAGGCCGGCTCATACATCTCGAGCGCGGCGATGTCCGCAATCGCCTCGGTGAAGGTATCGCTGTCTGGCCAGTCGGCATACGCAGGGCGAGTCTTGATCGCGGCAATGTGAATCGCGTGCCCCGTCTCGTGGAGCAGTTCGGAAAGGTTGTCCAAGCCGCCGATCCGGTAGGAGGCTGACACCCAGGGGGTCATCGGAGTACGGCGCGCGATGTCGGTGAAGGCGACGGGGTACTTCCCTTGTCGAGGCTCGATTTCGTACCGGACCCCGAGACCCTTGGGGTCGGCTCCAAGCGACTTATAGAACCGGCGATTCAGTGGAAGAAGGGAGTCCTTGGGGACCAGCGGGCTCAGGAGGCGGCTCGCTTCCCCATTGTAGAAATAGAAGTCCCACGGTTCGAGGAGGGTATCGGGAAGGGTCGCCCGCCACCCTTCGAGCACGGAAAGGAGCCACCGCTCCAGCGTATCGGGGTGGACTCCGAGCCCCAACGCTCGTTCCTCCATCGGCGTCGGCCCACCCGCCCAGCTCCTGACACGGAGCCGAAGCATCTTTCGGTAAGGGCTCGCGGCGGCGTCATCCCCATTTACGCTCTGCCAGACCGGCAAGAGCCCTTTGAAGAGCCGTTCCCGCTTGCTTCGATCCTCGGTACGGCCCAGAAGGCCGAGAACGGTGAGCCGGTCGAGTGTGTCACCGTCGACGATTACCCGCTGGGCGGCCGCTCCGTAACAGGCAAAGACCTGGTCGCGAAGGGCGGCCAACGTGTCCCGGGTTCCCGGCGTAAGGATGTGGGGATTGGCACAGCCAGGTGCCGGAGAATCGGGCGATCCACCGCTCCCCGGCTCCACAAGCGCGGCAATCTCATCGCGAAGGAATAAGAAGGCGCTACGATCACCTGCGGCGAGGCTCTCCGGAACCACCTGCGCCGCGGCGGTGGCAACCCGCTCCCGCCCTCGACGTATCCGGGCGGCGAGTGAATCGACACGAGTGCCGGCCGGAGAGACGCGAAGCCCAAGACTCTCCGTCATCCGAAGCTCGTCCTGATCGTTCCTGAGTGCGAGCCAGGCTCGCTCGAGGAGGGCCAGCTTGCCCGCCTGCGCGGAAAGGCACCCAGGGCCGAGGAGGCCGGCGAGAGCGACAAGCGTCATGAATCGCATGGGAGCCCAAAAGTAACGTCCTGTCTTGAGGCGTTGCACCGCGTGCCGTAACTTCTCATTGCCCTTAAGGAGGAAATCATGCGCATCGGTTCGGTCCTCACAGTCCCTCTGTTCGCTTCGATCGTCGCGCTCCCCGCCGCTGCCCGGCAGGAGCCGACCGACATGATCAAAGAATTCAACGTTCCGTGGGCCAAGACCCGTCCGCGCGATCCGGCCGTTGCCCCGGATGGAAAGATCTTCTTTGTCGGCCAGGTCGGGAACTACCTTGCCCGGCTCGATCCGGCCAGCGGAAAGTTCGAGAAGTTCGTCATCGACTCCGGCACCAATCCGCACAATGTGATCGTCGACGCCAAGGGGCATGCCTGGTTTGCCGGAAACCGGAACGGCATGATCGGCAAGCTCGACCCTGCCACCGGCGCGATCACCCGCTTTCCGATGCCCGATCCGGCGGTGCGCGACCCGCACACCCTGATCCTAGGCAAGCAGGGCGACATCTGGTTCACCGCCCAGCAGAGTAACTATGTGGGCCGGTTGAATACGGCGTCCGGCAAGATCGACCTGGTCAAGATGACGACCGACCGGTCGAGGCCGTATGGCATCGTACTCGACGCGGCAGGGCGGCCCTGGTTCGATCTCTTCGGCACCAACAAGATCGGCACCCTCGATCCGAAGACGCTGGCGCTCCGCGAGTTTTCGCTGCCTGACGCCAAGGCCAGGCCGCGCCGGATCGCGCTCACCGCCGATGGCGGCGTCTGGTACACCGACTATTCTCGCGGCTACCTGGGACGGCTCGACCCCTCCACCGGCCAGGTGAAGGAATGGCTCAACCCGGGTGGCGCCGGCTCGCTGCCCTACGCCATGACGGTGGACGACCAGGACCGGCTCTGGTTCGTCGAGACCGGAGCCCAGCCCAACCGCATGATTGGATTCGATCCGAAGACCGAGAAGTTCTTCAGCCAGACCCCGATTCCGAGCGGCGGCGGCACCGTCCGCTACATGGTGTTCGATCCGAAGACTCGGCTCATCTGGTTCGGCTCGGACAACGATACGATCGGCAAGGTGCAGGTTCCACCGGCTCGGCCCATCACCAGCTGAAGGTTAGGCCCCAAGGGCGGCCGCAACTGACGGTTTGAACGGTCATTGCGAGCCGCCCACGGCGGACGAACCCCCAAGTAGTCATTGCGAGCCGCCTACGGCGGCGAAGCAACCCCGCAGGTGCCTTACAATCCACAATCATGACGAAACGACACACGACCGGTCGCCCGGGAGCGTGACATATCGACGCGCGTCCCGAACGGTCGCTTCGCTCCAAGTGACCGGTGAGGGTTGAAAGCTTGCCAGCGCAAGAGTTAGGTGACGCCATGCCCGAGCAGAGATGGGCACAACCACTGGTACAATGGTTGCCCAGGAGAAGAGCGTGACGCCCTCTTCCCCTCGCCACGGATCGCAATGGGCTGCGTACAACGGGCGAAGCGCCTAGCTCACCTGACCGTGGTTGCCCTGACCGCCGCCTGCGATCTCTTCGGCCCGTCAGCAAACATGGAGGGCACCTATCAGAGGCAGTCGCTCCCGGCGATGGTGCCACACACCGCTTCACCGGATGGAACGTCCGGTATCCTGCTCGTCTCGCACACCCTTGTTCTCGGCGCCGGCGGCGTGGCGACGTCACACCAAGTGCGCCGCACCTTCAGACCTGGAAGCCCGGACGTCCTCCAAGTATCTCAGACCACTGGAAGCTGGTGGACTCGCCGAGACTTGACCATCGCCGTACGACTCGGCGCCGTTACAGAGACCTTCCAGATCGGGGAGGGGGGCAATCGGCTCGAGACGATCGCCGCCCACGTCGACGGACCCAACGTTGACGTGCTGTATATCCATGTCTATGCGCGGCAAAGGCCATGACCCCGTCGAACTGGAAGTTGGCGATCACCCTCTTCGCTCTCGCCGCCTGCTCAAACCCCGCCTCTCCCGAGGACGGCCTGCTGGTCAGCACGGCTGTCACCCCATCGGTGATTCGTACAGGAGAGCGGACTCTCATCCGTGTCACAGTTCTGAATCACGGCAAAGACATCGTTCGGCTCGACACCTTCTCGTGCAACGGGGGGTTCGAGGTTGCCTTCTCAAATGGCGTCGTCGTTCCGCCATGGGTAGTCTGCTCGACCCGCTTGGGTGAGATCAAGAATCTCGCTCCAGGCGAGTCGTACTCGGAAGAAGGTGAGTGGAATGGCTACGTCGGATCGGCGTCGAACATCCCGATCTACCTTGCGCCTGACACGTACACCATACGCGGCAAGTTCGCGCTCAACGGCACGATAGTGACAGGAAGAGCTACAACGGTGGAGATCCTGCCGTGAGCCGTTGGCGAAATGGCCTCCTCCTGAGCGCGCTCCTCGTAACCAACGGCTGCGACACCCTCGGCCCCTCGACTCACCTAGAGGGCAAGTATGAACTGGCGTCGATCGACGGGACCTCCGTCCCCTTCCGCTCGTTGACCACTGGCATCGCTTTACACTCACAATCCCTCGAACTCAAACCCGACGGCATCGCCACCTCCCTCCTGTTCTTCAGCACGAGTGGCCCGGTCTCGCCGATCTCCCAACAGGGCAGATTGGCGATGGGCAATTGGGTCCGCCGCGGCTCGACGGTCATTGTGAAACTCGGGGGAAAGACGGAGACCTTTCAGATCGAGGAGCAAGGTGCCCGGCTTCGAACAACTGCCATTCGGTTCGACAGACCCCAATTCGGCATGCCACCCCCCTCGATCAGCCTCTACACTCGACAATGACCCTGTAGCTC
>JABFSM010000165.1 GCA_013140635.1 Gemmatimonadales bacterium
TGCCGGCGCAGCTCTCCGGCGGGGAGCAGCAGCGGGTCGCGGTGGCGCGCGCCCTCGCCACCCAGCCGGCGCTCCTGCTCGCGGACGAGCCCTCGGGAAATCTCGATCAGCGCAACGCCGAACAGCTCAACGAGCTCTTCGCGGGCCTGGCGCGGGAGTTCAAGACCGCGGTGGTTGTGGTGACGCATAACCGGGCGCTCGCCGCGCGCGCCGACCGGGTGCTGACGCTCTCGGAAGGAGGCCTCGCGCCGGCCCCCGACGAAGGGGTGGAGCTCTTTCCCCGATGATGTGCAAGATCTGCGGTGAACGGGAGAGCGTCATCAACGTGACCGAGATCGTGGACGGAGAGGTGCGCACCGGCGGGCTCTGCGCCAAGTGCGCCGCGGAGAAGGGTATCGAAACCGGCATCGGGCTCGCCGAGACGCCGCTTGGCGGCTTCCTGGCCAAGCTGGGCGAGGGCGTGGGCCCCGACGCGGCCCTCGCGGCGGCGCTCGGCCTCGGGTGCCCCCAATGCGGTGCCACCCTCCACGATTTCCGCGAGGTGGGCCGGGTCGGATGCGCCTCCTGCTACCTCATCTTCGACGCGCCGCTTCGCGAACTCTTGCGACGGCTGCATGGTTCCACGCATCACACCGGTAGCCGGTATGCCGACAGCTCGGCGGCCATCCAACCGTCTCCACCGTCCTCCCCGTCCGACGGCGACCTGCGGGATCAGCTCAAACGGGCCATCGAGTCCGAGCAGTTCGAACTCGCAGCCGAACTGCGCGACCGAATCCGCCGCCTGGCCGGTGACCGCGAGTGATCGATCTCTCGCTCCTTCCCGACGGCGGCATGGCCTGGCTCGAGGCGAGCGGGGTGGGGAGCCACCTCGTGGTGTCGACCAGGGTTCGGCTGGCCCGGAACCTCAAGCAGCACCGGTTTGCCACCCGAAACGATGCCGCCGAGCGCGAGGCCATTTATGGCGAAGTCGACGCGGCGGCCGCCGAAGCGGCAGGGCTCCGCCGCGCGGTCCGCTTTCGGGTCGACCATTTGGAACTCGCCGACCGCCGGTTGCTCCACGAACGCCACCTCCTGAGCCGCGAATTGGCGGCCCCCGAGCCCGAAGGGCGGGTCCGGCAGGGGGGAGGTCTCCTGGTTCAGGAGAGCGCCAGCATCATGGTCAACGAGGAGGATCATCTTCGCCTCCAGGCCATCCGTTCGGGGTTCGCTTTGGAGGGGGCTTGGAAGGCGGTCTCGACGCTGGACGTGGAACTGGGGCAACGACTTGCCTTCGCATTTCACCCTGAGTTCGGTTACCTTACGAGCTGCCCTACGAATGTCGGAACGGGGCTCCGAGCGTCGGTGCTTGTGCACCTTCCTGGTCTCGTTTTGACCAAGGAAATCAACAAGATTCTGCAGGCGCTGACCCAGGTGGGGCTGACCTTTCGGGGGTTGTACGGGGAGGGAAGCGAGGTTGTCGGTAACCTGTTCCAATTGTCGAACCAGACGACCCTCGGCAAGTCGGAACCGGAATTGCTGGATCACCTGGGCAAGTTGGTCAGGCTGGTTATCGAAAACGAGGAGCGGGCTCGGCAGCTCCTTCTCCGCGATGCGACCTCGATTATCGAGGACAAGGTCTGGCGCGCGTACGCGCTCCTCCGTTACGCCCGCACCTTGTCCCTCGACGAGACGATGAACCTGTTGAGCGGGGTCCGGCTGGGTGTGGGGTTGGGACTGATCCCAAACGTCGGTATGTATGCGCTGAACAAGCTCCTGGTGTTCGCGCAGCCCGCCCACTTGGCCGCGACGGAGCGCCGGACGCTGTCCGACGACGAAACGCCGGTTCGCCGCGCCGCGTACGTGAGGCAAGTCCTGGAAGACGAAGTGGGGCGCCGCGGGCCCTCCGCGGGAACGCCTTCGGCCTAAGAGGGCGGGACAGCGACCCAATGAACGGCTACAACTTCACCGATCGGGTTCGGAAGGTCCTGCAGATGGCTCGGGAGGAAGCCGCGCGGCTTCATCACGAGTACGTCGGCACCGAGCATATTCTGCTCGGGCTCATTCGCGAGGGCGAAGGGGTGGCCGCGGCCGTCCTGACCAATCTCAACGTCGACCTCGACGACATCCAACAGAAAATCGAAGAGACCGTCAAGAAGGGAAAAGCGGCGGCCGCGCCGGGCCCCGACCTGCCGTATACGTCGCGCGCCAAGAAAGTGCTCGAGCTCGCCATGACGGAAGCTCGCGAACTCAACCACTCCTACGTCGGCACCGAACATCTCCTCCTCGGCTTGCTCCGGGAGGAGAAGGGGATTGCCGCCCAGGTACTGACCGACGCCGGGGTCACTCTGGAACAGTCTCGGGCGGAAACGTTGCGACTCCTGGGCAGCGACATGCCCCAGGCCGCGGCCGGCGCCTCGCAGCCGGCGCCGCCCGCTTCCGCGCCCAAGTCGGAAAAGAAGTCCAAGACGCCGGCGCTCGATCACTTCTGCCGCGACCTGACCCAGCTCGCCGCCGAGGGCCAGCTCGATCCGACCATCGGCCGTCAGAAGGAAATCCAGCGGGTCATGGAAATCCTGGCCCGCCGCAAGAAGAACAATCCGGTGCTGATCGGTGAGCCCGGTGTGGGCAAGACCGCCATCGTCGAGGGCCTCGCCCTCTTGATCGCCAGCGGGCAATGCCCCGACGTGTTGCGGGACCATCGCGTCCTTTCCCTCGACATGGCGGCGGTCATTGCGGGGACGAAGTACCGCGGCCAGTTCGAGGAGCGGCTCAAGGCGGTCATGAATGAAATCGCCCAAAGCAAGAGTGTAGTGCTCTTCATCGACGAGTTGCATACGCTGGTCGGTGCCGGCGCCGCCGAAGGGGCCATCGATGCGTCCAACATGCTCAAGCCGGCGCTGGCCCGAGGCGAGCTCCAGTGTGTCGGGGCCTCGACGCTCAACGAGTACCGCAAGTACATCGAGAAGGACGGCGCGCTCGAGCGGCGGTTCCAGGCGGTCATCGTCGATCCCCCTTCGGTGGAGGAGACGGTCGAAATCCTGAAGGGGCTCCGCAAGAAATACGAAGACCACCACCGGGTGAGTTTTCCCGATCCGACGTTGCGGGCCGCGGCCGAACTCTCCGATCGGTACATCACCGACCGCTTTCTTCCGGACAAGGCCATCGACGTCATCGACGAAGCCGGCGCCCGCGCCCGCCTCGCGTCGCAGGCGCCGCCTCCCGAAATCGGAACGCTCAAGACCGATCTCGAGAAGGTGAATACCGAGAAGGAAGCGGCCGTGCGCGATCAGAACTTCGAGCGGGCGGCCTCGCTCCGAGACAGCGAGCGGGATCTCCAGAACAAGATCCGGCTTCGCCAGGAGGAATGGGAGCGGGAGCGGCAGACCAAGCGCCCCGTCATCGACGAGGAGGCGGTGTCGTTCATCGTCTCGCGCTGGACCGGGATTCCGCTCACTCGGCTGCAAGAGGCCGAGACGACGCGGCTCCTCCGGATGGAAGAGGAAGTCCATCTGTCGGTCATCGGACAGGATGAGGCCATTACGGCGGTGGCGCGCGCCATCCGGCGGAGCCGGGCCGGCCTCAAGGATCCGAACCGCCCGATCGGTTCGTTCATCTTCTCGGGCCCGACCGGCGTCGGAAAGACCGAGTTGGCCCGCTCGCTTGCCAAGTTCCTCTTTGCCGATCCGGCCGCGCTGATCCGGGTCGACATGTCGGAGTACATGGAGAAGTTCTCGGTGTCGCGGCTGATCGGCGCGCCGCCGGGTTACGTCGGATACGAAGACAGCGGAACGCTCACCAAGGCGGTCCGCCGGAAGCCGTATTCGGTGGTCCTCCTCGACGAAATCGAGAAGGCCCATCCCGACGTGTTCAACATCCTCCTGCAAGTGCTCGATGAGGGTCACCTCACCGACAACTACGGGCGGGTCATCGATTTCAAGAACACCGTCGTGATCATGACCTCCAACGTCGGTGCCCGGGACATCACTCAGTCGAAGTCCCTCGGCTTCCACGGTGGCGACCGCGCCCGCACCTTCGAAAAGATCGCCGAGACGGTGAAGGAAGAGATCGGGAAGGTGTTCAACCCCGAGTTTCTGAACCGGCTCGACGATGTCATCGTTTTCCATCCGCTCGAGCGGCACCACATCGCGCAGATCGTCGGCGTGCTCCTCAAGGACGTGCAACGGCGCATCGGCGATGAAGTCAAACTCACCCCCGCCGCGACCGAGTTCCTGGTCAAGCATGGCTACGATCAGACCTACGGTGCGCGCCCGCTCAAGCGCGCCATTCAGCGGTATATCGAGGATCCCCTCAGTGAGCGCATTCTCACCGGCGAGTTCACCCGTGGCGACGAGATCGAGGTCGATCTCGGCCCCGACGGCGAAAAACTCACCTTTCGCGCCCTCACGGGTACGCGAGCCTAGCGATCAGGATTCGGGATTCAGGATGGAGGGCACCCGCTCAGTCCTGAATCCTGAATCCTCAGCCCTCCTACCATGAGCCGCTTCCTCGCCACGCTCGCCGCCACGCTTCTTCTCGGAGCGCCGCCGGCGTTTGCCCAGGAGCCCGCCCCTCCGCCGCCCATCGACAGCATTGCGGTCGAGGGCGCGGTGCGCAACAGCCCGCGCCAGGTCATCACGTTCTCGAATCTCGCCGTCGGCCAAATCCCCTCGTATCGCGCCGTTCAGCGCGCCATTCAAGGGCTCTTTGCCACGGGGCAATTCGACGACGTCCGTGTCGATCAGCGAAGCGCCGATGGTAAGCTGACCCTCGTACTCGTGGTGAAGGAGCGGCCGCTCCTCCAGAAGTGGACCCTGAAAGGGGTGGAGCGAGTCGACGAGGGGATGGTGCGCCGGAAGATCAGCGTACCAGAAGGGCGCCCGATCGATCGCGCCGCCGTCGAGCGCGCCCGTCACGGCATCGACTCCGTCTACCGGAAGCGCGGTTACTACGCGGTCGAAGTGAAGGCGGTCGAGCTGCCCCAAGAGGGAAACCAGGTCCGGCTGCTCTTCGAGATCACCGAAGGGCCGCGCGTGGTGGTCGGCCAGGTGCAAATCGAAGGGAACACCCACTTCAAAGACGAAGAGATCGTGAAGGGGATGCAGACCCGGCCCGAAGGGTTCTGGTGGTTTCGGAAAGGGGAATACGACGAGGAACGGGTCGAGGACGACATCCGGGGCTCGATTCCCGCGTGGTACGCCGACCGAGGGCATGTCGATCTTCGCGTCCTGAGCGATACGCTGATTGCCGATAGCGTTCCCGGTAAGGCCATTCTCCGGATTTCGGTGGACGAAGGGGTGGCCTATAAAGTCGGCCGCTTCGAAGTGGCCGGCAACCGGCGGTTCTCGGCCGAAGAGCTGGGCACCTATTTCCCGTTCGGCATTGCGGTCACGCCCGGCAGCGGCAAGTCGATCGGGGGGCCGTTCAGCCGCGCGCAGTGGGCCGCCGCCACGGAGCGGCTGTCCAACCTCTACCAGAACAACGGCTACATCTACGCGCGCGTCGAGCCTCAAGAGATTCGCCGTACCGGGCCCGATAGCCTGCCGTACGTCGACCTCAAGTGGTCGATCCAGGAGGGCCAGGCCGCGACGATCAACCGGATCATCATTCTCGGGAACGACGTCACCCATGAACGAGTGATCCGCGAAGCGATCGTGCTGCTTCCCGGGCACACATTCAATCGCGACCAGCTCATCCGGTCGTACGAGAACGTCTCGAACCTCAATTTCTTCCAGCAGCCGATCGCCGTGCCCAGCGTCCAGCCCGCCGAGAATGGGGTCGATGTGGACGTCGTCTTCAAGGTGGTCGAGCGGAGGACCGGCAACGTCAACTTCGGCGCCTCGGTCGGACAGGGGGTCGGCATCGGGGGGTTCATCGGGCTCGAAGAGCCGAACCTCTTCGGCAAGGCCAAGCGCGGCAAGCTGCAATGGCAGTTCGGCAGCAATATCAACGATTTCAACCTGAGCTACACCGACCCGGCCATTTTCGACAGCCGCACGTCAGGCACTCTCACGCTCTTCAACAGCCGGCGCAAGTTCACCGTCGGCGATCTCGGCCGGCAGCGCCAGCGCGGCTTCCAGTTCCAGATCGGCTTCCCGCTCCTGGGCTCGCGCTACACCCGCGTCTTCAGCTCCTTCGGCCTCCAGCAGATCCGCTACACCGAGGCGGCGCCCGATCTGAGCCAGGCGTTCAACTGCGACAATTGCACCCGCTCGTCCTTCGGCATGAGCGTGGCGCGCGACACCAGGATCGGCCTTCCGTTTCCGATTGCCGGATCGTCGGTGACGATCAGCGGCGAACAGAACGGCGGCCTCCTGGGCGGCACCGGCAACTTCCAGAAGATCGACCTCGAAGGACGTTGGAACACCCCACTCGGGCGGCTCGGCGGGGCGGGCGATAACTTTGCGGGGGGCGTGCAGTTCACCCTCGGCCTTACCGCCAAGTCGGGGTTCGTCATCGGCGATCCGGGACCGTTCTATACCGAACTCTATTCGATGGGCGGGGTGCAGTACGGGATTCCGTTGCGCGGCTACGAGGAGTTCGCGATTACGCCGGACGGTTTCGATCTCAATGCCGGCGGCAGCCAGGCCCGAGCGGCGTCGTTCGGCAAGGCGTACGCGGCGTTCACGATCGAGGCCGGAGCCCGGGTGAGCCAATCGCTTTACGCCAACATCTTCACCGATGCCGGCAACGTCTTCCGCCGCATGCGTGAATACAACCCCAGCAAGCTCTTCCGCAGCGTGGGTCTCGGCGTGGCCGTGATCTCCCCGCTCGGACCGCTTGGAATCGACTTTGGCTACGGCCTCGACAAGACCGATGAGTCCGGTAACCGGAAGCCCGGCTGGCAGCTCCATTTCCGCCTGGGCAATTTCTTCTGAGCCATTCGCTCAGAGCGTGCAGGACACCTTGAGGAGGGTTTGGGAATGATCGTTGTGCTTCGCAGGCTCGCAGCCGGTGTCGGCCTCGTTCTCCTGGCCGGCGTGGGTAGCGCCGCCGCCCAGCAGCAGCCGGGCGGGGCCGGAGCCCCGGCGGGCGGTCTACGGATCGCGTTCGTCAACGCGTCCGCACTGCTCCGCGGCATGCCGGGATATGCTAAGGCGGAGAGCACCTACACGAAGGAAGCGACGGCGGCTCAGGCCGAAGCGCAGAAGATCCAGGCGGGCATCGACTCGGCTATCGCCCAGTATCAGCAGTCCCAGGCGATGCTCTCCCCCTCCGCGCGCACGGCCCGTGAGAAGTCGCTCGGAGCCCAGCGCGACAGCGCCGAAGCCAGACTCCAGACGATCCAGGAGCGGTTGAACGGCCGGGAGCGGGAGCTCATCTCGCCCATGCAGCAACGCCTGGGCGCGATCATCGAAGGGATGCGTGCGGAGGGGAACTACGCCCTCATCCTCGATGTGGGGAATCCCAATTTCGCGACCTTCTTCGTGGCCTACGACAAGTCGCTGGACATCACTACACGGGTCGCTCAGAGGTTGCTCCAAAGCAACTAGCCGTGCCCAAAGCTCCCGTGCCGCTCTCCGTGCAGGCGGTCGCCGATCTCGTCGGCGGCCGCTTGTTAGGTGGAGCCGGCCGAATGCTTACCGCGGTCGGTCCGCTCGAAGGGGCCGACGGTGAAACGCTCTCGATCCTCTCCTCCACGCGCTATCTCCCCGAATTCCGGGGCTCGGCGGCGGGTGCGGTGCTGCTCAAGCCCGGCGCGGAGGCCGAGCCGGCCGGGCCAACGGTGCGGATCGTGGTGTCCGACCCCCAGGCGGCGATGGCCCGCGTCCTGGCCGCCATGTTCCCGACCGGGGCGGAGGACGGCAGCGTGCATCCCACCGCGCGCCTGGGTGCCGGAGTCATGCTTGGCGACCGGGTCGTGATCGGGCC
>JABFSM010000015.1 GCA_013140635.1 Gemmatimonadales bacterium
AAGTGGTGCGGGTGCTGTCGTCGCAACAAGCCTAACGCATCGCGGGCACCGGCCCCCGGCGGCGGGTCAGGCCCGCCGCCAGTTCGAGCGCCTCGCGCATGCTGCCGCTGTCGGCCTTCTCCCGCCCCGCGATATCGAACGCGGTGCCGTGGTCGGGCGAGGTCCGAATGAAGGGCAGCCCCAAGGTGATGTTCACCCCCCGGCCGAACGCCGCCACCTTGATGGCGGTCATCCCCACATCGTGATACGGCGCGAGCACCGCGTCGAATTCTCCCCGCATGGCCCGGACGAACACCGTATCGGCGGGGAGGGGGCCGGCAATGCCGAGCGCCTCCGCGGCCGGGATGAGAATGCGGGCCTCTTCGTCGCCGAAGAGCCCCTGCTCTCCGGCGTGCGGGTTGAGCGCGCAGAGCGCCAGCCGAGGCGCGGCGATGCCGAACCAATCGGTGAGCGCGGACCGGGTGATCCGGCCGGCGCGGATGATCTTGTCGGCGGTGAGGAGAATGGGGACGTCGCGGAGCGCTACATGGGTCGTGACCAGCACCACTCGAAGCGAGCCCGCCGCGAGCATCATGGCCACGTCGAGCCCGCCGGCCATCTGGCCCAGCCATTCGGTCTGGCCCGGGAACGGGAAGCCGGCGGCGTGGAGCGCATGCTTCTCGACCGGGCCGGTAACGATGGCATCGACCTCGTGCTCGACCGCGAGCCGAACGGCGCGTTGCAGTGCATGCCCCGCCAGCTGCCCCGCGCGGAGAGCCCGTTGCCGGTCGCTCGGCAGGCCGGCCCCGCTCCCCCCCTTCCAGCTGCCGACCGAAATACGTTCGTCGGCCGGGATGCCGGCGATCTGTTCTTCGGCGCCGATGATGGTGACGTGCGCGTCGAGCGGCTCCGCAAGAGCGCGGCGCGCGACCTCCGGTCCGATGCCGCGCGGATCGCCCAGGGTGACGGCGAGGCGCGGTCGGTCGGTCATCCCGTCCGGATCTCGACCAGCGTGGCGCGGCGGAGCTTGTCGATGTACCGCTGCTGCGTAAGCTGGTCGGCGAGGCCGTTCCGGATCTCTTCCTTCACATCCTCGTAGCGGACATCGCCGGCGGGGATCCGTTTGGTGACGAGCACAAACGCAAACTTTCCGCGCACCGGATCGCCGGGCGGGTCGAGCTTGAAGATCTGGCTCACCTTCCCGACTTCAATCCCGTTCAGCGCATCCGTGTACGCCTGCGGCAGATTCTCGATCGGGAAGTCGTCGACGCTGCGCTCTTCGGCCCGGTCGGTCCACCCCGACTGCAGCGAGTCAAACGAGGCGCCGGCCACCACGAGTTCACGCAATTTCGCTATGGCCCGAAAGGCACTGTCGGCGTCGGTGCTGTCCACCGCCGGCAAGATCAGGATGTGGCGCACCTGCACTTCGGCGGGCTGAGTCCGCTCCACCTGGATCAGATGGTAGCCGAAGGAACTCTCGACCGGATCCGATACGACCCCTGGGCGGAGGGAGAAGGCGGCCTCCTCGAACCGGCTGTCGATGTTGGGAGTTCCGCGGCGCATCCAGCCGAGCGATCCGCCCTGGTCCTTGCTTCCGGGGTCCATCGAGAACCGGCGCGCGGCGGCGGCAAAGTCGGCGCCCTTCCGAACTTCCTGCAAGATCGAGTCGGCAAGCGTCAGCGCGCGCGCCTTCGCATCGGGCTTGGGAGGGGGCGCCACGATGATCTGCCGAAACGAGAGCGCCGCCGACCGTTTGGGAAATTGCTCGTGGTTGCGGTCGAAATAGTCGCGGAGCTCCTTCTCGGTCGGCGCCACCGGCTTGAGTTTGCCGGCGCTCTGCTGCTTGCTCATGAGTTCGCGGATCATGAGCGTGCGTTTCTGCTGCTCGCTGAGCCAATTGCGGTATTCGTCAGGCGTCCCGAACCCGGAGACCCGAAGATCCTTCCGGTATTCCTCCTCGCTGGCGAAGCGGCTCCGCGTCGTCTTCACCAAGAGATCCACCGACTTGGTGATGTCGTCGGGGAGGATCTTGATCGAAGTGTCCTTTTCGGCCGCCTGCACCATCAACTCTTCGTTGACGAGCGCCCGGACCAGATCGCTCCGGAGCGCCCGAAGCCCTTCCGGCGTGGTGGGAAGCCCTTTGCCCTGGGGAAACTGCTGGAGGATCCGCTCTTCGATGTTCGAAGCGAGGATGGCCTTGGCGCCCACCACCGCCACGATCCGGTCCACCACCGAATCGGCGGCGATTCGGCTCTGCGCGGCGGCAACGGACACCGCGCCGCTCCTCTCGGCAAAGAGAAGCAGCGCGGCGAGCGCCAGCGAACCGACCAGCGGGCGCATTACGGCTTCTTCGTGGTGTCCGCCGGCGCGGCCGGCACCGGCGGGCCGCCGGGCGCGGCCTGGAGACCGCCGGGAGGAGTCCAGGTGGCTGCGGCAGCGGAGTCGGCCGCTGTCCTGGCCAGCACCAGCTCACCCGCTCTCGCCACCCCGGCCGGATAGATCTTGTAGTCGCCGTCGGCGCGAAGTTCCGACGAAAGGGTCGGCGGCACCGCGCGGAACTGGGTCTGCGCCTTGAGCAGCTTGTCGAAGTACTCGTCAACCTTGGTCCCGGCCAGCTTTCGCCGCTCCGACGTCGAGAGCTTCGACGAATCGGAGAACTCGGGGCCGTTCATGGCGAGCGCCTCCTTGAGATTGCTGATCTGCGCCTTGTACTGGAGGGCCATTGCCTCGTAGATCTGCGGGCTGACCTCGATTTTGGCCGAATCGGCCTCCCGAAGGAGGGCGGCGTTCTGCGCCAGCGTCTTCACGAACTGATCGAGAAGGCTGTCGTTGGCCACCTTGATCTGCTGAGAAACCTGCGGCGACATCCGCTCGATCCACGACACCATGTTGCCGACGGTGAAATCGCCCCCCTTCATCGTGGCCAGCGACTTTCGTGACTTGCGCGCGGCGCCGAGGTCGGTGACCGCATCGCGAACGAGCTTGGCCGCCCCGGTCTTGACCTTGATACCGTTCCGCTCGGAGAGCTGGACCATGTACATGGAGTCCGCCCTGGAGGTCAACATCTGCGTCAAGTGGGACTGCATCCGGAGCCTGGCTTCGTCGAGCGGCGGCCGGCGAATGATGTGGGGTCCGAATGCCGACGTAATCACCCCGCTCACTTCACCGGGAGCGAGCGCCCAGGCGGCGTTCTCGAACTCGGGGACATAACCACCCCGGCCGGTCGGCGGCAGGAACCCGTTATCCGACTTGCTTCCATCGCCGCTGTACTGCGCCGCCAGCTTGCCGAAGTCGCCGCTCTTGGCGCGGGGCAGCACCTGATTGGCCAGGGCCTTGGCCTTGGCGGTATCCGCGGCGGTCGTGCCCCCCGGCATGAAGAGAATGTGCTGGAAGACTCTGATTTCGCCCGCGGCATACGTGCTGTCGACGAACTTCTCGTTGACTGGAGGCCGCCGCGCCACGATCGTGTCGTGCCATGCGGACACGCGCTGTTCGGCGAGCTGGGGAAAGACCATCCGCGCCGTCGTGACGCTGTCGGTCTTGATGGCTCCCGACGCCAGCTGGTCGGCAAAGAGGGAGACGTCGACCCAGATTCCCGCCACCGCCTCGGAAGCCTGGGGGTTGGCGGAGGGTCCACCGAGCGTATAGATGATTTCGGCCACTCGAGCGGACTTGAGCTCCCGTGACCCGACCCGGGCCGCCGTTTCCGCATGCGAGGTGAACGCATCCTTGAAGCCCGAGCACCCGGCAACCGCAACTGCCACCGCAACAACTGCCAGACCAACGCGACGCATGCCTACTCCTGCCGTAAGAGGATGGGAACCGTCATATCACTTGTCACCACGCACCGCCCCAAGCGCCCGAACCAGTGCCGGAATCAGCGCCTCGCCGCCTAGCCGGACCAGCCGGAGGGAGAGCGGGACCGTCCGGCGAACGTCCGCGGCAAGCTGGACGTTGTCGAGCGCGGTGGTCAGCCGAGCCATTCGCGGCGAGGCGCCGGTCCGGAAGGTGACCCGGGCCTCGTCGCCGCGAACGAGAATGTGTTGGATGCCGAGGAGTCCTCCGAGCACCCTGAGCCTGGACAGGTCGAGGAGTCGGTCGGCGGCCTCCGGGAGGGGCCCGAACCGTTCCCGCATTTCCTGCCGCAACTCATCAATTTCGCCAGACCCGACCGCTCGCGCCAGTCGCCGGTAGATGTCCAATTTCGTGTCGTCGTCGGCGATGTATTCGTCCGGCAAATGGGTCGGGCGGTCGAAGACCACCTCCGGCGGGGCCGGGGCCTCCGCCACTTGGTCCCCACGAGCCCTGAGCGCCTGCACCGTCTCTTCGAGCCAGCGCAGGTAGAGGTCGAATCCAACGGCGTGGGCGTGGCCCGACTGTTCCGCCCCGAGGAGGTTGCCGGCCCCTCGAATCTCCAGGTCCTTGAGGGCAATCCGATACCCGGCGCCGAGGTCGGTATGATGCTCCAGCACCTTGAGGCGGTCCTGCGCCGCCGGGTCGATCAGGTCGGGGGCGATCAAGTAGCAGTACGCCCGCCGGTGGCTTCGGCCAACCCGCCCCCGGAGCTGGTAGAGCTGCGCCAAACCGAGCCGGTGGGCATCGTGCACCACCATGGTGTTTGCATTCGGAACGTCGAGCCCCGATTCCACGATCATAGTGGAGACGAGTACGTCCACCTCTCCGTTCACGAACCCGCGCATGACGAGCTCCAGCGCCGCCGCCGCCATCTGGCCATGCGCCACGCCGACCCGGGCTCGGGGCGATAGGTGCCGCACGCGGGCGGCGATGGTCGCGATCGTCTCGATTCGGTTATGGACGAAGAAGACCTGCCCGCCCCGGTCGAGTTCGCGCGCCAGAGCCTCCTCGAGGAGCGCGTCGTCCCACGGTTCCACGAAGGTCAGGATCGGAGAACGGTCCCGGGGCGGAGTCTCGATCAGGGTGAGATCCCTGAGTCCCGCCAGGGAGAGGTGGAGGGTCCGGGGAATCGGCGTCGCCGTCAAGGTGAGCACATCGACCGATAGGCGGAGCTCTTTGAGCCGCTCCTTGTGCTTCACGCCGAACCGGTGCTCCTCGTCCACGATCAGCAGGCCAAGGTCTTTGAAGAGGACGTCCTTCGAAAGAAGCCGGTGGGTTCCGATGACCACGTCGATCTTTCCCTCCCCCAGCTCGGCGATCGCCTGCTTCTGTTCCTTGGCGGTCCGGAAACGGGAGAGCACCTCCACCCGCACCGGGTAGTCGGCCAGCCTTTCGGTAAAGGTGCGTCCATGCTGGTCGGCCAGAATCGTCGTCGGCACCAGGACAGCGACTTGCTTCCCCCCTTGCACCGCCTTGAACGCGGCCCGCACGGCGATCTCGGTCTTACCATAGCCGACGTCGCCGACCAGCAAGCGGTCCATGGGCATCGGGCGCTCCATGTCGCGCTTCACGTCGTCGGTGGCCTTTCGCTGGTCGGGGGTGTCCTCATAGAGGAAGGCCGACTCGAGCTCCCGCTGCCAGCGAGTGTCGGGGGGAAACCCGTACCCCGAACTCACTTTCCGGCGCGCGTAGAGATCGAGCAGTTCCGCCGCCATCTGCTTGATCGCTTCGTGGGTCTTCTCGCGCTGCTTCTTCCAAGCGGTGCCGCCGAGCCGGTGGAGCTTGGGCGGGGCTTCGTCGCCGTTCTCCGACGCGGCGCGGTACCGTTCCAGCTGGTCCAGCCGATAGAGCGGAACGTTGAGCCGGTCTCCCCCTTCGTACTCGACGACCGCCACCTCGATCGTCGACTCGCCCACCATGATCGTCTGGATGCCGCGGTAGATCCCGATGCCATGATCGAGATGGACCACGTAGTCGCCCGCGGTGAGGGTGCCGGTGGCGAGTGACGGCGCCGCCTGACGGTAGCGGCGCGGCCGCCGGAGCCGCCGGGCGCGCCGGAAGATCTCGTGATCGGTGAGCACCCGGAGCGTCGGCATGATGAAGCCGCCGTCGAGGGCGCCCACCACCAGCATCGCCGACGAGGGCCGGCCGTCTTCTTCGTGCAGGAGCTCATCGAGCCGCTCCAGCTGGCCGGCGTTATCGCAGAGGATGAGGGTCGGTGCGCCTCCGGCCAGCACCGCGCGCAGGCGGCCGAGGTTCCGGTCGATCGCCTCGGGGGGAAGGAACCCCGCCTGCAGCTCCGGCCGCTCCTCTCGGAGCAGGATCCTGGGAAACTGCGCCAGGCGGGCCTCCCAATCGGCCGGTTCGGCAAAGAGCTCGTGCCGCGGCGGTGGGACCTCACCCAGACGCCGGGCGATTTCGAGATGGTGTTCCGCCTCGCGCCAGGCCCGCGCCACCTCTTCGCCGTTCGGGTGGGATGCCTCTTCGATGAGGATGGTGTCTGAAGGGAGGAGGTCGAGGAGGGTTTGGCGGCGGGAGTCGGTAGGGCGGTAGGGCGGTAAGACGGTAGGATCTACCGACTCCCGACCCACCGACCCGACCCCGATCGGCAACACCGTCACCGTCCGCACCGATTCCCCGCTCCGTTGCGTGGTGAGGTCGAACGCCCGGAGCGAGCTGATCTCTTCATCCCACCACTCGACCCGCGCCGGCACCGCCATCCCGAAGCCGTACAGATCGACGATCCCGCCGCGGACGCTGAATTCCGCCACCTCGGTGACGACCGGCACCCGCTTGTAGCCCATCTGCTCGAGCGCCGCCACCACCTCGCGGAGCGGGCGCCGGCTTCCCTCCGCCAACTCGAGCCGAAGCCGGGCGAGGGTGTCGGGAACGAGGGTCTTTTCCGCGGTGGCGCGTGCCGTGGTGACGAGAACGCGGAGTTGCCCGCGCAGGAGCGCTTCGAGGGTTTCGGCGCGTTCTCCGGCGATCTCGAAGTGCGGCTCCTCGTCTCCTAACGCTTCACGCTGAGGATAGAGAGCGCTCGCCTGGCCGGAAAGGCAGGCGAGGTCCGCAAGCCACCGCTCCGCGTCGGCCGGCGTGGCGGCGACCACGGTGAACAGCCGTCCCGGCAACCGTTCGGCAAGCCAGGAGACCAGCACGGCCCCGCTCGACCCCGGCAGGCCGGCCAGCCGAAGCGCCCTCCCCGCAGCGGGAATCCGGTCCGGCAGGTCCCTCGCGAGGGGCGTCCGTCCGAAGGCCGCGAGAATCGGCTCGATCATGCGGGACGTGGCACACTGCGTCGGGCACCGGCGGCCGCGAGCGCGGCATCGAGCAGGGCCAGCAGCGCGGCCAGCAGAAGGAACGGGCCGCGGAGATCGGCCTCTCCTCCGGCGGCGAAGGCATCGCGGGCCGCCCGGTCGAGCCGGGTGACCCTCGCCCCCGGCCAGAGCCGGGCCAGATCGGCGTCCGCGGCCCGGGCAAGGGCCGACTCGCGAGGATCGGGATTGACGGTGACTATGCCGATCGTATCCCGACCGGCCAGGATGAAGTGGAGCCCGGTCTCCCCCCCGCGAAACGGACTGCCCCCTTCGACGGCGCGGGTGCGGCCGTCGTTCGCCACACCGGTCGCGGCATCGGGCAGAAGGACCGCATCGCCCGGGGCGGTATCGAGAAAGACGAGCTCACCCCGCACGGCGCGGTTGGCGAGGAAATCGACGAAGGGGACGAATTCCGCCGAGAGCGGCAGCGCGGTCCATTCCGGTTCGAGCCGGCTGCCGAGCAGAATCGTGCCGCCGGACCGCACCGCCCACGGCGCGCCCGCCACCGTGGCCATGACCCCGCGAGTCCGGGCGTCCGCCCCCGCGGCGGCCGGGAGCAGCGCATAACGCCTTGCGACTTCGTGCCGGCCGAGGATGGCGCCGCTGTCGGTGGCGCCGCTTCCGGCGGCGAGTTCGCCGTAGCGCCATCCGACGCCGCGCGCCGCCAGCGCCCGGTTG
>JABFSM010000051.1 GCA_013140635.1 Gemmatimonadales bacterium
GCGCGGTGTGGGCGGTCGACCGGTCCAGCGGCCAGGCCTGGCGGGTCGCGGCGGGCGGTGCTCTGGGCACCCCGCGTCCGGTGAATGGGCTCGACCGCGCCGCCGCCGACGGGGACCGGCTCTGGTGGACCACCGGCGACGGCACCGTCCTGCGCGATTTCGAGCGGACGGTGGAGCTCGGGGTGCCGGCGCGCGACCGGGGCGCTATAACGGTCTGTGCCGGCTCGGTCTGGGTCAGTGGGCGTGATCTGCTCATGCGGGTGGGCACCTGGGGAGCCGAGAAGGGGTCGGTCATTCCGGCGCCGGGCGAACCGCTCCCCTTCCTGGTCTGCTCCGGCGGGGTGCTGGTGGGCGCATCGAAAACAGGGAAGCTGCTCGTTCTCGACCCGAGCTCGGATGCCGACGCGCGCCTCGTCGATGCGAGCGGAGGCGGTCCGGTCGGCGCGCTGGTGGCGCTGGGCGGCACCGCCTGGGTCTTTGCCGCCGAACACGCGGAGGCGCGCCTCATCACGGTGCGGGGCGGGTAACGCCCGGCCGACGGAACGGAGGGTGGCTCATGCCGACAAACTTCGATTTGGCGCCGCCGAGCAAGACGGTGGATGGGCTGGCCGCGGTGCCGATCGACATCCAGCACATCGCCGCCACCCTCGTCTTCGACGGGGCCACCTCGTCTGGGAGTGGCGACGCGACGATCGACTTCGTGGTCGGGCCGGGAGGTGGATGCCCGATCTTCGACTTGCGGCAGACGATCGTGTCGGTATCGCTCGACGGCGCGCCTCTCACCCCCGCCGATGCGGCCCTGCACGACTTCGGAGGCGGCACCGACGCCGAGCTGCGCATCCTGAATCAGCCGCTGACCGGCGGCTCCGCCCACTCGCTCCGCCTAACCTATTCACTCGGCACCCCACAGGCCTCGACGCTAGGCAGCTACCAGCCCAGGATGACGTGGTCCGCCGGGCCGCGACTCGCGTTCAACTTCGGATTCACCGACCTCGGGCCGGGGCGATACCTCGAATCGTGGGTGCCCGCCAATCTCATCTTCGACCAATACGACCTGACGCTCGATCTGCAGGTGACCAACACCGGCCTTGCCCACGTCCCGATCACCAACGGCACCGTCACGGTGCTGGGCGCCAATCACTGGTCGATCGCCTTTCCGGCCCGGTTCACCGCCTTCTCGCCGCTCTTGGAGCTCCGCGCCGAGGACACGGTGGTGTCGCAGACCGGGAGCGTGGTACTGCCGCTGTCGGGAGCCACGATTGCGCTGGAAGCGTGGAAGCTCACCGCCGGCACCGCCAACTTGGGTGCCCAGCTCACGAACATCGCCAACTTCCTGGTGGCGAACGAGGCCTCCACCGGGCCGTACGTGCATGGCAATCGCTTCGTGGCCTTCCTGCACCAGGGTGGAATGGAATACGACGGCGGCATCACCACAGGGGTGGGAGCGCTGCAGCACGAGACCTTTCATAGCTGGTGGGGACGAGGGCTCAAGCCGGCCAGCCAGCCCGACGCCTGGTGGGACGAGGCCTGGAACGTCTATAACGACAATGGGGCGGCCGGCTCCCTGCCGTTCGACTTCAGCGGCGCCGCCGTCGAGCTCAACCCCTTGAATCCATGGGTTCGCCGAACCGCCTCGGCATCCTACAGCAGCGGCGAACGGTTCTTTCGCGGCGCCGCCGCGTTCATGGGAGTACCCGGCCTTACCGCCGGCATGCGGGCGTTCTACGAGGCCGGAAACGAACGCCCGGTGCCGACGACGGCGCTCGAGGAGCACCTGGTGGCGAGGTGCGCCGACCCTTCGCTGGTCGATGCCTTTCACCGTTTCGTGTATGGGTTCCCCGACCCATCGCCGGCGCCCGATCTCTGGATCAAAGACGATCCGGGCCACGCGGGGAGCGACCACTGGGCCGGCACCTTCTGGAACTCGCCCGACCTGTGGATTCGAAACGCGGACGACGGCGGCACCACCCATCAGCCGCCGGAGCAGGGCCAGGACAACTGGTTCTACGCCCGGGTGCGGAATCGGAGCGCTTCGGCCACGGCGCGCCACTTCGTTGTCGTCTTCAACACGATGCCTTGGGCCGGCACCGAATTCACCTTCCCGGGAGATTTCCTCCCCGCCACCGCCGCCGTGGCAGGCTTCGACCTCGGCCCCGGGGAGACCCGGATCGTCAAGGCGCGCTGGCCGCGGGCCAAGGTCCCGGCCAAGGGCACCCATGTATGCTGGGTCGCGGCGGCACTGACCCGGGGGGATCCGCCCGGAACGGGGCTCCACGTCTGGGAGCATAACAACCTGGCCCAGAAGAACATGGTCGTCGTCGACGCGGTGCCGGATCGGTGGGTCGTCTTTCCCTTCCTCCTCGAGCGCCGGCTGCTCTGGCGGCGCCGCAAGGCGGTGCTACGTCTCCACCGGCCGCCGCGGTGGGCTGCGCTCGAAGCGGCCATCCTCCACGACGGCGACCTCTTCGAGGGCCCGGCTCGGCGGATCGTCGACGCGGGAGCCCTAACGCTTGAAGCCTCCGCCAGAGCTCGACTCGACTGCGGCGGCGACGCGGCACTGCCCATGACCCGGGAAGCCTTCGAGAGCGGCCTCGGCCGGCGCTTCCCCAAAGGCAAGGTGTCGGAGCTGCCGCTGGAGCTGCCGGGCCGAGGGCAGCTGCTGGTGGGACTCGCCCTGCGGGTGCCCGCCGGAATGAGCCCCGGGGAGAGCCCGCCGATCGACCTGGTGCAGTGGGATCCGCGCGGCAAGCGGGCGGTTGGCGGCCTGTCGGTGATCCTCCGGGTGCCCAAAGCGCGGGGCGCTAGACGCGGGGCCGCTGAATACCCCTCTTCCAAGGGAGACCGGTCGTGAAGAATGCCGGGAGGTTCATGCTGGTTCTGCTTGTTCTCTGCCTGCCGTTCGGCCTCTGGTGGTGGCTCCGGTGCGGCCCCGCCACCACCCTCCTCGTGGTGCGGCACGCCGACCGCCCCGCGACCGGGGCCGATGACCTAACGCCGGCCGGGGTTGCGCGGGCGCAAGAGCTGGTGCATCTGGCCGAAAAGGCGGGGGTGACGGCGGTGTACCGGACCAACACCGTCCGCTCCGAGAAGACCGCGGCGCCCCTCGCCGCGGCGCTGGGCCTGACGCCGGTGATCTACCCCCAAGCCGATGTGGCCGGGGTGGTCGCTCAGGTTTTTGCGGACCACCGGGGCGAAACGGTGGTGGTGGTGGGACACTCCGACACGGCGCCGCTCATCGTGGCGGAGGCGGGCGGCCCGACCTTGGCGGAAATTGCGGGGACCGAGTTCGACAACCTCTTCGTCCTGACGGTGTGCCGCTGCTGGCGGAGCCGGGCCACCCTGGTCAATCTGCAATACGGCGCGGTGTCGCCTTAGCCACCAGTTGGCCCCGCCATCGTGGGAGAAGAACTGGCGGGATGGGTCACGCGCCGGTTTGGGGCTCGTAGGGCGGACTAGTAGCGGAATCTCCGCAAGTACTGCAGCCCGCTCTCGTCCGTCCTCGCGACGAGCACCACACCGGCACCGAACCCGACGATCCGGCTTTCGCGCGGAAGGAGAACCGTTCGCACCGGCCGCCCATTGCCGTCGAAGAGATCGACGGCCACGGTGCGCTCCTTCGGCGAGCCGACGCGAGTTACCCAGACCTGGCCGTCGGGGGCGATCGCGACCCCTCCGGTCAGGAATGGAGGCATCGTCTCCGACCACTCCGGCTCCTCGATTCGGATGTCGATCGTGGTGGGCGCACCGGTCCGGGCGTCGCTCTCCCCCGGTTTGCGGAGGGTCCGCGCCCTTCCCTGATTGACCTGCTGCTCTCTCCAGGCCGCTTTGTCCTCTTCGGTGACGGGGCGGGGACGGTACGGTTGGTCGGGGCCGCGGGTTCGCGCCGTGCCGAGCACACTTTCGACATGGAACGGATCGGCATGAACGATCGACACTCTCCCCTCGGGAGCCACGACCCACTCGTCACGAGCCCGGAATGGCATGGGCCGGGCGACGACCTGTCCCGGGCGGCTCTCCGTTCCCGGCGCCGGGCGAATGACAGGGCGCGAAATCAGCGCGGCGGTATCGATCGCACCGCCGGTGGGAGACCAGCGAAGAATCGCCTCCATGTCGACGCCGGCCGGCCGGGAGCCACGCCGTTCGGCGTAGATCCGGCCGAGCCGGTCGACGGCGCGGACCGGTATATAGCCGAACGATTCGGTGGCCGGCCCCCGGAAGGTGCGCGCCGGCGTTCCGTCGGGAGTCAAGATCAGGTAGCGGCTGGCGCCGATATCGTGAACGAAGAGGGAGTCGCCGAGCCATCGGAAGAGGGCGCGCGGCGCCACATACTCGTTAGGGCCTTGGCCGCTCCGGCCCAGCCGCGCCGGTTCGGGGCGGTTCCACTCGAGCAGGAGGATCGTTCGCTCGATCGGGTCGGCAACGACGATTCGCCCGTCGCGAAGCGGTATGGCCGCCTCGATCGACGAGAAGGCGAAGGGGTGTTCGGCGCCCTCCGGCTTGAGCTCGGTTGGGGTGCCGGACGATTGCGCGGCGGCGGATGAGGTCGCCAGGGCCAAGCCCCAGATGCCGCTCCGGAGGTGTGCCATGAGTTCGCTCTTCAAGTAAGGTTGTTGGTCGCTTTCAGGAGGCGCTCCAAGGCCTCCAGGTGTCGGCGTAAGGCGGTGCGGCCGCGGGCGCTGAGCGCGTACCAGGTGACCGGCTTCCGGTCCACGAATTTCTTGGCCGCCGTAACGTACCGCTCCTCTTCCAGCCGTTTGAGATGCGCGCCCAACCCGCCGTCGCTCTCGTCGAGCCGGTCCTGTAGTAAGCGGAAGGTCATCCGTTCGGCGCCGGCCAGGAGCACGCAGATCCCCAGCCGAGACCGATGCCCGAGCGCCGGATCCAAGTCCGTAACGCCGGGCCATTCTCCCTGGGCTTCGGACCCGCGCCGCTCGGTCACTTGGCGGCGCGGGCCACCCGCCCTGCCCGAAGGCCGAGGACCAGCGCTGCCCCCGCGAAGAGCGCGCCGCCGACGAGTCCCGCCCGAGGGACCTGGAAGATCTGGAGCAGGAAGACGCCGGCGAGAATTCCCCCCAGAAGCAAGAGGCGCCGCTCGAAATGGATGCCGGCCATGAGCCAGGCTCCCGAGACCATCAAGAGGGCGTAGAGGGCAAAGACCTCACCGCTGACGACATGCCGCGCCACCCCCACCGCTCCCAGCCCGAGGACGAGCATGAGAACGCCCCAGTGCGCCACATGCCGAAGGCCAAAGGCGCGGTCGTCATAACCGCTGTGCCGCGCGGAGCGGATGCCCAGGGCGGCGCTGGCGACGGTGCCGAGCGGGGCCGCCGCCAGCCAGTACCAGGGGGCGGCGCCGGGGGCAAGATCGGCCAGGATGAGCCCGAGGCCCACGAGCAGGGCCCAGAGGAAATAGATGCCGGCCACGTCCGGCGGCGCGGTGCGTTCAACGGCGCGGCGGATGAACTGGAGATCTTCACGGACGGAAACCGGCTCGGTCATGGTATTCACTCTGCTTTTCAGAGTACTCGTGAACTGAGAATACACCCCGGCCGGCCGGGGCACAACCCTCCGTCCGCGGCGCCGGTCGCGAGGTTAGACTGCGGCATGGGTCAGCCTCCCGCCGGTGCCCGCCGCATTCTCCTGGCCGACTGCGACCAGATGTTCGTGGCCGTGGCGCGCCTCGCCGACCCCGAAGTGGCGGGAAAGGCGCGGCTCCTGGTTGTTGGCGGACGCCCGGGCGGGCGGGGAGTGGTCTGTTCCGCCTCCTATGAGGCGCGGGCGTACGGGCTCAGGGCCGGGATGCCGATCTCCCGCGCCGAGCGGCTTTGTCCCAAGGCCACTTTCGTGCCGGTGCCCCGGAAAGCGTGCGGGGTGAAGCATCGGGAAATCCGGGCGGTGCTCGACGAATGGACCCCGCTGGTCGAACCGGCCAGCGTCGACGAGTTCTACCTCGACCTGACCGGCACGGAGCGGCTTTATAAGGACGAAGCGCTCGCGCAGACCGCCGGCCGGCTCCGGGCCGACGTCCATGCACGGGCCGGGCTTACCCTCTCGATCGGCGGGGGCACCAATCGGCTGGTGGCCAAGCTGGCCGCCGAACGGGCCAAACCGCGCAACAATCCCGAGGCACCCGGCGTGCTCATCGTCCCTCCCGGTCAGGAGGGCGCCTTTCTGGCCGACCATGCCTTGGCGGAGATTCCCGGCGTCGGGCCAAGGCTCCAGGCGGCGCTGCGACGTTATGGGCTCATCCGGGTGCCCGAGGCGCTCCGGATCGAGTGCGGCGCGTTCGAGCGCTGGCTCGGGCCGCGCACCGGCCAATGGCTCTACCGGCGCATTCGCGGCCAGGGCTCCGATGAGGTCGATCCGGTGGGGGAGGCGAAGTCGATGAGCCACGAAGAGACCTTTGCGAAGGACATCGCCTCCGACGACGCGCTCGAGGCCGAGCTCCTTCGCCTGGTCACGGCGCTCGGGCGCGACCTGCGCGCCGAGGGGCTCGCGGCGGGGTGCATAACCGTCAAACTCCGCGATCACGACTTCAAGACTCGGCAGTTGAGCCGGAGCCAGCCGGAGCCGCTCCGCACTGACCGGGCCATTTTCGGCGCGGCCCGGGAGATGCTCCGCGCCCTCCGGGCCCGCCGCCGGGTGGCGGCGCGGCTCGTCGGCGTGTCGTTCTCCGCGCTGACCGCGAGCGAAGGGAAGCCGCAATTCACCCTCCTCCCGGCCGACACGCGGGAAAGGGAAACGCCGAAGGACCGCCGTCTCGCGACCGCGGTCGACCGGATCAACGCCAAGCTCGGCGAGCGGACGATCCGGCCGGCGCGGCTGGTCCGGCGGCCGGGCCGGGAGCGGGAGTAGCCCGGTCAGATCAGGTGTATCGCGGTCGCCTTGATGGACACCACGACGGGGTCGCCTGGCGTTAGGTGCAGCTCCTCCGCCGTGGCCGACATCACCAGCGCCACCAGCGCGTGGCCCATGACCTCGACATGGACGTTGGCCACCGCCGCCCCCCGTTCCACCCGCACGACGTGGGCGGCAAAGCGGTTGCGCGGAGCCGGCTCGGGGGAGGCGGTCCGGCTGAGCATGAGATCGGCGGGACGGAGCACCGCATAGGTCTCGCCCTCCCGCTCCGCCGCCACTTCGAGCGTCAGGGCGCCGGCATGGAACCGCGCCGCGAATTTCCCGCCGCCGAGTTGGGCGGGATCGGCCCGTTCGACCCGGCCCTTCAGCACCGTCCCGGTCCCGATGAATTCGGCCACGAAGGCGGAGTTCGGGAACCGAAAGACCTGCTCCGGCGCCCCCGACTGCGCGATCCGCCCTCCGGCCAGCACCGCCACCACGTCGCCTAACCGCATCGCGTCTTCGAAGTCATGGGTCACCTGCAGCGTGGTGATCCCTTCCCGCTCGTGAACGGCGCGGAGCTCCCGCCGGAGGACCCGCCGCGTGGCGGGATCCACCGCGGCGAACGGCTCGTCCAGGAGGAGGATCGTGGGCCTAGGGGCGAGGGCCCGCGCCAGAGCGATCCGCTGCTGCTCTCCGCCGGACAGGCCGTGAACCCCGCGTTCGAGCAAGGGGGAAAGCCCGAGCAGCTCCGCCAGCCCTTCGACCCGCGTGCTCCGGTCGGCGGCGCTTCCGGTTCTAAGCCCGTAGCCGATGTTCTCCCGGACGGTCTTGTGGGGGAAGAGATGGTAGTGCTGGTACACGAATCCCACCCGGCGCGCCTCCGGCGGGGCCGCCGTCACGTTGACCCCGCGCAGGGAGACTCGCCCCGCCGCGATCGACACATGCCCGGCGATCGCTTC
>JABFSM010000185.1 GCA_013140635.1 Gemmatimonadales bacterium
GCTCCCGAGGGGCGGGGCCGCGGCATCGCGGTGGTCAGTTCATTCGGAAGCTACGTCGCCGAGGTGGCCGAGGTGTCGCTCAACCCCGATCGAACCATCCGCGTGCACAAGGTCGTCGCCGCGGTCGACTGCGGCACGGTGGTCAATCCCGACGTGGTGAAGGCGCAGGTGGAGAGCGCGATCGTCTACGGCCTAACTGCCGCACTGCACGGCGAAATCACCATCGACCGTGGGCGGGTCGTCCAGAGCAACTTCCACGACTATCCGCTGCTCCGGATGCGAGAGATGCCGGTGGTGGAGGTGCACATCGTGCCGAGCACGGAACGGCCGACCGGCATGGGCGAACCGGGCACCCCGCCGATCGCCCCCGCGGTGGCCAACGCGGTCTTCGCGCTGACCAAGCACCGGCTGCGGACGCTGCCGATGCGGGGGGTTCCGGCATAGGCGCCATCAATCCCGCCGCGGCCCCCCGCCCCCCTGCACGGCCTCGGCGGGCCGCTCCGGCTCGGGGGTGAAATCCTCCCCGGGGTTGATGAAGCGATCGCGCTCCAGTTTGAACTGCTTGTCGTAGAGCTGCTTGTAGCGCCCGCCCAGCGCCAAGAGCTCGTCGTGCGTGCCGCGCTCCACGATCTGTCCCCCTTCGAGCACCAGGATCTGATCGGCGCTTATGATGGTCGAGAGCCGATGGGCAATCACGAAAGTGGTTCGGCCGGCACGCAGCGCGCGGAGCCCATCCTGGATCAGCGCTTCGCTCTCGCTATCGAGGCTCGAGGTCGCCTCGTCCAGCAGGAGCACCGAGGGGTTGGCGAGAATGGCCCGCGCAATGGCCACCCGCTGCCGCTGTCCTCCGCTCAGCCGCACCCCTCGCTCGCCGACGATCGTCTCGTATTTGTCGGGGAACCCCTCGATGAATTCGTCGCAGTGGGCAATCTTGCTCACCCGCCTCACGTCCTCCATCGTCGCATCGGGCCGGCTGAAGCGGATATTCGACGCCGCGGTGCCGTCGAAAAGAAAATTGTCCTGCAGCACGATGCCGAGCCGGCTGCGATAGTCGCGCAGCCGGAGGGTGGCCAGGTCCCGGCCGTCGAGCAGCACGCGGCCCTGCGTGGGGCGGTTGAACGCCATCACCAGGCTCATCAGGGTGCTCTTGCCCGAGCCGCTCGAGCCGACCAGCGCCGTCGTCGATCCGGCCGGTGCGGTAAACGAAACCTGCTTGAGGACCGGCACCCCTTCGTTGTATTCGAAGGACACGTCGTCGAAGGCGACCTGGCCGGCGACCTCGGCGACCGGAAGCCGGGTGGCGTCTTCGTCATCCTCGGTGGCCATCGACCGGATTTCGCGGATTCGGTCGAGCCCCGCAAACGCCTCGGTGATCTGGGTGCCGATCGAGGCGATGTGAATCATCGGCGCCGCCATCAGGCCGGTGAAGAACACGTACATGATGAAGTCGCCGAGGGTCATGCGGCCGGCGATGATGTCGTTGCCCCCCACCCACATCATGACCGCGCCGATCGCGCCGATCACGACACTCGATAGCGCGGTGACCGCGCCGATGCCGGTCATCGACGACGCCACATTCCGGAAGAGCGAGTGGGCCCCCTTCGTAAAGACGTAGTCCTCCCGCCGCTCGGCCACGTACGACTTGACGATCCGGATGCCGCCGAACGACTCGGTCAGGCGCCCGCTCACCGCGGCGATCAGCTTGCTCCGCTCCCGGAAGATCGGGCGGAGCTTGGTGAAGGCGATCGCCATGCCCCCGGCAAAGACGAGCAGCGCCACGAGGGTCCCGGCGGTCAGGCGCCAATTGAGATAGAAGAGGACGCCCACGGCGATGCCGGCGGTTATGAAGCCGCCGATCAGCTGCACCAGGCCGGTCCCGATCAGATTGCGAATGCCGTCGGCGTCGTTCATAACGCGAGACAGGAGGACGCCGGTCTGGGTCGAATCGAAGTAGCGGACCGGCAACCGAATGACGTGCTCCTCGATTTCCCGGCGCAGATCGGTGATGGCCCGTTGGGCGGCGACACCGAGAATCCGCATCAGCGCAAACGAGCTCGCCGCCTGGATCAATGTGGCCAGGATGACGGCGCCGGCCAGCGGGGTGAGGAGGCTCCGGTTACCGCTGGTGATGACGTCGTCGATGAGGTATTTCGTGCTGGCCGGTAGGACGAGCCCCGCCAGCCGGTTCACGATCATGATCAGGAATCCGATCGCCAGCCGTCCGCGATACCTCCAGATGAGCTCGCGCGATTCCCGCCAGGCCGCGGAGAAGGTGATCCGTTTCTTCTTGGGCTTCTCTTCGAGAGGCGGCATCAACTCCCCTTCCGGGCGGCCATCGCCTTTTCCACTCGCTGCCGGAACTGCGCGAAGATCGCCCGCCCCTCGGCGCATTCGGTCGCGATCCATTCGATATTGCGAAAGGCCCGGGGCGACCACCCTTCGCGCAACTCCGTGAGCCAGGGCTGGACCTTGGCGAAGACATAGAGCCCCTCCCCGGCGTACTCGACGAGGTAGTCGGGGTTCACGATGCCGTGCCGCGCCATTCCATAGGCCATTTCCCAATAGCTGGTGAACTGCCGGAAGGCGGGATTGTGGGGATGATCGGTCTTGGTGAGGGCCAGCGCATCGGCGGCACTCGTCGGCCAGAATTCGCCGGCCATGTACCGGCGCGCGTCACGCATCGTCGGCTCGCGGCGAAGATCGTAGAGCCGGAGGAGGAGCTCCGCGTCGTGGTGGTCGGGAGCATCCTTGATTCGCTGTCCGCGCGGCGCGGGCCTCGGAATGCCGGTCATCGGGGTTCCTCGGAAATGGTCGGGTGAGCCGCGCTCGGCCGGCGGCCCTTGAAGAAACGCCCCGCGACGCGCATCACCTTCTCGCGGGTCTCGTCCAGAATCTCGTAGAAGGTCGGGATCGCCACCAGGGTCAGGAAGGTGGAGGTGATGACCCCGCCGATGACCGCGATGCCGAGCGGGCTCCGGAATTGGGCCCCTTCCCCCGTCCCGAGCGCCACCGGGAGCATCCCCGCGATGAGCGCAAAGGTAGTCATGAGAATCGGGCGGAGCCGGATCGCGCCGGCCTCGATGAGCGCCTCGCGAAGGGCGAGGCCGTCTTTCTCCCTGGCCCACTTGGCAAAATCGATCAGGAGGATGGCGTTCTTTGCCACGATGCCCATCAGCAGGATCACGCCGATCAGGCTCATGATATTGATCGAGGTGCCGGTCACCGCCAAGGCGAGCATCACCCCGATCAACGAGAGCGGAAGCGACATCATGATGGCCAGCGGATCGATGAACGACCCGAACTGAATGGCCAGGATCAAGTACATAAAGAGGAGGGCGATGCCCAGCGCGAAGAAGATGTTGCCGAATACCTCGTTCTGGGACTCCGCGTCGCCGCCTTGGGTGATCGAGACGCCCTGCGGCAGCGCGATGGCGTCGGTGCGGCGGAGGACGTCGGCCATCACCTCGCCGGTCGAACGGCCGGAGGCATTCCACCCGACGATCACCACCAGATCGCGGTTCAGGTGATCGATGACCGCCGGACCGACTCCCTGGCTGATCGTGGCGACCTGTCCCAAGGGGACGGTTGTCGGCGCGCCGTTGGCGCCACCGCGAATCGTTAGGGGCAGCTCGCGGAGGTCGGTGAGCCGCCGCCGAGCCTCGGGGCTGAACCGAACCACGACGTCCCGGGTCTGGCCGCTCGGGTCGAGCCAGTCGCCGGCGTCGATCCCGGCAAAGGCGGGACGGAGCGACTGGGCCACCTGGGCCACCGTCACTCCGAGACTTCCCGCGAGCCCGCGGTTGAGTTCGACGCTCACTTCAGGCTTCTGGCCCTTCGAGGAGAGCGCGATGTCCACCGCGCCGGGCACTTTGGCCACCTCGGCCTGCACCCGGTCGGCGATGGTGGCGAGGGTGGCGAGATTGTCGCCCCGCACCTCGAGCTGCAACTGCTTCCGCCCCCCACCGATATCGCTGGTGAAGACGGCGACTTTGGCACCCGCCACTCCGCCGACCTCCCGCCGGAAGGTGCCGGCGAAGGCCTCGGCCGAGATCTTCCGCTCATGCTTCGGGGTCATCCTCACGTAGATGTTCCCCTGATCCACGGCGCCGGTCGTCGAGGCGCCGAGCGTGGCGTAGGTGTACTGGACCTCAGGATGGGCCCGGAGGAGTTTGTCGATTTCCTCCGCCTTACGCCGGGTGTACTCCAGGTTCGAGCTTGGCGGCGTTTCCACCTGGATCGTCATTTCCGACCGGTCGTCGATCGGCACGAAGCTCACGCCCACCAAGCGGAGCGCGGGCATGGCCAAGGCAAAGAAAAAGGTGCCGGCCGAGAGCGCCGCGACGGCCATGCGGTGATCGAGGGCCCAAGCGATCACCCGCTTGTATCGCTCGGCCAACCGCTTGAACCCGTCGTTGAAGCGGTCAAGTTTGCGGGTGATCCACCCCTTCTTGTCTTCCGCCCGGTGCGGGTCGGGCCAATAGGCCGAGAGCATCGGATCGAGCGAGAACGAGACGAGCAGGGAGACCGCCACCGCGCACGCCATGGTGAGCCCGAACGGCTTGAACCATTGCCCCGACAGTCCGGGCAGGAAGGCGATCGGCACGAACACCGCCAGGATCGACAGCGTTGTGGCGGTCACCGCCACGCCGATCTCGTCGGTCCCTTCGTGCGCCGCGGTGATGTGGTCTTTGCCCATCTCCACGTGCCGCACGATGTTTTCGCGGACCACGATCGCATCGTCGATCAGGATCCCGATCGCCAGCGAGAGCCCAAGCAACGACATCGTGTTGAGCGTGAAGCCGAAGATCCAGACCGCAATGAATGCCGCTAGCACCGACACCGGCAGCGCCAGGCCGGTGATGACGGTCGACCGCCAGGAATTGAGGAAAAGAAATACCACGAGCACCGTCAGAAGGGCCCCCTCGAAGAGGGTCTCCTGGACGTTGCGCACCGAATGGGCCACCCGAATGGCGGCATCCTTGATGATGTCGAGGCGCACGTTCGCGGGCAGGCTGTGCTTTACCCGCCCGAGCCGGGCCAGGATCGCCTCGCTCACCTCGGCGGTACTGTATCCTTTGGCCTTCTTGATATCGATGCCGACCGCCTGACGGCCGTTGAAGAGGGCCATCGTCCTCGGCTCTTCGGAACCGTCGCGGACATTGGCCAGATCGCCGAGGCGGATCAGCTTCCCATTGCGGTCGGACACGACGAGTTGCGCGAATTCGGCGGGATTCTCCATCCGCCCCTTGAGCCGGATCGAGCGCTCGTCGAGGACCCCTTCGAGCCGCCCGACCGGTGCGGCAAGGTTCTGAAGGCTGAGGGCCTGAACCACTTCGGCCACACTCACTCCGGCGGCCTGGAGGGCCTCCGGCATGAGCTCGATGGTGAGCTCCCGCACCTGCTTGCCCGATATCGTGACCTCCGCCACGCCGGGAATCGACCGCAGTTCCCGGGTAATCGACGGATCGGCCACCCGAGTGAGCTCGCGCGGGCCGAGCTCGGTCGATGAGAGCGCGAAGGAGAAGATCGGCCGGTCGGTGTCGTTCAGCTTCCGGATGATCGGCTCTTTCATCTCGAGCGGCAGTTCGTTTCGAATACTGGAGATCGCGTCGCGAATGTCCTGCGTCGCCTCGGGGAGAGGCTTGGTGAACTGGAATTCGATGAGGATGTTGGCAAAGCCGTCCATCGCGTTGCCGGTCACCTTCTTGACCCCGGTGATCGACGAGATCGCCTCTTCGATCGGGTCGAGGACTTCCTTCTCCACCGTCTCCGGCGAGGCGCCGGGATAGGGGACGCCCACGCTTACATAGGGCGGCGCCACGTCGGGGTACTCGTCGGTCTTGAGCGTGAGCAGCGAGAAGAGCCCAAAGATGACCAGCGCCACCATCGCGACCACGGTGATGACCGGACGCTTGATGGCGCCATCGGAAATGAGCATCGGCCGCTACTCCTTGATGAGCCGCACGGGAGTTCCCGCCGCAATCCCCGCGGAAGGGCCGACCAGCACGGTGTCGCCGACGGCGAGACCGGCGGTAATCTCGATGAGCTGGGCGATATCATCTTGCAGCCCGAGTTCGACGGCTATGAGCTCGACCTTCCCCCCGCGGATTCGCCGGATCGATGGCGTCGGAGTCTTGAGGTCGAGCGCGGAGAGCGGCACCGCCAGCCCGTTCTTCTGTTCGGTCGCCACCCGGCCCTCCGCAAAGAGCCCCACCACCAGGCGTCCGCCGACGTTCGGAATGGTCACGAAGACGCGGACCTGCCGAGTGGCGGGGTCGACGGCGGGGTTGATCCGCTCGACCCGCCCGGCGAATGACTTGCCTTCGTAGCCCGTCACTTGAAAGTCCACCGGCGTTCCCAGCTTGAGAACGCGGAGGGCGCTCACCGGGACGGTGGCCTCGAGGCGCAGGCTCCCCGGATCGACGAGGGACACCGCGGCGTTGCCGATCTGCATAACGTCACCCGCGTTCACCTGCCGCTCGCTCACGATGCCACTGAACGGTGCGCGGATGGCGGTCTTCTCGAGTTGTTTCTGCGCGTTCGCCAGCCGCGCGCTCGCATCGGCCTGGCCGGCCTCCGCGTTCATGACCGTCCAGCGCGCCTGCTCGAGATCCCGCTCGGCGAGGGCCCCGGCCTCCGCCAACCGCGCGGAGCGCTCCGAGTTTCGCTTGGCCACCGCCGCGGCTTCGGTGGCAGTGCGCAGCGCCGACTGCGCGGAGAGAACGGCGTCGCGAATGGCCGAATCGTCGAGACGGACCAGCATCTGGCCGGCGTTCACCGCCTGGCCCTGCTCGACGGAAATCTGGGTCACGATTCCGGCCACTTCCGCACGGAGGGTCGCTTGCCGGGCCGCGGTCAGCGACCCGGAGAGCGATGGGCCGGTCGAAAGGAGCCGGGAGCTCACGACCGCGATATTGTCGGGCGAGAGCGCCACCGTCGGCGTTTCCGCCACGGCGGTCTCCGATCGGCCCGTGCAGCCATAGGCCAGTCCGGCCAGCGCCACGAGGGAGAGCGGGAGGGCGATGCGAGCAGCGGTCATGGAATTCCGGTTCCTATGGAAGAAGCGCCGCCGCGGGTGAGCGGGAGGTGCGGAAGGAGAGCCAACCGTACCCGCGCCACCTGGGCATCCCGCGCCGCCTGCGCCCGGCCCGCCCGGGACTGTTCGAGCGCTAGGCGCGCGTCGAGAAGCTCGGTGTGCGTGGAGATCCCTTCGCGAAAACGGATCTCCGCGATCTCGTAGGCCCGCTGGGCCTGCGCGGCGGTGCCGTCGCTGGCGCGGAGAGTCTCTCTGGCGCCAGCCAGGCGCTCGAGCGAGCTCCGGGCATCGAGTTGCGCCGCCTCCGCGGTCTGTCGAAGCCGGAGCCGGGCCTCTTCGAGGCCGGCTCGCGCCACGAGCTTGTCCCCGGCAATCCGTCCGCCGGTGAAGAGCGGCACCTGCAGCCCGACCGAGACGCTCCAATTGGTCAAGAAGTCGTTCCAGCCAGGGAGACCGGAACCTGGATAGGCCACCCGGCCATACGCCGAACTGAGCGACACCGCGGGGTAGTGCTGCGACGCGGCCACTTTGAGGAGGCCCTCCTGCGCCGTTACCCCTTCAGCCGCTTGGCGTACCGACGCGCGGTGGCCGGCGGATGTGTCGCCCTCCATGGCAAGGAGTGGCGCAAGAGTCGGGGTGGCGGCCAGCGCGGAGTCGTCGAGCGCCGTCGTCAGCTCGATCGCCCGG
>JABFSM010000138.1 GCA_013140635.1 Gemmatimonadales bacterium
TCGGCTCGGCCCCGCAGCGCCGGCCGTCCCACCATCGGCGCTCACCGCACAGGGGTGGCCGCTCGTTTCCGACGGAGTGCGCACCGTCATCCAGCGGCTTCGGCACGCCTGCCCCACCCTGGCCGAGCGATTCACCTGCCAGCTCGGCGTGAAGACCGGTCTCAACCGGGTCTTTCTCGATCCGCCGCCACTGGAACCGGAAATGATGCGGTGGGCCCTTCGCGGGCGGGATATCGGCGCCTTTCGGACTCGGCCCACCTGCCGGCTGCTCTGGCCCTGCGATCGGGCGGGCCGGCCTCTCTCGCGGCTGCCGCCGCTGGCCGCGGCGTACCTGGCGCGGCATGCCGCGGACCTCGGACGTCGAGCGGACTCGAAGCGCGGGCCGCCGTGGACCCTCTTCCGCACCGGGCCGGCATCGGCGCTCTATCGAGTCGTGTGGGCCGATGTCTCCCGCCGGCTGGAGGCGGTCGCCCTTCTTGGCGAGGCAGGGCTCGCCGAGATCCCTCTCAACAGCTGCTACCTGATCGCAGCACGCGATGCCGCCACGGCGCAACGGCTCACCGCGTGGCTCAACACGACCTGGTGTCGCGCCTTGGCGGTGGCCGGCGCGGACTCGGCGTCAGGCGGGTACGCGAGGTTCAACGCGCGGATCGTCGGCTCCCTCCCCTGCCCCGCCGGTGTTCTGGGGGAGCCGTTCAGGTTTGCCGAGCGCGGCGAGCGAGTCGCCGAGATGCCGCAGGAGGAACTCGATGCCCGAACCGCTTCCCTTCTTTCGCTTGGCCGGGAGGAGCAGCTCGCCCTGGCCGGACTGGCTCGCGAATGCGCCGCGCCTCGTCGCGGAGTCGCTCATCCAGACCCGCGAACCGCTCGCCTCGTGGCTCCGTCCGGGGCCGGTGGCGCCGGCGGAGGAAGTCGCGGCCGCGCTCGCCGCGGCGATGCTTCCGGCCGAGGCGGAGGATGATCCGCCGGCATGGCTCCGATCCGACCAGCGGCTCTCGTTCCGGAGAGCCTTGGCCGCGATTCGCCGGTTCGACGGGGCGATCCTCGCCGATCCCGTCGGCAGCGGCAAGACCTTCATCGCGCTCGCCGTGGCCGCCGCTCTTGCGCCGGGAAGGATCATTTCGGTCTTGGCGCCCGCAGTCGTGCTCCCGCAATGGCGCGAGGCCGCGAGCCTCGTCGGTCTCCCCATTTGCGCCCATTCGCACGAAACAGTGAGCCGCGGACGCCTACCGGCCGAACGGCGCGGGCCGGTAATCGTCGACGAGAGCCATCGGTTCAGGAATCCGGCTACCCAGCGCTATCGGATGCTGGCGCCCTGGTGCACAGGACGGCGCGGCCTCTTGCTCACCGCAACGCCCGCCGTCAATCACCTGTCGGACCTGGCGCACCAACTCCTCCTCTTCGTTCGCCATAGCGCTCTGGCGGCGAATGGCCTCGCTTCGCTGCGGAGCGACGAACTCGATGGCCACACGGCGGCGCTGGCGCACCTCATCGTTACCGGTGAGGATCGAGCGGCGAAGGTGCCCGCTCGGCGCACGGTCGAGATACGCGCCGATGAATCGGCGAGTTCTCCGTTTGCGGCGCTGCAGGAAGCTATCGCCTCGCTCACCTTTTCGTCCGACGCCGGCATAGCGGCGCTCGCGCGCATGAGCTTTCTCCAGGCGCTCGGCTCGAGCCCGCCCGCGCTCCAGGAGATGATTGCCCGCTACCGCGCGCTCCTCCTCCATGCTCGGGAGGCGCGGGCGGCGGGGTGCTCCCCATCCCGTCAGGCGATTCGCGGCGCCGTCGGCCCTTGCGACGAACAGCTCGTCTTCTGGGCGCTTATCGGCGATGGCGGCTCCTTCTCCGATTTGGCCGTTCAAGATCTGGCCGCACTCGACTCCTGCGGCATACTGCTTCGGCGCTGGACCGATGCACCCAACGCAAAACTCACGGCGCTCCGGCGCCTCCTTGCCGACGACAGACCCACTCTCATCTTCACGACCGCCACCGCCACCGTGCGCCACATTCGCGACCGGCTCGACCGGCGCGGCGTGGCCTGGTGCACCGGCTCCGCGGCGGGGCTGGACGGGGGGCGCCTGAGCCGGGAAAGGGTGCTCGACTGGTTCCGGACCAAACCACTGCCTACCGACCTTGTGCATCACCGCCCGACCGTCTTGGTGGCCACCGATGTGGCGTCGGAAGGGCTCGACCTTCCGCGCGTCGAGCGGGTGGTTCACTACGATCTGCCCTGGACCGCTACCCGGCTCGAGCAACGGAGCGGGCGGGCCCTCCGGCTCGGCTCCCGTCACCGAGAGGTGGAGATCGTCCGGTTTCGGCTGCCGGCGTTGCTTGAAGAGCAGATTCGTAAAGAGGCTGCGGTCGAGACAAAGGGGGGGCTGCCCAGAGTCTTGGGACTCACCCCGGAGGTGAATGCGCCGTGGCGCTTCCGCGCCGACCTCTCGGAGGCGTGGGCAGAGGTTAGGCGGACCGAAGGGGTGGCGAGCCTGGCGGGAGAAGTATCGGCGGCGGTGGCGGGATTTCGGATCACGACCTCCGATGGTACCACGGTGGCAACGGTCCTCGCCAAAACCCCGGCGGGCTGGAGCGACGCACCCGAGGTGGTCGCGGAGGTGCTCGCCGTCGCGCGGGGCGCGCGGGGTGCCGCGCCCCCATCGCGTCAACGGGTGAGGGAGTTGCTGAGGGCCCTTGCCGCGCCGGCCCGAACGGCGCTTCGGAGTGTCTCGGGTGGCGCCATCGAGTCAACCGCGAGGACGCCGGCGGTTCGGCAGACGATTCGTCGGATCCTTCGGCTCGCCGGCCTAGCCGCCAGAGCGCGGGATCGGCAACGACTCGAGCTCTTGGGGAGGGGACTCGCCTTCCTGAAGCGAGGGCACACGGCGGGAGAGGAGTGGGAGATCGTCCGCTGGTGCGGCCTCTCCGACCGGGAGTTGCCGCGGGCCCTGACCGGGCTCCCCCCGGAGGGTCCTCCAGCGCCGATCGAACGGATCTCACTGATCGGGATCCTCGTGGTGGAGCCAAGGGAGTGGTTCGGCTAGCTTCCCGGCATGACTCGGATCACCACGGTGTTGTTCGATCTCGACGGCACGATCATCGATTCCGTCCGCCTCATCCTCGATAGCTACCATCACACCCTCGCGACCCACGGACTCGACGCCAAGAGCGACGACTACTGGTTGGCGGGGCTCGGCACCCCGCTCCGCGTACAGTTCCGGCCCTGGGCTGACGACCCTCCGCGCCTCGAGGCGATGATCGCCACCTATCGCGAGTACAATCTGGCCCACCACGACAGCCGAGTGACCGCCTATCCCGGCGTGGTGGAGATGGTCCGGAAGGTGAAGAGCGCCGGGCTTCGAACCGGCCTCGTCACCAGCAAGAACTCCCCCGGGGCGCGGAGGGGCCTTCGGGTGGTCGGACTCGAAGAGGCGATGGAACTCGTGATCGGCGCCGAGGACGTGCAGAATCCGAAGCCGCACCCCGAGCCGATCGAGCTGGCGCTTCGGCGCCTGGGGCAAACGGCTGAAGAGGCCATATATGTAGGAGACAGCACCCATGACATGGAGTCGGGCCGCGCGGCCCGGGTCCTGACCGCCGCGGCGCTTTGGGGTCCGTTCGATCGGGCGCACCTCGCGGCGACCGCTCCCGACTACTGGCTTGAAACGCCCGGAGACCTGCTCACGATCGTTGGATTGTAGGGGCGCGAGCCGCCCACCAGAAGTAAGCCAGCATCGCGAGCCACACCGCCACGTGGCCCCACACGAAGAGCCAGGAGAGCGGAGGCGGCGCCGTCTCGAGCCGAGCCGGCGCGAGCATCGCCACCACACCGAGGGCAAAGAGCAGAGCCGCAATCACGTCGGCGCCCTTCGGCCGTCCCTCCTTCGCCATGCGGAAGAGCGCCACCAGAGGGAGGAGGATCAGCGCGTCGTCGTAGACCCGGTGATAGGTCCACATCCTTGCCACCAGGGCGCCGAACCCGATCTGAATCCAGAGGCCGGCGCTCCGGTACCGATAGGCCCACAGCCCCGCCGCCAGCAGCACGAGTAAGGCGGCCGGCTGCACCCAAGCGGGCTTACCCAACGACAGCAATCCACTCTGAATGTCGCCGTACCCTCCGTCAAGATACTCGGCGCTCTGCGCCAGCCATTGCCGAATCAGATTCATGGGAGCGTCATGCTGAAATCGCGACGCGAAGAGCGTGACGACGGCGTAGAGCACCCCGGTGAGCAGGAAGGGCCGAAAGCGGCGTGAGGAAAGGAACGCCATCCAGACGAACGGGAGGGTCAAGGTCGGCTTGACGAGGGCCACGAGCAGCAGTCCCGCGATCGACCAATCCCGGCCCCAACCGACCCTCGAATCGTGAAGCAGGAACAACGCGGTCAGGGTCGGCGGCAAGAGGTGGAGGACAAGCTGTCCGTTGCCGATCGCCACTCCGACTGAATTGAGCGAGAGCACCACGAGCACGACAAGGAGCCGCTCCGTCCGGGTCGATGCGCCGCTCGCCTTGACCAATAGCCGCGCCAGCCACGCAAGCATCAGGACGGCGGTGAGTCCGAAGAGCCATCGTGCCGGCGGGAGAGCGAGCCAGCCCAGAATCGGCCAGAGGAACGGATAGGCCGCGGGCGGATAGGTGATCCGGTGCAGCTCGGTGTAGACCGGCTGCCCGCTGAACCATCGGTGAGTCTCCTCGAACCGAAAAATCAGGTCGATCGCGCCGGTCGGTCCCGCGTCCAGGAGGAGCCGGTAGAACTCGGTCCCGAGCTTGAGCAAGGCCAGAACGGCGAGAACGGCGCAGGCGGCCGTCAGCGCGCCGGGCCCGGCGCGGTTCCACCACGCCCGCAATTGGGTCAGCGCGTCGGCGCGAGGGAGGCTCATGGTGCGAAAGTTATCTCTTGACAAGCGTTCGGCAAATTACTACTGTGTCGGTACAGTGATACACTCATGCGGGGTGCATGTTCGCGGATCTCGATCCTAAGAGCGCGGTACCGCTCTACGAGCAGATCGCCGTCCGGCTGAAGACCGCCGTGGCGACCGGGGAGCTGCGGGCGGGAGAGGCGCTCCCGTCGGTGCGGCAGCTGGCCGGCAAGCTCCGGATCAACCCCGCGACCGTCGTGCAGGCCTATCGGGCCCTCGAAGACGAGGGGTTCGTCGAGATGCGCCAGGGGGCGGGGAGCTTCGTGAAAGCGGTGCAGAATGAGGCCAAGAGCCGAGAGCGCGCGGCGCAGGCGCGGCGGCTGATCCGGCTCCTCCTGGCGGATGCGGCCCGGCTCGGCCTGACGCAGCAGGAATTGCGCGGCGCGCTTCGACACGAACTGGAAGGAGGATCGCCATGAGCTTGGCCATCGAGACCGCGGGGCTCAGCTACGCCGCCAGCCGAGACTTCGGCATCGACAACCTGTCGCTCAAGGTGCCGACCGGCGCGCTCTACGGATTCCTCGGCCCTAACGGCTGCGGCAAAACGACCACCATTCGCCTCATCCTCGGCATGCTCCACCCAAAGGCCGGCACCATCCGGCTGCTGGGCCAGCCGGTGCCGGACGGATTGCCGGCGGCGCTCGCCCGGACCGGCGTCGTTCCCGACCGCCCCCACCTGCATCGCTATCTGTCGGTGGCCGAGGCGCTCGACTTTCACGGCGCATTCTATCCGAGCTGGGACCGCGCCTGGGCGTTGCAGTTGATGGAAGAGTTCCGGCTCCTGCCCCACCAGAAGATTTCCGGCCTTTCCAAAGGAGAGATTGCCAAGCTCATGCTCCTCCTGGCCACGGCTCAGAAACCCGACCTCTTGGTGCTCGACGAGCCGATGGACGGCCTCGATCCGGTGGTGCGGCGCGACGTCCTCTCGGCGCTCCTCGACTACGTGTCGACCCACGGCGCCACCGTCTTCGTCTCGAGCCATCTGGTACATGAGCTGGAGCGCTTTTGCGACTGGATCGGCGTGATGGACCGTGGCCGCCTCGTGGTCGAGCTGCCGATGGAGGAGTTCCGAAATGGCAACAAGCGGATCCGGCTCTCGTCGCTCGGCCCGATGGAGCCGGCCGGCGCCCCGTTTACGCTGCTCGCCCGCGAGAGAGATTCCGGGTCGACCGAAACGTGGGTCGTCCGCGGGTGGCGCGGCGACATGAGTTCTTGGTTCGACCGGCCGGGCGTCGCGGTGCGGGAAGTGGCCGACCTCGATCTCGAGGACGGATTCGTCGAGCTGTTGCGCGCCTTCCGGGCGCGGGAGGGATAACCGTGCTGAAAGCGATGATCCGATTGCAGTGGCGGGCGGTCTGGCACATCGTGGCGGCGCTCACCGTGGCGGGCCTCCTGCTGCCGCTCGCGTCGGTGCGAACCGGATGGAAGGGGGGGCTCACCAACCTGCCCAACTTCCTCACCGAGCTCCAGCTCTGGGGGCTCCTCTATCCGGCCCTCGCGGCTCTTGCCGGCGTGGCGCTCGCGGCCGGCATCTGGTCCTCGGACCGCCGCGGCCATCATATCTATGCCCTAACGCTGCCGATTCCGCGCTGGCGCTACGTGCTATTGCGCTACCTCGCCGGCCTGACCCTTGCCCTGCCGATCGTGGCGGCGGTCTGGCTGGGGAGCGTCATCGCGAGCGAGACCCTCGATCTTCCCGCCGGGCTCCGGATCTTTCCACACGCCCTCGCCGCGAAGTTTGCGCTCGCGCTGATCGTTCTCTTCGGCTTTGCGTTCGCGATCGCCGCATCCTCGAGCCGCGCCCTCGGCATCGGCGTCCGGTTCCTCGCCCTTCTAGTCGCGGTGCATCTCGGCGTGGTCATGCTCTACCCGAAGACCAACATCCTCTGGTCTTTGGTAACCGGGCTGGCGACGTGGCCGGGGCCGTTTGCGGCGCTCGGCGGGCGCTGGATGTTGATCGATGTCTAGGGCTCGCGCCTGCGCCGCGATCGCGGCGTTGCTCCTCGGCACCGCGCATCGGGTGCCGGCCCAGAGTGTGACGGCGTGGCGCGACTCCACTCTCGCGCTCACCGCTCGCTACAGCGCCTTGCGCGATTCCATCGGCCGAGCGGACTCCACCCTGGCCGAGGCGGGACGGCGTGGCGATCTGGCAATGGCCTCCACTCTCCCCCAGCGGCAATTCGCCGCCCGGTTGCTCGAAGACTTTGCCGAGCTCCGGCAGCGCCGGTTCGGGGAAGCGCTGCCGGACGATCGGGGATTCCGTATATCGGTGCGTACTTTCGAGTCCCGAAGCGTATTCGAGCGATTCGATGGAAGAGATCGCAACCCGGGCAAGGTGCAGCTCACCGGCCTGTCGGGCAGCGGGCGCGACGTGGAGCGGTACGAGCGGGTCGACCGGGTCTATTCGATACTGGTCCAAGCCTACACGGAGATGATGTTCGAGTCCCTTCCGGTGACGCTGCGAAAGTGGCTCGAATTCCGCCCACCACTCGAAATGGAAGAGACCAATCGGCGGTACGTGGCGATGTACTCGGTGGCCACCGGGGTGGGCCGGGCGGAGCGTGGCTGTATTGACAGCCACATCGCCGATTGCGCCTACGTCCTCCGGCTTCGCGAAAGCACTGACTCCGCCCCTGGCGGAACGTATCCGCCGTTCGTTCGCGCCGACCTTCTCCTTTTTGCTCTCGATCGGGGTGGTGACTCCGCCTGGATTCGGTTTCGGAATGCCGGGGACGTTCTCCCAATTGAGGCGCTCGCTGCCGCCTCACGACTCGAGCCCGACTCACTCATTCTAGCGTGGCGGCGCGACATCCTTGGACTCCGGCCGACGGAGGGGGTGCTGGATGGCCGAGGGCTCCTGCTGGCCCTCGGTTGGGGGGCGCTCTTCCTTGCCGGCGCCTTGGGGGTGTCCAAATGGGTCTGATCGTCAAGCGAATCGGATTCGCGGCGGCGGTGATTCTTGCGCTGCTCTTGCCCCTGGTGCAGGACCGGACTCGGAGCGACGGTGCCGAGTTCGTGGAGTCGGCGTCCAGTGCGCGGCTTGGAGAATTGCAGAGGCGGCTCACCAGCGCGCGGTTCAGGTGGACCGTGCTCGCGGAACGTGATGCGGCGCTCGCGCTGGCGGAGACACTGGCGCCGGGCTCCGCGCCGCCGGTGCTGCTTCGCGGTTTCCCGAGCGGCGCACATTCGGCCCTCGCGGTAGAGGAGACGGCGCGCTGGTGGAGGGCGCTCGGCGAGCCGGCCTTCCAAGTGAAGGCGGCGATGGTCGTGTATAACGACAAAGCCTATTCGAACGGACTGCGCAACTGGAACAGTTATGCCGGGACCGTGATCGAGCGGGCTTCCGGCGCCGTAGCCTGTCTTGCCCTTCTCCCCGGCACGCACCATCCCGATGGTCGAGTGCATGTCATGAAGAGTCAGGTCAGCTCCACGATGGCGCCCTGTCTCCTTCTTGCCAGGTTCGGGCTGCCGGGCAACGGGATGGGGAGTTGGCTCGACAAGACCCGCTGGTCGTTCGCCGAATCGAATGGCTGGTTGGTGCGGCCGCGCTCCTTCGTGGAAGCCGACGGCCGGCCGCCCTGGGGGCCGCGATTCGAGGCGCTCTACTTGGAATCCACATTCCGTGGCCCCCTCCCTTTCGGTGTGTACCTGATGGCCGCGGAGTTGTCTCCGCCCTACATGCTTGGTGCCCCGGCGTTGCACTGTCTGCTGGGAGATGCCGCCGCCTGCGCGGCGGGGGTGACGAGCATGGCTGATGTGTCGTCACGCCCTAACGAATTGCCGACGGATATCACCCTCCCGCTTCATCGCTGGCAGGCGGCGGGGAGCGGGATTCTCGACCATCAATCGCTTGCCACTTGGTGGGTATCGGATCTGATTCGCGATCAGGGCACGGAGAAGTTCGTGGCGTTCTGGAAGTCCGATCTCTCACTCGAGGAGGGATTCCGTGCCGCGTACGGCCAGGGGCTTGGCGAATGGACGAGGGACTGGGCTAGGCGGCAGTGGAATGCGGGCGGCGGGCGCACGGAGCCACGGCGCCAGGTGCTTCTTGGCGTCACGCTCAGGCCCTCTTGGCCGCTGCTGGTCCTCTTCTGGTCGCTCGTGGCGCTCGTGGTGGCGAGCGGCGTGGCGCGGCGGCGGCAGGTGACGGTGTGAGGTCGCCTCGGACGCTTCGCGCCCTCGCGATGACAGCCAAGCAGTCATTGCGAGCGCAGCGAAGCAATCTTCCGAGATCGCCACGGGCCCTCCGGGCCCTCGCGATGACCACCCTCACGATCACCGCGTCCCTCCTCTCCGGATGCGGCGAAGGCCCGAAGGCGGAACCTCTCGTGATCGGAGAGGTTGCGGAATGGCCTGTCGCTTCGGTTCCGCGCATCTCGGTTGGCGCGGACACGCTCGACCTGGCGCACGAACTGGCGGGGGTGTCCAGCGCGCGCAGGCTTGCCGGTCGACTCGTGGTGGCCAACAGCGGTGCGTTCGAGCTCCGGATCTACGACTCGACCGGCAAGTACCTCACTACCGTTGGGCAGAAGGGAGAGGGGCCCGGTGAGTTTCGCGGCACACTCTTCCTCTTTCCGGCCCAGGGCGATTCGCTCTACGTGCTCGACTCGGGCAATCTCCGCTACTCGGTCCATGACGCATCGGGCAAATACGTCCGGATGCTCGACCGCGGTACCGACGCCCTTGTGCGGCCCACCTGGCTCTATCGCCGCACGATCGTGGAAAGCAATGTGCCGGGGCAGGCGCCGCGATGGGCGGTTGCGGTGCTCGAGAGGCTTCCTGACGCGCAGCCGGGCGCGCCGGTCCGGCGTGCCCGCTTCGACAATTCAGGTCTCCTCTGGGTCACCGATTCGGTGTCCTCCAACCGTTGGACGGTGTGGGCCGATTCGGCGAGGGCGGTGGCGCGAGTCACCTTGCCTCCGGGCTTGGCACTTCTGGAGGCGGGGACGGATTTCGTCCTCGGTGTGGAGCACGATGCGGTCGGCCGGGAGATCGTGCGGGCCTACGATCTGACCCGCTCGGCGCCTCTGGTCTTTCCCCCACCCGCCGCAGAACCATTTCCGCTTCCCGGTAACCCAGCCGCCGAAGCTCGGGTCAAGAGTCATCTGCGCAACCTCGTCGTTGCGCAGGAAGTGCATTACGGAGAGCATGGGCACTATACCGCGGCGGCCGACAGCCTAGTCATCAAAGCCGACTCCGATATCGAAGTTCTGATTTTGGAAGCCGATGGCCGGCATTGGGCGGTGGTCCTTTACGAACGAACATCGAAAACGACCTGCGGCATTTCGATCGGATTCCCGCCACCGCCGGGGTGGCTCGACGGGGTCATCGTCTGTGGCCGCTGAGGCGCGGGGGGATATTTCATTTTGACGAAATGATCGTGGGAGCGCCACATTGTTTCTATGCCACTCACCGACGCCGAGCGCATCCAGCGCAGCTATCCCAAGATCTACATTGCCTGTCACGTGCGGCACCTCCGCGCCGCCAGCACCGAGCACCGGCTCTCGGCGCAGGACTCTTCCCTCCTGGCACACCTTCACCACGAGCATCCGGTTACCCCCGGGGAGCTGGCGGGGCACCTCGGCGTCGGCAATTCGACGATCTCCGCGGCGATTCGACGCCTGGCGGGGCTCGGCTATATCCATCGGGATGCGAAGCCGCGTGACCGGCGGGTCGTTTACCTGACCCTGACCGAGCGGGGCGCCAAGGCGATGGCGGCCACTTCGGTGCTCGATTCCGCCCGCATCCAATTCCTGCTACAGCGGCTTACCGCGGCCGACCGCCGGCGCGCCATACTCGGGCTCGACCTCCTGGCCCGCGCGGCACTCGAAACCATCGTTCATTACCGAGAGGAGTGCTGAAACCGATGCTCAAGGCGATTCTGATTGTCGTCGTCGTATTGGTGGCTGTTTGTGCCGTTGTGGCGCTCATCGGATCGCGTCTTCCGGTGGCGCATGTGGCGTCTCGGTCGATCGATCTCCCTACATCACCCGATTCTGTTTTTCGAACCATTTCGGACTTTGCCGCCGCGCCGAGCTGGCGAACGGGGCTCAAGTCGGTGGAGATCTTGAGCGCGCCGGGAGAGCCGGTGCGGTTCGTCGAGGTCACGAGTCAGGGGCGGATGGAGATGGCGGTGGAGAAGCTGATCCCGGGAGAGAAGATGGTCACGCGGATCACCGACAAGAGCTTGCCGTATGGCGGGGCGTGGGCGTTCGCGATCGTGCCGTCAGGCACCGGGAGCACGATCACCATTACCGAACATGGGGAGGTCTACAACGTGCTCTTTCGCTTCATGGCCAAGTACATCTTTGGTCATGAGAAGACGATGGACGACTATCTCAAGGCGCTGGCGAAGAAGTATGGGGTGACGGCGGAGCCGAGGGATGGGGCGGTGGTGGCGTTGTGAACAGCTGGGGCGGCAGGGGTCGAACCTGCAACCTCCCGGTTAACAGCCGGGCGCTCTGCCAGTTGAGCTACACCCCAAAGGACCGCTATTCGCTATTCGCTATTCGCTATCGGCTGAAATGTAATAAGTCATTGGCATGATTGGCTTTGGTGGAGGGCGAGAGGGAGTCCAACTGGAATCCCTTGGCTCGAATGAGCCCACGACGGCGTCCGTTCGGGCTCGAGCGCGATTCTTCTGCCCTCGGTCCCAGATTATGATTGTCCACCTTCAGATCACCTTTACCCAGAATTGCAATGACCAACACCGCTGCCGTACTCAATGCGACCACCCTGAGTTGCTCGATCACCTGCAAAGATGTCGCGGCCTCCATCCGCTGGTACCATGAGGTCTTAGGCTTCAGCGTGGACCAGAAGTTCGAGCACGAAGGAAAGGTCGCCGGCGCAGTCATCAGCGCGGGCGATATCAGCATTGTCCTCAACCAGGATGACGGCAAGCTTGGCTGGGACCGGATCAAGGGACAAGGTTTCTACCTGCAGCTCAACGTGGCAGCGTATGCCGATGTCGACTCGGCCGCCGCGCGGATCAAGGCCGCCGGCGGGACCCTTCTCGATGAGCCGGCCGATCGCCCGTGGGGCACGCGGATGTTCCAGTTCAAGGACCTGGATGGGTTCAAGCTGGGCGTGGCAACGCCGCTCAAGGGGTAAGAAGCGCGCCGACGCTACATCTTCGGCCACATCATCGAGAAGATCCACCCGGTGGCCAGGGCATACAGCAGTGAGTCCAGGGCGGTCTTGAAGGTCGTGGACCACTTGCGATGGTACCAGATCGACATCGGGACCGCGCCCATCGCGTAGGTGAGGAACGTGATGACGGCGACATGGTGGAACACCGCGTGCGTGTCGCTGCCGGGAGGCACGATCGTGCCGACGACGCATGCCACGCTCGCCGAGACCACTACGGCGAACACGAACCACAGCCCCATCATCTTTCCGATCTTCCACGGTCCGGACGGAAGGACGGTCACGAACATCACCGGACCGGTATCGCGCTTGGCATCGTATTCCGGCGACTTCATGTATTCGCCTGACCCAGGATGCGGCACCGCATAGTCGTTCGGCGGAATATCGAACAGACGGAGCGCCTTCATCACGCCGTCCTCGTCGGGAAGCCTGGCGTAGTCGCCCTTGTGCCACGGCGTCATGTGCAAAATCAATGAGAGCACGAAGACGGCAAAGGCGGAGAGGGCGATGGGCAGCAGCAACGACAGGAACGGGGTCATGGAAGCCTCAGGTGGTGTTCTTGGGGATGGAGTATTCTAACGCCGATCTTGGCCGCCGTCTCCGGTCGGTCGACACTCGAATGGCGTGCCACCCACGAGTTGATCGCTCGTTACCGTCGGGCACCAGTACTGCTCCACGTGCGCAATCATCCGCTCGTTGCCCCAAGGATGCCCCCGTGGATCTCGGTGATACGCGTCCGTCAGATCTCGACAAAGAATTGCCCTCTTGCCCCAGTACACCAACTGCCGAATGCCGTACGGGCGCCCGAGCACACATCGGTTGAGGTGTACCCCCATAACGACGACGTCCTCGATCCGCCCTTCCTCGAGGAGCGCCAGCAGCTCTTCTCCGTCGTCCGTAACGGCGTCGCTCGGTGAGATCTCGATAGACTCGATCTGATGCGTCCACGGGTACGGTGGTCCGCCCGTCGTGCACGGCGCGCCGGGCTCGCAGGAGCAGGGGGTGTCATCTCCTAGCGAGGGAGGCAGGGGTGACTCCCGGGAGGCGTCCCAATCGTGCCAGTCGACGGGCACCGGCGACGGGACCCGAGGCGCTCGCTACGCACGCTCGCGGGCCGGCGTGCCGGCGTAGTATTCCATACAGCCGGCAGGTGCATGAACGATCAGCGCACCGCCCTGCCGAAGCCGAGCTGCAACCTCGTTGACGCGCGGGCTCATCTCGGCGACCCGCCGCGCGGCCGACACGCACTGGGCCGCGTCCCACATGTCGCAGATGACCACTGCGATCTTGGCGTCATTCCAATCACGCCGGATCGCAACGAGCGGCTCGCCGCCGGCCGAGCGAGACCTGAGCGCTACGGCTCTGACCGGCACGCGTCACCGACGCCGATGGATTGAGGTTCGGCAAGCGCCGGCTGGGCGGCACACGAGAAGCCACTCCCGGACGAGGTCCGGCCTAGACCTTGAGGGAGCATCGGAACCCTCGCGCGGCATAATACGACTCGGCACCGTTATGATACACGAAGATCGTATCGTAGCGGCGATCGCAGAACAGCGCGCCGCCGAGTTGCCGCATCGCAACGGGTGTTTGCACCCAGCTGGACGTTGTCGTATCGAACTCACCAAGCTCCTGCAGCGCCCGGTACTCGTCCACGGTCAGGAGGGCGGCGCCCATGGCGGTGGCCATGTGAACGGCGCTGCTCTTCGGCTTGTGCTCCTTCCGCGCGTTGAGCGCTTCGCGATCGTAACAGACGCTCCGGCGTCCCTTGGGGCTCTGCGCGGAACAATCCACGAAGGTGCATGCGCCGACCCCGACGACATCCGGTTCGCCGCCGGACCGTTCCATGGTCCAGTCGAGCCCCGCATGGCGATGCATGTGCGCGTCGAAGCGGGCCTGCAGGGTTCCGAGCAAGCTGTCCTGTTGGTTCGCGGCAAGCGATTTCGCTTTGGGCATTTCAGCCGCCTTGAGCCGGTTCAGAGTCGGGCACATCGCCAGTTGATTTACAGAACGGCGCGGTGACCTACTGTGGTGTTTTTGCGCGTTCCGCGTCGAAGAGGACACCCCCAAGCGAATCGAGCGCGACATTGAGGTGTTTGGCGAGAAACTCGAGCCGGCGCAGCCAGAAATCCCGCACGTTCGGCTTCTGCGAGATCACGTGACTTTCAGACTCATAGAGCCGAAACTCAACGGGCTTGCCTAGCCGTTCGAGCGCCGCAAAAACGGCGTTCGGCGGAACCAGGTTCCCGTCCCGATCTCCCTGACCGATCAATAGCGGTGTCTGGATCCGGTCAAACAGAAAGAGCGGCGAGTTGTCGAAATAGCGCTCCCGACGATCCCAAATCGACCCGCCCATATTGCCCTGCCCATGCTCGTAGTAGCCGGTGTTATTCAGATAATCGGCGAACAGGTCAGGGTGCAGGACGACCCCCGTGATGATCGCGGCTTTGAACCGCGCAGTCTGAGTGATCAGGGCCAGCGTGTTCAGGGAACCGAAGCTCTGCCCCGTCACCGCGAGCCGGTTCGGATCCGCGTATCCCGAATCTATCGCGGCATCTACGCCACCCATGACGGCCGGCAGCAGGTCCGACATGCTCCGGCCTTCGCGCAACGGCGCATCGGGATAGAGCACTGCATAGCCGCGGGTGGCCAACACGTGCATGTTGAACATCGGATTGACGCCGCCGCGCCCGCCGAAGCTGTTCACGTACGCCGACCCCTGCGCACCGCCATACACGCTCACGACGAGCGGGACGCGGCGGCCTTTGACGTAGCCTGGAGGCAAGAGCAAGGTACCGCGTAGCGGCTGACCGTCGATGCCGGTCCAGGCAATCAGCCTCGCGGTGCCCAGCTCGTAACGTTCGAGCGCGGGGTTGTTTCGGGTGGCCTGCCGGACACGATCGTGCCGCGTGTCGAACACCCAGATGTCATCCAGCCGCTGCTGGTCGGTGCTCACGATGGCGAGCTCTCCCGTCGTCTCGCTGGCCGTGAGGCTGAAGATGCTGGAGTATGACTTGGCCTCGCGCAGGGCCGCGCGGCTCCGGCCGGTCGTCAGATCGACAGCGAGGAGACCCGCGCCCGAGCCGACGCTCCGGCGAGCCGTCACCCACGCGGTGCGCCCGCCGTCACCCGACCAGATTGTCGGCCGGCCGAAGGGCGTCACGACCGCGCGGAACTGCCAATCGGGAGTGGCACCCAGCGCACTACCCTGGCCGGAGCGGGCATCGATGCGCCACAGCGCTCCGTTGCCTATCGCGAACAGCTGGGTCCCATCCGCCGACCAGAGCGGCGCGAACTCGCCATCATCGGGGTCGAAGCTCGGCATGCCATTGCCGCGGAGCCGTCGCGCCGAGCCATCGGAGAGCGACACGAGCACCATCTCGCCGGAGGCGAGCTGACCGCTCGCGATGTAACCGATGGTTCGGCCGTCGGGCGACCAGCTCCACTCGATGCCATACCCCAGCCGGATGTTCGTGCTCAGCGTGCGCGGCGCCCCCGTCGCGAGCTCGAACACGTTGAGATCGAAGTTCGGCTGCTGACTGTTGGCCTCCCGTCCCTTCAGCACAGTGTAGGCGAGGAATCGCTCATCGGGTGACCACGCGTACCATCGCACCGCCGCCCGTTCCACCACCCGCGTGACCTGCTTCGTCCGAACATCCATGATGGCGAGGTCGACCGCCAGCCAGTCGGTCTCCGCGATCAGCGGAGCCGCGGCGCCCGGAGTGGGCGCGGCAGATGCGGCGGGTGCTTGCGCCGGGTCGAAACGCCGCACGATGACCGACGGCTGGCCGGGGGCGACTTGCGGAAAGCGCCGGGTCGCCGACCGACGCGCCCCGTCCTTCGCGTTCGCTTCGGCGATCGTCATGCCCGCCGGAAGGATCTTGACGATCAGGCGCCGGCCGTCCACGCTCCACCGTACACCTTCGAACCCCAGATACGGCCGGACGATCACGCCGGGAAACCGCGTCGCGGTGCGGGTGGCTCGTTCCCAAATCCAAAGTCCCGCCTCACCCCCCTCATCGGAATAGAAGGCGACTCGATTGCCGTCCGGCGACCACACCGGCGCCCAGCTTGCGCTCCGGCTCCCTCCCAACAGGATCGCCTCGCCGGTCCGGACGTTGGTGAGCGTGGCCTCCATCCGTGCGTCGCCTTCCGCGAATGGAAAGCCGGTGGGCGAATACGAGAACGCGGTGCTGTCTCGGGGCACGTTCTCGGCGCTCTGCACCGTATGCGCAATCCACTCGCCGTTGGGCGAGAAGTTGATAGGCGAACGACTATTGTGCCCGCGCAAGGCAAGCGCGACGTCAAGCGGAAGCGGCTCCCGGCTTGGCGCGGAAGCCTGGGCAAAGAGATTCTCCGGAAAGGCGCCCACGAGTCCAACCACCGCGCAGGCAATCGTCCCGACCGAGAGCGGTCGCAGCATTCGCCATATCCTCCAATTCCCACCAGCGTTCATCCGTCGAACCCCCGCACACCCTCGCAAGTACGCCCTCATCAGTGTCGACGATAGAACAAGAAGGACACAGTCGGAAGCCAGCTCGGTAGACGATTCAACCTGAAACCTCTCCAGTAAGCCCTCCGTAAGCTTCGGCAACCTTTGCGTTGCCCTTGCTGTCCAACCCCAAAATCCAGGGGATCCCACCATGTCGACAGCGCTGACCACCGACTTGCGCCATGCCTGGCGCGCCCTGCGGCGCACGCCCGGCTTTCTCATCACCTCGGTCGGAACGCTGGCACTCGCCATTGGCGCGGTGGCCGGCATGTTCAGCGTCGTCAATACGGTCATCCTCAAGCCACTCCCCTTCCCGGACGCCGACCGGCTCGTCGTCATTGCCGGAACGGCGCCTGGCTCGGACCTCCCGGAACGTTTCAACCCCGGCATGGAGTTCTATCTCCACTATAAGGAGAACTCCAAGCTGATCGACGGGATCTTCGTGTTCGGCGGCGGCACCTCCACCCTCCGCACCACGGATCGCGTCGAGCGCATCCCGATGGCCTGGCCCTCCAACGACATGTACGCCACGCTCGGCGTACGGCCGCTGCTCGGGCGGCTGCCGGTGGCCGAGGATGGCAACGGGGTGGTGCTCATCAGTCACCAGCTCTGGAATGGCTGGTTCGGCGGGGACTCGAGCGTGCTCGGCAAGTCGTATTTCATTTCCAACGAGATGCGGCGGATCATCGGAGTGATGCCGCCGGGCGTGACCTTCCCCAGCGACGAGACCCTCCTCTGGGTGGCCGGCGAGATCCGGCTCGACCAGGTGCGGCCGGGCCAGGGGGGGATCCCGATGGTCGCCCGCATGAAGCCCGGGGTGACGCGTGAACAGCTGGCCGCCGAGCTCACCCGCCTGTCCAAGCAGCTGCCCGAGCGGTTCGGCGGCTCCCCCACCTACGCGCGCACCATCGGGCAGCACTCGGCGCTGGTCGATCCGATGGTCGACCGCCTGGTGGGACCGACGGCGAGCCGGTCGCTCTGGGTGCTGTTAGGCGCCGTGGCGATCGTGCTGCTGATCGCCTGCGCCAACGTCGCCAACCTCTTCATGGTGCGGACCGAAGCCCGGCACCGCGACCTGGCCGTGCGCCGCGCGATCGGTGCGTCACGGGCCCATCTGGTCCGGCTCCAAATGTCCGAGGCGTTCCTGGTGGCGCTCCTCGCGGGGGTGCTGGCCACCGGACTCACCGCGGTGACGCTGCCGATCTTCCTGCGCGCCGCGCCCGAGGGAATCCCCCGGCTCGCGCAGGTCGGTCTCGACCTGCCCACCGTGGCGGCCGCGTTCGGCCTGGTACTGATCGCCGCGCTCGCGTGCGGAGCGGTTCCCGCGCTGCGGGGCTCATCGCCCGATCTGGTGCGGCTCCGCGAAGGGGGCCGCGGCGCCACCGGCCGCCGCCACTGGGGCCGCGACGGCCTGGTCGTGGGGCAGACCGCGCTGGCCCTGGTGCTGCTGATCGGCTCGTCGCTCCTGGTCCGAAGCTTCCAGAAGCTCCGCACCGTCGACCCCGGCTACGACACCGCTGACATCTACACCTTCCAGTTCGCGCCCGAGCAGGAGCGCCTGACGGACGGCCCGACCTGGGGCCAATTGCACCTCGACTTCATGGACCGGCTGCGAGCGCTCCCCGGCGTCACCACGGTCGGGGTGGTCAACAACCTCCCGCTCGATGAGGGCACGAACGGCGGCCGCTGGTTCACCGATGCCATGACGGACGAAAGCGGCGGCACCCCGTTGGACCAGAACTTCACCGGCGGCGACTACTTCAAGGCGATGGGGATCGACCTGCTCCGGGGCCGGATCTTCCTCAACACCGAGGCGGTCACGCCTAACAGCAACATCATCCTGAGCCGCTCGGCGGCCGAGAAGATGTGGCCCGGACAGGACGCCGTTGGGCAGCGGCTGCGGCGCACATTGGGGGGCCAGTCGCTGGCCTTCACGGTGGTGGGTGTGGTGGAAGACGTGAAGCAGGACGACTGGCGCGAGGCGGGGGAATCCGTGGTGTACTTCCCGCTCACCGGTCCGACCGCGGCCCTCTGGGGCATGGGCTCACCGGCGTACGTGGTGAAGTCACCCCGCGCGGCGAGCCTGGGACCCGAAGTGCGAAACCTGGTGCGCCAGATCGCGCCCGAGGCGCCGGTGTACCGCGAGTTCACGATGCAGTTTTTGGCGGAGCGGTCGATGGTCCAGCTCTCCTTCACGATGCTGACGCTGGGTGTGGTGTCCGTCCTGGCGCTGATCCTCGGCGCGGTGGGGCTGTACGGCGTCCTCGCCTACCTCGTGGCCGAGCGGACCCGCGAAATCGGGGTGCGCATGGCGCTGGGTGCCACACCGGGCGGTGTACGGCGGATGGTGGTGACCCAAGGCGCCAAGGTGGTGCTGGTGGGCGTTGCCATCGGAGTGGGCGTGGCGCTGTTCTCGACCCGCGCGCTCGGCACCCTACTCTATGCCGTCGACACGACCGACCCGCTCGTCTTCGTGGTGATGTCGGGGATGTTGATCGCGGTCGGCATGCTGGCGAGTTACTTGCCCGCTAGGCGGGCGAGCCGCGTGGACCCGCTCGAGTCGATGCGGGGGGACTAGGCGAGCAGATCAACCGCTCGCGGGAGTGGCCCCGTGAGCGGGGTCACACGTGCATCCAGCCCGCCGAAAAACCGCTGAGCCCACAACAGCGTCGTTCGGCACTTTTTGCTTTTCGCGCCGCACCGGCCTGCGCATCTTCCCCGCCACTCACCATGCCGGGGAGGCTTCGTGCCGAGACTCACAGTGCTGATCGCACAGGTCCTTTCCTCGCCCGCGGCGGCGGCCGACACGACCTGCGCGCGGGACTTCGAGCAGATGACCGCCATCGTCACGCGCGACTACGCCGGCGCCCCCGCCAAGATCACCCCGGCACGAATGCCGGCCCTGACCGCCCTCACCGACTCGGTGCGCCTAGCGGTGACCGTCACCGATGCGAACGGATGCACGGTGCAGCTCCGTCGCTGGGTCGCCTTCTTCCGCGATCCTCATTTGAGTCTAGCGCAACTCTCCCCTCCACCGCCGTCCGCTCCGGCGGTATCGGGGCCACCGCGCGACAATCGCCCTTCCCTTCGGCGTGAAGACGACAGCACCCTCGTCGTGACCCTTCCCTCCTTCGGCGCCTCGTCCAAAGCACGAATCGACAGTCTCTTCGACGCCAACTGGACCCTCCTCACCGGAACACCGTACCTGATTCTCGATGTGCGGGGAAACAACGGCGGTGGGGCCAGTTCGTACGACGCGGTCCTCCGGCTGATCTTCACCGATTCGATGCCGCCAGCCGAGTTCGAGACCTATGCCACAGAGGGCAATGCAGCCCGGCTCGAACAGTTCATGGCGAATCCCGGTTTTCCCGCCGCGCTCAAGGCCGACATGGGCAAGCTCCACGGCGCGATGCGTGGCAACCCAAACGGGTTCGTGCGCGCCGAGCCGCCGGCCCGCCGAGGATACGACCGCGTGCATGCGAATCCCCGCCGAGTGGCCGTCGTGATCGACGCGCGCTGCGTGAGCGCCTGCGAGGTCTTTCTGGTCGATGCGCAGTTCAGCCGCAAGGTGGTGGTCGTGGGAGCGAGCAACAGCGGAGGAATGGTCGACTATGGTAATCTGCTTCCGATACCGCTTCTCGGAGGCCGCCATCGCCTGAGCCTGCCGATCGCGCGGGCCTGGTGGCTTCCTGCCGTTTCCTACGACAATGTGGGCATCGCACCGGCGCTCCGAATGCCCGACCCGACGGGAGATCCGATTGCCTTTGCGCGTCGGGTGTTGGCCGCCCCCTGAGCCTACTCGGCCTCCCGCCCTTTCCACCGGTCCCAGACGTCGCGATAGCGCCGTCCCACCCGAAACTGCCGCCCGCCACGCATGATGACGACCAGGTCGCTCTGAAACCAGGGCTGCATCTCCACGATGTGGTCGATGCTCACGATCGTCGACCGATGGATCCGGACGAACCGCCATGGGTCGAGGCGGCTCTCGAGCGCGGTGAGCGAGGATCGGAGGAGATGCGTCTTGGCGCCGGCGTGCAGTACCACATGATTGTGCTGCGCCTCGATCGCCTCGATGGAAGCCACGGCAACAAAAAAGATCCGTCCGCCCTCGGTGATGAGAAGCCGGTCGGGATAGCGCGGCGCGGCGCGCAGCGCCTCGAGCAGGCCGAGGAGCCGGTCGCGCTCCTCCGGGCCGCCGCGAAGGCGGGCCCCAGCCCGATCGAGCGCTACGCGGAGGCGGGCTCCGTCGAACGGCTTGAGGAGGTAATCCACCGCGTGGAGATCGAAGGCTCGGATGGCATGTTCGGCGTAGGCGGTAACGAAGACGACGGCCGGTAGATCGTCGGGTGGAAGCTGGGCCAGCAGATCGAATCCGCTCTCGCGCCGCAGCTGTACATCGAGCAGGATGAGGTCCGGGCGCTCTCGCCGCACCAGCACAAGCGCCGTCGCGACATCTTCGGCGGCCCCGACGACCTTCACATTCGGAATGTCGGCCAGCGCACCTTCCAGATACGACCGCGCCAGCGCTTCGTCGTCGACAATCAACACGCGCATCACCCGCCTCCCGAGCGCTCGGGGACCAGCTCTTCAACTCGCGCCGCTGCGACGGCCATTGCATCGAGGTCGGCCGGCGCAGGCGCAGGCCGCGTACCGGCCCGAGCCACGAGTCGAAGATAGTCTCCGATCGCCACGACCAATTCGATCCCGCGCGCGGGGGCCGGACCCGCCAGCTCCCCTACCCGCGCAAGCCAACGGTCCACCGCATCGGGCCGCAGCCGGAGTCGCTGCAGCGCAAAAGCCGCCTCCGCTGCCTCACGCTCCCGCGCGGCGGCGGCGCTGTCCGCCGCATGGGAGCGCCGCGCAAAGTAGGCGCCCTGCACCAGCGCCGCCACCGCAAGGCAGGCGCCGACATGGAAAAACAGCAATGGGAGCGCATGCAGCGCCGGGAGATCCACCAGGCGCCGCACCAGCCCGTCGAGCAGGAGATGGATGCCGAACGTTCCCACGGGGATTGCCATATGAAGCAACCCGTTCCGCCGGCGATCGGGGCCGTCGATGGGCATGCGGCTGAAGAGCCACGCCGCCGCGCCCAGCACCAGGGCAAAAATGGCGTTTTGTACCAGCGCCATGACGACCAGCCGGTCCGGAGACAAATCGGTGGCGCCGAGCCGGCGGTATAGGGTCGTAAGCGCCACCCACGCAACCGTGCCGGCCGCGAACCCGATCGAGGCATTCCGCACAAACCGCCGAAGTGGCACGCGCGGATCATGATGCGAGGCACCGTCGGCCGTGAATGGCGCCGGATCGGCCGGAAACCGGAGCGTGACGGCGCACCCACCGCCGGGCTCGGCGCCGAGCGCCAACGACGCCCCATTGCCATAGCGATTGGTTAGGCGGCGCCGAGTATTCTCCAACCCAAGCCCCCCTTCCCGGCCGAAGGAGTGGGGTGCGTCCACCGCCTCCGGCCCGCGGCCGTTATCCGACACCCGCAGCACGATCTCTCGCCCCACGCGGTTCCCTCGAATGGCGATCCGTCCCGTTCCCGGCGCGCCGGCCAGCCCATGCAGTATGGCATTCTCGACGAGCGGTTGGAGAATCAGGCGCGGCACAGCCTCCTTCAGCAGCGCCGGCTCGACGTCGATCGTCACCGCCAGCGCATCGCCGAAGCGCACCCGCTGGATGGCAACATACGCCTCGACGAGCCGCAACTCTTCCTCAAGTGGAACGTCGGGGCGCTCGCGAGGCTCCAAGGTCAGCGCGAGCAACTGGCGCAGCCGCTCGATCATCCGGGTGGCATCGGCGCCCCGCTGCTGGATCAGCGCGGCAATCGCATGCAAGGTGTTGAAGAGGAAGTGGGGGTGCAGTTGGGCCTCGAGCACTCGCAGGCGGGCCACCGCGGCGTCGGCCTCCAGCTCGGCCAGCCGCAGCGCCCGGCGGCGCAAGAGAAGCCGTTCATCGAACGCCAGGGTCGTCGCCATGATGGCGATGGCGAAGAGGATGTGGCGATCGAGGTTGATGGCGAGCGAAGGGAGAAAGCCGAGCTCCGACGCGGTGCCAGCGAGGCGGGCGGCGCCATGCCTCACGGCCGACGCGACAAGGACTCCGATACTGACGCTGATCGACAGAAGGATGGTGGCGAGAGGCCACCCGACTCGCGCCGGCCGCCAGCGCCGAGTCGTGGAAACCAGGAGGGGTGCGGCAACGAGCCACCCGAGCAACGCGCCAATCGCATCGATCACCGTCTATCGCGGGCCGCCATAGGATGGCGGGAATCTAGCGACCGGCGGGGACCGCGCCCCATGCGGGCCGTTTGAGCGGGAGCGGCTCGGACGGCTTGCTTCCCCCGAGGACCACCAAGAAGTCGAAGCCGAAGATCGCTTGCTGCGCGCCGGCGGCGACCGTTCCCAGCCGTCCTTGCGTAAGCGGCGGCCGGAGCCGCCGGAGATCGAACAAGGTCCAGGCCGAAGAGTCCGCCAGCGCATAGAAAGGACGGAGCCAGGCCACGTTATTGTAGGCCCCCGGCACCGGGGCATACGAGAAGGTGTTGATGTCAAAGAGCGCGTCCTGCGATCCGTTGCCCCCGACCAGCATGATGCCGACCGACGTCCGGCCGAGCTCCGCCGCAAGCTCCGGAACCAGCGACCCGACGTCGAAGGTGTTTACCAGGCTCCGCCCGCGGTAGGAGTGACTGGCGCCGAGCTTGATCATGGCGCGGGGCGCGGGGCCGCTCCGGCTGGCCGCCCGATAGTGGACGAGGAAGTTCTCCCGCAGATTCTCCGACCGAGCCCGATTCGATTCGTACCCCTGCCCATCATTCCAGAGCCGGTTGATCCGGAGCGTCTGTTCGAGAACGGCGAGCAGTCGGTCGGCCTCCGATCCCTTGGCCGGCCGAAGGTCGCGCCGGACCGCCGCCACGAGCGAATCGGCGCCGGCAAAGGCGAAGACCCGCGACGGATTCTTCGCGGCGAGGGCGGCGGTGTACATCGATTCCGCCACCACCTTGAGCCGGTTGGTCGAGGGACGGGATGCCGGGGTGGCCAGCGCGGCGAGCCGATGGAAGAGCTGGCCTTCGGGATTCACATCGTAGTCGATTCCCCAGAGCACGCCGGGCGCCCCGCGCCGCGCCCCCACCGCCTTGCTGAGAAGCTCCGCCTCTTCGCGGAGCATGTAGAATGGAGCGCCGGGAAAGCGCTCCTCTCCGAAACGCTGTATCTCCGCGACCGGATTCGCGGCGGCGGCGCGGCGATTCAACTCGACGGCTGTCGGAGGGCTCACCTCGATCGCAAGATGCTTGTATCCGCTCGCAACGAGCCGACAAAAGAGCGCGCCGCTGAAACGGGGCACGTCGCTCACACCGTGGGCTTCACCGATGATGGTGAACTGGGCCTGGCCCGCCAACTCCGCCAGTAACTCGCCACCCGCGCCCGAAAGGCCGCAGGTGGTGGCTCCGATCGGCATCCGTATACCCTGAATGGCCGCACGGAGGAGAGAATCGGATGGGGTGACTTGTTGGGCGCCGGCGGGCATGGCCAGACCGAGGGACAGTGCGGCAATGAGGCCAGAGGAGCGTCGCAGCATGCGAGGTCCGGTCGCGAAAGTGAAAAGGGACCGGAAAGGTCGATGGCGGCCGAAGTGCCGGCAACCGAATCGGGCTGAACGGCTCTATCAGCGGCTCAACGGTTGTACCGAGGGCCGAACGCAGGCCGTCTCAGACGCCGATTGTCTCCAACCCCACCGATCGCGCCGCTGTGGCGAGCGCCTTGTCATGGGTAGCCATCGCGAGGGAGGCGGCCCGGGCATCGCGCCAGGCAAGCGCCGTGGACAGGTGAATGGCGTCGAGCGTACCGAGTGGTGTGGGAAAAGGTTCCGCCGCACGGCGCAGGACGGGGCGGCCCACATCCACTACTTCCACCGCTTCGAGCAGCCGGTAGACTGCTGTCCGTCGCTCGGCCAGCTCCTCCCCGGTGAACGCCCCGAGCCGCATCAGGCGGTCGAGCGCCCGAAGGCACTCGACCTCGGTGAGCGCACTCGCGACCGCCGTGTCGATCCGGCGCCATTCAGCGAGCGGTTTCGGCTCGCCGAGCACGAGCCGCAACACGACCGACGCATCGAGGTATGCGATCATCGCGACGGCTGGCGCTCCTCCAGCAACGCGGCGAGGCTGTCGATCCGGCGCCCGAGCGGAGCCGGCAGCGCGACATCGCGCAGGCGGCGGATCGGCTTGCGGATGACCAGCGTCTCGGCCTCGGCGTCGTAGGGCACCAGCCGCGCGATCGGCGTGTCGCGGTCGCACACCGTCACCGGGTGCCCTTGCCGAGCCGCTCGCAGGTACTCGCTCAGCCGCGCCTTCAATTCGGCCACCTTCACCGTTTTGTCGGGGCGTTTCTTCATGGTCATAACATAGTCATATATGGTCACAGCGGCAAACCGTCGCCATACCGAGTGGGCCTGGGCGGACCCCGGGCAGCCTCCCGGCGAGAGAACGCAGCACCTATGTTTCGCCGAGATGCATCAACTCGAACAGCTCCCCGACCTCGCCGCCGACGCGCGGCGCGTCGCGCAGACGGCGCTCCTGGAGGACGGCGATCGCGACCTCACGACTCAGGTCACCTTCGCGAGCGCCGGCACCGCCGTCGCCACGGGGGTGCTCGAGTGCCGCGAGCGCGTCGTGGTGGCGGGGGTTCGATACGCCGACGCGGTGGCCGGCCTGGCGCAGGCCACGATTACCTGGAAGGTCGAGGAGGGCCAGGCGGTGGATCGGGGGCCGCTCGGCGAGATCCGCGGGAGCCTGGCCGCGGTACTGCGGGCGGAGCGCCCGCTTCTCAACCTGCTCCAGCGCGCGACGGGCATCGCCACCTTGACGCGCCGTTATGTCGACGCGCTTGCGGGCACCTTGTGCCGCGTCCTCCACACCCGCAAGACCACCCCCGGACTCCGGCTCTTCGACGTGGCTGCCGTCGTGGCAGGCGGCGGGTCGGTGCACCGGCTCGACTTGGCTCACACCGTGATGGTCAAAGACAATCACTGGGCGGCGCTCCAGGCGACGGGACGATCGCTCGCAGAGGCCCTCGACGATGCCCGGGCGCTCGGCGTGGTTTCCTGCCAGGTCGAGGTGGAATCGGAGGCGGCGCTCCGGGAGGCCTGTGCCGCCGGAGCCAACCGACTGCTCATCGACAATCAGAACCCGAGCACCGTGCAGGCGTGGGGAACGCTCGCCCGATCGCTCCGGCCCGGCATCACGATCGAGGCGACCGGTGGCGTGACGCTGGAGAACGCCCGGCTCTTCGCCGAGGCAGGCGCCGATTTCGTCTCCGTGGGGGAGCTGACGCATAGTGTGCGGGCGGCGAATATTGCGTTGGAGCTATGAGCTATTCGCTATTCGCTATTCGCTATTCGCTATTCGCTATTCGCTATTCGCTATTCGCTATTCGCTATTCGCTATTCGCTATTCGCTATTCGCCAAGCTAACGACCGCAGCCAATAGCCGATAGCTTACATCAATGTCGACCCTCTGGAACTCAGCCAACCCCCGTGCCTGGCGGGATTCCCTCGCCACCTACGACGCCGTCATCGCCCGCCAGGGCGTGGCCAAGCTGCCCGATCGCGACCGCTGGTACCGCGAGGAATTGCCCGCGCTGATCCGGAACCGGAAGCCGGCCCACGTGACCCTGCCCGACCTGGTGAAGTTGACCGAGTGGAAGATGAGCCGCGGCACCTGGCGCGCGCCGAACTTGCTGCTGGTGGAGCGGAACCCCGCCGCCACGGTCAAGGCCGCGAGCGCCGCCGCGCTCGCACTGATCCCCGATCCCAAGGCGCCGATCGGCAAGCTCACGGAACTGGCCGGTGTCGGCCCCGCCACCGCATCCGCGGTCCTGGCCGCTGCGGCTCCCGAACTCTACCCCTTCTTCGACGAATTGGTGGCGGCGCAGATCCCGAACCTTGGAAAGGTCGCCTTTACGCTCGGTTACTATGTCCGTTATGCGGACGCCCTGCGAGCCCGCGCCGCGGCGCTCGGGACGGATTGGACGCCTGTGTCGATCGAACGGGCCCTGTGGGCCAACGCCGGCGGAAAGGCGGGAGGGCGCTAGCCGCTCCGGCTACCGAAGGCCGCGCCGCCTCTCGCGCCGTTCGGCCATCAGCTCCTCCAGCAGCCGGGCCGCCTCTTTCCGCAGCACGCGTCCCCAGTCACGCGGCACCTCGAACCGTGGGAAGTCGAACGAGCCGCAACTCTCCGCTTCCGGTTCGGTCCCTTCCAGAAAGAACTCCCGCGACCCGCACTCCGAGCCCCAGTCGCCATGGGCCACAACGGCGTACCCCTCGCTGATGCCGGCGGGAACATCGAAACTTCCCCAATCCGCTCCGGTGGCGGCCTCGTCGAGGAACCGAGAAACGATCGGAAGCGCCGCGCCGGCGCCGGTCAACCGAAGGCTCCGCCCGTCGTCGAATCCAACCCATACGCCAACGACCAGCGACGGCGAATAGGCCACGAACCAGGCATCGCGCCAATCGTTCGAGGTGCCGGTCTTCCCCGCGAGGGTGCCGAAGTGCCCCTCCTGATTGAGCGCGCGTCCGGTGCCTCGGGTGACGACCCCTTCGAGTGTCGAGGTCACCAGAAACGCCACGGCGGGATCGATGACCCGCGCCGGATCGGGAACGGCGACGGCATCGGGTGCGGAACCATAACGTGCCTGGCCTACCACCGCGCGCGGCGCCGCCAGCCCGCCGCCGCCTGCCAGCACCCCGTAGGCCCGGACCAGTTCCATCAGCGTGACCTCCGAGCTGCCGAGCGCCAGGCTCGGCACCGGCACGAGCGGGCTCACGATGCCAAGGCGCCTGGCGGTGGCGGCGATTCGCTCCGGCCCGATGGCCAGCCCGATCCGCGCGAACGGCACGTTGAGCGATTGCTCCATCGCTTCGCGGACCGTCACCCGGCCGCGGAACTGACGGTCGTAATTCTCCGGCTCCCAAGGTCCCGCTCCGGTTCGGACCCGAAGCGGCTCGTCGTCGACGACGGAGGCGAGGGTGAAGGCCGGCGCCCCTCCGTCCCGGCGTTCCAGCGCGGCGAGCGCCACCATCGGCTTGAAGGCGCTGCCCGGCTGCCGTTTCGCATCGGTCGCGCGGTTGAACTGAGATGCGCCATAGTCCCGCCCGCCGACCATCGCGAGTACCTCACCCGTCCGCGGATCGATGGCCACGAGGGCCGCCTCGGCGCCCGGCATAGGCAGCCGGTCGAGGCCGGCACGAATGGCCCGCTCCGCCGCGCGCTGCAGTGTGGCGTCGAGGGTGGTGTAGACGGCCATACCGCGCCCGGGCAGCCGAACGGATTGGGAGGCGAGAATGAAGTCGCGGAAGTAGCGCCCGTCCACCGAGCGCGCCGGGTTGGTCCGGGAGGGCATTCCGGCACGCGCCGCCCGCGCCGCCACCGCCTGAGTGATCCGGCCCTGCCCCGCCATCACCTGCAATACCAAGTCCCGCCGGCGGCGGGCCGCCTCCGGGTTGCGCTGAGGCGCATAACGATTCGGCGCGCTGATCATCCCGACCAGCAGGGCCGCCTCGGCGAGCGAGACCCGCCGAGCGTCCTTGCCGAAGTAGTAACGCGCCGCCGCGCCGACCCCGTGAATGGCCCGCTCCCCGTCCTGGCCAAGGTAGATCTCGTTGAGGTAGGCCTCGAGAATCGCCGGCTTGTCGTGCCGGAGCTCGAGCACGACCGCCATCGCCGCCTCACGGAGCTTTCGTAGCGGTGTACGGCTGGCCGAAAGGTAGAGGTTCTTGGCGAGCTGCTGAGTGATGGTGCTTCCCCCCTGCGCGATCCCCAAGGCCTTGATGTTCGCGACCATCGCCCCGCCGATCCGGCGGAAGTCGAGACCATGGTGCCGGTAGAAGCGTTGATCCTCCACGGCGAGCGCCGCCTCCACCAGATGGTCGGGAAGAGCCGAAAGCTCCACCGGCACTCGGCGCTCCATCGGGCCGCCACCGAGCGTGCCGAGAGCCACCGGCGAGTTCCGCTCCCGGCCTTCTCCCCACCCGATTGGCCGAGTGTAGAGGGCGGTGGGCATTCGATCCTGCGGGGTACCGAGTTTGGCGCGAATGAGCGCTTCGGCACCGATGATGACGAATCCGAGCGAAAAAGCGGCGAGGGTGACGCGGACAACCTGCCGAACGGATACTCGAGCGCGGAGCGCTTGAAGCGCCACGCGGGAACGGAGTGCGATCGCCTGCAAATCCACTGGGCCCTCCGATGAACGTCTACTTCTTCTTGAGACGCTCGAAGGGCCCAAATGGTTTCATGTTGGAACAGGTGGCTACTGTCTCCGGATCGCCACCGCCGGGTCGATCCGCGCCGCACGAAGGGCGGGGAGCCAGCAGGCGCCGAGTCCGACCACTCCCATCATCAAGGCGACGAAGGCCAGCGTCACCGGATCGCCGGGGGTGACGCCGAACAACAGCCCTCGAATCATCCGGGTGGCGAAGAAGGCGCCGCCGATACCGACCAAGAGCCCGAGCAGGAGCAGCGTCCCCCCTTCGGCCAGCACCATCCGCTGCACCGTCCCGCTGTCGGCGCCCAAGCTCATCCGAATGCCGATTTCGTTGGTGCGGGCGCTCACCGAGAAAGCCAGCACGCCGGCGATGCCGACCGCGGCGATGATCACCGCCAGAATACTGAACGACGAGACCAGCACCGCGTTGAGGCGCCGCGGGGCGACGCTCTGGTTCCGGATCTCGCCGATCGTTAGGACATTCTCGATCGGCGCCCGCGGGGCGACGCCCCGAACTAGGCGCGTGGCCGCCGAGACGAGCGCGGTGGGATCGGTGCCGGCCCGAATCACCAAGCCGCCGGCGTAGGTCATCTCCTGGGCAAAGGGCTGGAAGACGACCGGCAGCGGCGGCGCGTCGAGCCCCCCGTCTTTCGTATCCCCCACCACGCCGACGACGGTACGCCAGTCGCCGCTCACGCCGATGAACCGGAGCACGTCGCCGGTCCAGGCCACCCGCTGCCCGACCGGATCCTTGTCGGGAAAGAGCTGGTCGGCCAGGGTCTTGTTGAGGATGACGACGAGCGGCGCTCCTCGGACGTCGGTGGTGCTGAATTCTTTTCCCTTAAGCATCGGAATGCCGGCCGCCCGGAAGAACTCGGGGCTTGCGGTCCGGAACTCCGCGCGCGGGATCGGCTGTCCCGGCACCACCGGCCGGCCGTCGGCCTTGATCTCGAGCTGGAACTGGCTCGAGCGGAGCGGCATCGTCGAGCCGACTCCGACGTCGCTCACTCCCGGAATAGCGCCCACCTCGAGCCGCATCCGTTCGTAGAGCGCCTTCATGTCGGCGTCGCTCTGGCTTCCCTGGTCGATCGGCACCTCCATCGTGAGCACCTCCTCCGACTGGAGGCCGGTGTCCACGTCGGAGAGCCGCAGCATGGTGCGGGTAAGCAGGCCCGCACCGGTCAGGAGCATAACGGAGACGGCGATCTGCGCCACCACGAGGCCGCGCTGCAGCCGCTGCCGGCGGAGGTTGCCGCTCATTCGGTTTGCCCCGGCGGCGATCCAGGCGCCGAGGGTCCCTTCCTTGGCCAGCTTCGGCGCAAAGGAGAGAATGAGCGCCACGACGAGGGTGAGAACGAGGGTGAAGCCGAGCACCATGCCGTCGAGACGAATCTCGTTGGCGCGGGGGGAATAGCGTTCAGCAAGCGAGACCAGGAGCCGTACGCCCGCGGTGGCCAACACCAGCCCGAGCGCGGCGCCGAGGGAGGCCAGCACCAGGTTTTCGGCAAGGAGGAGCCGGCGGAGCCGCGCCGCGCCGGCACCCAGGGCGGCGCGGACCACCAGTTCCTGCTCCCGGCGAACGCCGCGCATGAGCGTCAGGTTCGCGACGTTGGCGCAGGAGATGATCAGCACGAACGCGGCGGCGCCCATCAGGAGACCGAGGGTCATGCGCGCCCGTTCGCCGAGGACTTCCTGAAAGGGAATGAGGGTGACGCGATACCCCGAGGCGGGGTCGTAGGCGTCGGGATGGTCGCGCTGCACGGCGGCGCGGAGGGTGCCGACCTCGGACCGCGCCTGCTCCACCGTGACCCCGGGCGCGAGCCGGGCGATCATCTCGGTCATCCGATGGGTCCGCCCCTGCACCATCATGGCGCTGGTATGGTGCTCGCTGATCACCATGTTGAGCAGCGCGTCCATCTTGGTCGGAAAGTAGGGCGCCGGCTGCACCACGCCCACGATCTGGACCCCTTTGCCTCCCACTTTCACGGTCTTGCCGATGACGGCGGAGTCGCCGCCGAACCGTTTCATCCAGTACTCGTGGGTGAGGACCATCACCGGAGGAACCGCCGTCCCGTCGTCGCCCTCGGTGAGGAGCCGGCCGACCACGGGGGAGAGCCCCATGATCTGGAAGTAGTTGCCGGTGACCAGACCGACGTTGATCCGGACGGCGTCGCTCTCCCCCTCCAGGGTGTACACCTGGGAGGAGTACTCGGCGATCCCGCGAAGCGTCTTGGCGCCGGTGCGGAAGTCGGTGATTTCCGGCACCGAGAAGTTGATGCTCTCCCCGCCGATGCCGTCGACCGAGTGGCGGAGGTACACCAGCCGCTCACCGTCTTTGTGAGGAAGCGGACGAAGCAGCACCCCGCGAACCACGCTGAAAATGGCGGTGTTCGCGCCGATCCCGAGCCCGAGCGTGAGCACCACGGCCAGAGTGAAACCGCGGGCGCGCGCGAGGCTGCGAACGGCGTAGCGGAAGTCGCGGAGGAGCATTGGAATCCGTCCTGTTAGAGATCGACCAGGGTCTTGAACCCGCCCATGGCCATGCGCCGCATGTCGGCGACCTTCTGGGCCGGCTCCATCATCGCGAGCAGCCGCGGATCCTTCATCACTTTGGCGTTGACCCGGTCGCGGTGGGCCTTCGACTTGTACACGATCCACGCGAAGAGCACCGTCTCGCCCGGCTTGGCGCGGGCCATTCGCAGAAAGGAAACGGCGCCTTTGACCCGCAGGTCGTCCCCAACGCACTCGCGGTACTCCAAGGCACCGTACTTCTTCCAAAGTCTCCCGGCGACCCGGGCAATGCGCAGGTAGGCCTGGACCTTTCTCTTCGGAATCGGCAAGACGAATCCGTCAACATATGGCATGGTCGTCGTCCTCAGTGAGTGTCAACAGGCCGCCGCGCGCTCGAGGAAGAGAGTTCGCTCCCTTCCATTCCGCGTCAATGCCGCAGCCCTTTGGAATTCCGCCCGGGTATAGTCCCGGCGGTCGAGCCTGGAAAGTAGGTCGCCACGCACCGTCGGCAAGAAATGATACCACCGCCGCTGAAGATCGCTTCGGCCCTGCGGGCCTCGCGATGACTTCTGCAGAGCCTCCCTAGCGCCCCGCCGGCTCGATATCGACCGCAATCGTCCGCCACCCCCCCTGATTGAATCGGAAGACGCTCAGCGCGCACCGGGTAGCATGGCCGGCCAGGATGGCGAGCCAGATGTCGATCGCGTCCAGCCGGCCCGCTTTCTGAATGAGAAAACAGATCCCGAGCGGCACGATCACCTGGGAAACGATGGAGATGTAGAGCGGGCTCTTGGTGTCGCCGGTGCCCTGGAGGCCGCCGGTGTAGGTGAGCGCCCCCGCGATCAGCAATCCGGAAATGCTCAGGACGCGGAGGAGCTCGACCCCGATCTCGACCACCGCCGGCTCGTTCATGCCGAAGATGGCAAGGAGTTGCCTCGGCATGACCAGAAAGAAGAAGCCGATGACGGCGGCACCGCCGACACCGTACCCGGCGGCGATCCGCACCGCCTTGGCCGCGCGGTCCGCGTGTCCCGCGCCGAGGTTTTGCCCGGCCACCGCCGAGGCGGCGCCCATGAGCCCAACCGAGGTCCAGGTGATGAGTGAGAAGAGCTGGGTGTACGAGACCGCGAACGCCGCCTGTGCCGCGGCGCTCGCGGCCAGCGAGCCGATGAAGCCGAGCATCAGCACGCCGCCGATGTTCATCGCGATTCCCTGGATGCCGCTCGGCAGGCCGAATCGGAAGAGCGACTTGATGATGGCCCAATCGGGGCCGAATCCACTGCCCCGCGGGAAGGAGACGACCCAACCGCCGCGCCAGAGCTTCCACAGCGCATAGAGCGCGACCAGGCCGGAGGCGATCGAGGTTCCTATCGCCGCGCCGGCGGTCCCGAAGGCCGGAATCGGTCCGACACCCTCGATGAACACGATATTCAGCACCAGGTTCAGCACCGTCATCGCCACACCGAGGACCATGGGGGTCCGGGCGTCACCGGCGGCGCGCAGGGCGCCGGCCAGCATATAGAAGACCAACATCCCGCTGCTTCCGAAGAACATGATCCGGAGAAACGGCAGCGCTTCGGCCTTCACCGCGGGCGCGGCGTTGACCAGGTCGAGCAACCAGGGCGACGCGAGGTACCCCACTGGCGCCATGACGCCGATCGAGATCCCGATGGCGGTCAGAAACGCCTGATAGACGACGCGATTCACCTTCGCTTCGTCGCCTGCGCCGGCAAAGCGCGAGACGAGGACGCTCATGCCGGTAAAGAGCGAATTGATGAAGACGATGACGATGATGACGATCTGCCACGCCACGCCGATCGCGGCATTGCCGGTGAAGCCGACCAGATGTCCGACGAGCGCATGATCGACGATGCCCTGCAGCCCGCCGATGATGTTCATGAGCATAGTGGGCCAGGCGATCTTCCAGACCGCCTGGCGCAGGGGACCCTCGACGATGGACCGATCGTACCGCTTGGGAGGAGGCGAAGACATAGCCGAATGTTAGCGGTGTCCCGCCAGATTCCGCGCGAACGATGCTTCGCGACACGCCTTGACCCCGCCCCGCCGCATGGGTAGCGTGCCGGGTGGTTCCTTCGGTCTCCGACGATAGGCCCCGCTGCGCGTCTATGCACTCGTCCCCGCCGCTGGGCGGGGCACCCGCTTTGGAGGAGAGAAGCTCCTGGCCAAGTGGCAAGACCGGGAGCTGATCGGGCATGTGCTGCTCAAGCTGGGGGGCGCCCGGGCTGCCGGGCTGGTGAGCCTTACGTTCGTGGTTCATCGGCCTGAAGACGACGCCATCCGCAACTTGGCCATCGAGTACCGCTGTCACGCCGAGGCGCTTCGGGTGGCCGACGGCGAACTCTCCTACACCCTGCGCACTGGGATCGAAGCGATCCGCACCCGGGGCTCCACCGATCCCGACCAGGCGCTATTGGTGTGCCATGGCGACCAGCCGATGCTCCGCCTCGATGTGATCCGCGCCCTCGTTGACGTGTGGAAACAGGGCTCCGCAAAGGCGGTGCGTCCCTCGTATCGCGACACTCCGGGCGAGCCGGGACATCCCTTGCTGATCGACCGAACGCTCTGGCACCTGGCCGCCGAAATACGGGGCGACACCGGATTCGGCCCCGTGCTGGCCCGCCACGCCGTGCCGGTGCGGACCATTTCGGTGGCCGGCAGCAACCCCGACGTCGACACCGCGGCCGATCTGGCCGCACTCGATTCACCCGCACCCGCTCCCGCACCCGCCTGATGCACGGACTCCTCGACGACTACCGCGCCCTCGCGGCTCATGGTGCGGTCGGCCGCGCGGTTGTGATGAAGGTCTGGGGTTCGGCGCCGCGGCCGGAGGGTGCTTCGCTGCTTGCGACCGTGGATGGCCGGATGGCGGGGTCGGTATCCGGCGGCTGCGTGGAAACGGCGGCGGTGGAAGAGATCCAGGCCGCCATCGCGCGCGGCACGCCGAAGCGCGTCGGCTGGGGGGTGACCCATGAGCGGGCGTGGGAGATGGGGCTCTCCTGCGGTGGGACGATCGAGGTCTTCGTCGAACCGGCGGTTGCGCCGGAGCTGCTGGACGCGGCCGCCGGCGCACGAGACGCCGTCATCGCCACGGTCGTCGGG
>JABFSM010000028.1 GCA_013140635.1 Gemmatimonadales bacterium
GCGCTGATTTGGGGACGAAACGCGGTGGGTGGGGATGAGACGATCAATCGGTGGGTCTAGGCCAGGCCAAGTGGCGTGTGTCGAAACGAACGCTCCTGTCCAAGAATCGTGTCAATGTGACACGCCGCCAGAGACTAGAGAACTGGAGGCTCTGTCCCGAAGGCACTTTGCATGTTGCCACTAACGGTACAAAATATGCATGCCAGCCTAGCGAGCGATAGGCAAGCGCATCGTTGTCAATTGCTTGCCAATCGTCACAGGACAACCTATTACAACAGACGACGAGTCCGGGGCGAGCACCCGGGGACAATACTGGGGCGTGGCAGTAGACCTTAACAACTGGGAGGGGCATGACCATGCTTGGCCGACGGCTTCACAACCACCATGCGCTGTTGCTGATGGCTCTCTCCACCGGGCTCGCTGGCTGTACGGAATCGCTGCGGATCCAAGAGCCATCACAGAATGTTCTTGCTCCGCAGCCAGTGGTGCTTCGCTCGATGCTGCAGGGAGTCTCCTCCCCGAGTACCCTTCAGGAAGAATTCAAGATGTTAGCTCAGAACATGCCGGGCTTTGCTGGTGTCTTCTTGGATAACGGCGAACTGACGGTGTCTGTCGCAACGGACGACTTCCCGGCCCGTTCGCTCCAGCGAGTCGTCGACTGGGCGCGAGGTTACTCATCGGGTGCGCGCCGAAGTCCGAGCGTAAAGGTCCGACGCGTTCGATACGACTACAATCAACTTCTTAGCCAGTTCGATGCAATCAATGCGTCACTCAGCGCCGAAGATGGTTTGCGGTCGATCTCAATTGATGAATCGCTGGGAAAGGTAAGATTGGGGATTAGTTTGTCTACGTCGCGAGCATCGATTCAGGCGAGAATAGTGAGTCAGGGAACACCTGGAGACATGGTCGTAATCGAGGAGGTCGAAGAGGCTCATCCTGATGCAACGCTCAATCAAATATACCGACCGGTAGTAGGAGGTCTTCAGATCGCCTATCCGGGCAACCCTGGGCCCTCTCCCTGCACCATCGGCTTCAATCTATATCGACAGGCGGACGATGGGTTCTATCCAGACGTATCTCAAGGTCTCTTTTTTACTACCGCGTCACATTGTAGTCCAACGCCTGGCACCGTTGGGGGATTGACCGTCTATCAGCCGACCGCATCGCCGAGTACCAAGATTGGCGTAGAGGTTGACCATGCACCGATCTTGTGGGGATATCCATGCCCGCCCTTGAAGATCCCATGCCAGTGGGCTGATATCTTGATTGTGAAATACCTCGACTCCATTGCCGTCGGATATGGTGCCGTAGCGAATGTGAATTCATCCAAGACGATTATCGGGTACTACAACATCCAAGGTACTGTAAGCGGTTCTATCCTCGGGGATCCCGTGACGTTCGTAGGGCAAGCTGGCGGCAAGAAGACAGGCAGGGTTACTGAGACATGTGTCACCAAACAGCTGACCGGTGTGTGGCAAGTCTGTCAGTACAAGGCAAACTATGCCGCGGTGCCTGGGGACAGTGGAGGGCCGGTGTTCGTACCGTATTCTGCCGCTGACCCGATAGGCACGCCGCGAGTTGTTGGCAGCCACGTCTCAACGGCGGGCACTGATCGCTATTTCGCACCAATCGCGCAAATCGCTTCCGCTCTGAGCCACGCTTACTATTGGTTCTAGAATCGAGTGAGGTAGCTATGCAACGACTCTTCTCCGTATCTGGATTGCTGGCGGTGTCAACCTACTTGCTGACTGTCGGTTGTTCTGACACGCAAGCACCGAGTGCGCCGATTCTACGCATCGAACCCACGAAGTTCCTCTATGCTCCCGGTGAGGAGGTCACGGTGACCATCTCAAACCTCAGCTCGGAGGACCTTTGGCTCAATCCATGTCAGGCAACGTTGCAGCGGTCAGAAGGCTCAGATTGGGTGAATGAGACTGCCGGACCGTCAAACTGCCCTGATGTTCTGCGCGGTGTGCCGTCTGTAACGTCAGGGGCATTCGTTGTTGGGAGCCTGTCGTTGAGTCTAGTCGCGGGAGTGTATCGGTACCGGATGAACTCCATCACGAGGTCTCCTTCTGATACAGGACCGGAGAGCCTCGTAGCACCGCAGGCGTCGGCCCCATTTGCGGTTGGGGCTCAATAGGAGGAAGTATCCTGTTGGCTGGGTCCCAGTTACGGCGCCAAAGTCAGCATGCTCAACAACTTGGGCCGGTGGCTCCGGCTCAACGTCAGTTTCTGCCCGTCATGCAGCCGCACCACGTAGTCGCCATGGAACCAGGGCTCCAGCTCCTTCACCCGCTTGAGATTCACGATCGTCGAGCGGTGGATCCTCGCAAAACCGTCGGGATCGAGCCTGGTCTCCAGATTCGCCATCGTCTCGCGGAGGAGGAGCCGCTCCCCTTTGATGTGGATACGCACGTAGTTCCCCGCCGCCTCGAACCAGTCCACCTCGTCCACCGGAATCAGGCGTTCCTTCCCGCCGGTCTTGACCAGGAGCCGTTCGGCGAACTTCCGCTTGCCGGTAAGGGTTTCGAGGAGCGCCGCCACCCGCTGGTCGGCGCCTCCCCCCTCGCGGAGCCGCACCGCCTCACGGGCGCGGGCGAGGGTTGCCTGAAACCGCTCCCGGTCGAACGGCTTGAGCAGGTAGTCGAGGGCGTGGACATCGAACGCCTTGAGCGCGTATTGGTCGTAGGCCGTCACGAAGACGATCGCCGGCACCCGGTGGACGCCGATCTGCTCGATCACCCCGAAGCCGTCGAGCCCCGGCATCTGCACGTCGAGAAAGACGAGGCTCGGCTTGCGCTCGGTAATGGCGCGCACCGCGGCGCGCCCGCTCGAACATTCGCCGAGCACGGTGACCTCCGCCTCGTCGGCGAGGAGGGTGCGAAGCCGCTCGCGGGCAAGCGGCTCGTCGCCGACGATGAGAACGCTAAGCGTATTGTCCGGCATCGGTTCGGAAGGGAAGGTCGATGATCACGAGCGCGCCGCCGCCGGGCGCCTCGCCGATCTCGAGTGTGCCTGCATCTCCATAGAGCGCGGCAATGCGCGCCCGCGTATTCGCCAGCCCCAGGCCGCGGCCTGGAAGGGGGGTCTTGATCGTCGCGGGAAAGCCGGGGCCGTCGTCCGCCACTTCCAGTCGAAGCCGGTCTCCCACCTTTCGCGCCCGCACGTCGATCCGCGACGGCGCCTCGTGCCGCTCGACGCCGTACTTGATCGAGTTTTCGATGAGCGGCTGCAAGAGGAGGCTCGGCACCATCCCCGTAAGGGCATCGGGGGCGGCGTTCACCTGGATATGCAGCCGGTCCTGGAACCGGGTGAGCTGGATGTCGATGTACTTATCGACGAATTCGAGTTCCTGCTTGAGCGGCACCTCCTGGGTGCCGTTCGACTGGAGGCTCAGGCGGAGCAGGTCGCCTAACCGCGTGATGATCCGGTCGGCGGCCGACGGGTTCTTGGTGACCAGCGCCGAAATGGCGTGCAGCGTGTTGAAGAGAAAGTGCGGCTGCAGCTGCATCTTGAGCACTTCCAGGCGCGCTTTCGAGAGCTGGCTGGTGAGCTGGGTGGCGCGGAGCTCCCGGTCCTTATAGCGGCGGTAGTACTCGATGCCATGGCTCGCCGCCACCAGGGCGCCGTAGATCATGAGCCCGAAGATCAGGCTCTTGGAGATATAGACCGGCACCAGTTGCCATGGCGTCATCTCCTTCCAGAGCCCGCCGGTCATGAACTCCATCCACCAGTACATCAGGCCATGCGCGGCGGAGACGAGCAGTGCGAGGAGCGCGTGCAGCGCAAGGCGGCTTTGGACCATGGGGCGTTCGATCCGGAACCGGCGCGCCAGATAGAAGACGAGCGGTCCGAGGAGAAGCCAGCCGGTCCAGTCGTTGAAGGCCCAGAGCAGCGTTTTCCCGAGAGTGGTCTTCTCGCCCTTGAGCGTGTAGGTGGCGTAGTTCTGGAACCCGGTGCCAACCACGATCACCAGCCAGATCGCGAGCGCGACGAGGGGCGCCATCGCTCGGCGGAGCGGACGGTTAGTCGGTTCGAGGGTCATGGGATTCGGGGCGCTCACGCGGGAAGTGTCGGCCAAAATGGGGACTAAGGTCAAGGAAACCGTGACGAACAGCCGGTAATCGGTGATGAACGGCAAAAAGAAAGGGCGGGGAGCTGGTCCCCGCCCTCGAGATCGCTTCGCTGCGCTCGCGATGACTGTGCGCTGTCATTGCGGGGCGCCCAGGCCGGTCTGTCATTGCGAGGCCGCGTAGCGGCCGAAGCAATCTCTTGAGATTGCCTCGGCGCCTACGGCGCCTCGCAATGACAGACCCGTCAGTTCCCGTGCTTGTGCCCTGCCATTCCCATCGCGGAGAGATAGGCCAGGTCGTCCTGCAGCCCCTCGTCACCCAGATCGAGCGCCGGCCACTTCTTCACGTCGTCAGGCACGTAGAGGCCGACCATGTGCGCCATCGCGCCATTCTTGATCGGCTGCCCGGTCGGGTTGTCGTAGACCCCGACCACCCGGTATTTCCGTCCCTCGCGCAGCCGGAGCCCCTGGCCCGTCACCCCGAAGAGCTTCCGCTCGATCCCCGAGACCTTGCCGTCGGCCGCGCGCTTGGCGTTGACCTTGGTGAGCACCTTGCCGGTTTCGGCATCTTCCAGGCGCACCTCGACCCCATAGTCGTGCATGTGGCCGCTGATGCCGAGGATCCGGCCGCCGACCGCAGGGGTAAACTCCCACCCCTTCTCGCTCCGGCCGACCGGGACGTCGTACTCATTCCCCTTGCCCACGGTCAGGTTCACATCCATGTAAATTGGGAGCGCGGCGAGGGGACGGGGGTTGAGGTTGGTCGGGCTATATGAGAGCCGCAGCACGACTTGCGCGCCTTCCACATCCTTGCCGGTCTCATTGGCCCAGGCCAGGTACATCCCCATTTTGTTGCCGGCCTTGACCGGCACGCCGAGCGACTTGGGGATGGAGGCGTCCTCGGTTTCGGAGCCGATTCCGAAGATCCGCTCGTACATCGGGTAAAAGAGCTGGCGCCGGTCGAAATTGATGGCGATCAGGTGGTGCACCATCTTCCGGTCGATCGGGGCGCCCTTCGCATCGACGATCTCGATGGCAAAGCCGCGGAACGATCCGTCGACCGGCCATTCGAAGCGAATCAGCGGGGTATTGTGATCCTCCATCATTCCCATCTCCTCGTGCTTCATGCCCGGGGCCATGGCTTTGACGGAGAAGGGGCCCGCGGTCACGACGACCTCGCGCTTGGCGGCATCGTGGCGGACGGTGGCGACCGGCTCCCCATCTCGGGGGGCGGTGACGGCCAGCGCGGACAGCATAACAACGGACAGCATGGGCGCTCCATTCGAGTTCGGGAGGCAGGGTCCCAAGTCTCTGCCGGGACATAATTTAAGTCGATTCGGGCGAGGCTTCAAGCGTCTGGGCTTGGGGCTATTCGCTATTCGCTACTCGATATTCGCTATTCGCTATTCGCTTCTCGCTATTGGCTATTCGCTATTCGCTTACGGCTCTCCGGTGGATGCCCAGGAGCGGAGCAGATCCTTCCTTCTCCCAACCGACGTTCCCGCCTTCGAGTTCCCGATGGCCTCTTCCCGCGCCTCGGCGTTCGTCGGCCGCGTTTTTTATGCCGGTAAGGGCGAATCAGGGTTCGGGGCGGAGTGGGAGGCGGAGCCGGGCATCGGCGAGGTCTGGCCCCTTCTGGGCCTTACCCGCGGCAAGGTCCCCGTCACCCTCCACCTCGGCAGCGAGGTCTACGGCCGCTTCTCCCTGGGAGACCAAGCCTCGGCGCTCATCAGCACCGACTGGCACGTCAACCTGATGCTCACCGCCGATTTTCCGAAGCTCCGCCTGGCGCTCGAGGCGTACCACGAAAGCTCCCACCTGGGCGACGAGTACGAGGACCGCTTTCCGAGGAACCGGATCAACTGGTCCCGGGAGATCGTCGGCGCTTGGGCGCAGTACCGAACCGGTTCCCTCACGTTGGCCGGCAACCTTTCCTACGCCGCGATCGACGCCGCCAAGCTCGGTCGAGGGGCGGTGGCGCTGGCGGTGGACTACGAGGGAAAGCCGACGCAGTCGCTGGGGGGCCGAGCTCACCCTGTCGTGGCGCTGCATGTCGATATGCAGGAGTACACCGACTGGAAGGCGACCTTTTCCGGACGGGCCGGGGCGCGGTTCGTAGACGGGCAGGGGCGGCGCGGCTTCGGGCTCTTCCTGACCTGGTACGATGGGATGAGCAGCCAGCGGCAGTTCTTTTTCGCGAAGTCGCGGTATGTGGGGGTGGAGGTGAGGTTTGATCTTTAGGGGTCAGGATTCAGGATTGAGGATTGAGGGGTAGTCATTGCGAGGGGCTGTCATTGCGAGCGCAGCGAAGCAATCCAGGTTGCTTCGGCCGCTTCGCGGCCTCGCAATGACACCCGGCTGCCCTCGCAATGACGGGTGAGCGCCTACCGCCTTGTCCAGATCATGACCCACTGGCCGTAGCCCCCGCGCCACCGGTCGAAGGTGTCTCGTGGTCCCTCGCAGTGCGTCCCCAGCAGAAGCCCCACTCCTCCCGAAGCGTCCTTGCAGTTGGTCCCCCACTCCACCAGCTCCAGGTCGTCGGCCTCGATCTCGCAGAGTGGCCAGTCCCGGATCACCTCGTAGCCGTTTACGATGAGAATTGGATCCTCGCGCCGGATGGTGGAACGGATCCGAGGGATATCGCAGAGGCTTTTCCCCTTGGACTTCCGAAGCTCCTCCGCCGTCATTCTGGTCCAGCGCGAATTGAAGGCGAGTCGAGTGCCGAGGTCGCGCATGGCCCAGGCAGCGCGGTTGGGCACGCGGTACCCGCTCGGCGTCGGGTTGATCACGATCACCACCTCTTTGCTGCCGCCAGGCGGAATATCAACGAAGAGGGGGCGCGCAATGTGGCCGGGAAACTCCACCGACACGGCGTAGCTCTTACCGGTCTGGATCTTTGGAAAGCCGAATTGCCCAACGCTGTCGGTAATGGCACTGGTGCCGGCGCCATGGACGGTGACCTTGGCTCCGGATATCAAACGAAAGGCGTTGTCACCCACCTTGCCGTAGAGTCCTCGGCGCTTCCCTTCGACCACGATGTTCTCGAGCGCCTGGGGGATCTGGTTGAGCGATATCTCGACGTCGACCGACGCGGTGTCCTTGATTTCGAGAGTCATCCGGCCCGCCGAATACCCCGGTATCCGAGCCAAGAGGGAGTATCTCCTGGGTTTGAGGCCGTCGAAGCGGAACTCCCCGCGGGCGTTGGTGAACAGGCTCCGGTTGAGCTCGTTGAGCCTCACCTCCGCGTTGGGCAGGGGAGCGTTGTTCATGTCCTTGACCACACCGCGGATCGACTGAGCCGCGGCGGGGGTCGTGGCGGCAAGAGCTGCCAGAGCGAAGGTAATCCGTGCTGTCATATTGATCCCAAAAGCGGGCCCGTCACTCTCGTGTGAGCCCTCGGTTCTGGATCTGGCGCCTACTGGTCAAGCTGCGCCCAGTCCTGAGACCCCGAGGGCCCCATGTTCCCGAGCCGATCCACCCGTTCAGCCCTTTTTCTGCTGCTCCTCGGTGTTTCGGCCTGCGGGGGAGGGGGGAGCCCAACCGCCCCACCCCCGGCCCCTCC
>JABFSM010000061.1 GCA_013140635.1 Gemmatimonadales bacterium
CCATGGTCCAGCACCTCGTTCCCCACGAGGAAGTGCACATCAACACCGGCACCGCGGCGCTCGAAGCCTCCGCGCGGCGTGAGCTCGCCCGCGCCGGCGTTCCGCTCGATCGAGTCTTCTTTCACCGCCATCCGACCAACGACTCCTGGTGTCGAGATCATGGGCCGATCTTCGTGCAGCGGGAGGCGGGCGATGGGCGCGAACAGCTGATCCTCGACTGGGGATATAACGCCTGGGGTGGCAAGTATCCCCCATTCGACCTCGACGACGTGATCCCCACGCGCATCGGTGCCGAGCTTGGGATTCCGGTCGAGTCTCCCGGCCTCGTCCTCGAGGGGGGAAGCATCGACGTGAACGGCCTCGGCACCCTGATCACCACCGAGCAGTGCCTGCTCAACCCAAACCGGAATCCGCACCTCACCAAGCCCGAAATCGAGACTCATCTCCGGGATTTTCTCGGCGTCACCACGATCCTCTGGCTCGGGGATGGCATCGAGGGCGACGATACCGACGGCCATGTGGACGACCTTACCCGCTTCATCGGTCCCTCCACCGTCGTGACCGTGGTGGAAGAGGATCCCGCCGATCCCAACTACGCTCCGCTCCAGGACAATCTGGTGCGGCTGCGGACGATGGCCGACCAGGATGGGGATCCGCTCCGAGTGGTCACTTTGCCGATGCCCCCCGCGATGTACCAGGACGGCCAGCGCCTTCCGGCGAGCTACGCCAATTTCTATATCGCGAACGAGGTGGTCCTTCTCCCCGGCTACGACCCCGTGCAAGACGCCCGAGCCGCGTCCGCGCTCCAGCCCCTCTTTCCCGACCGCCGGGTGGTGCTCATCGATTGCCGCGACCTGGTATGGGGGCTCGGCGCGATCCACTGTGTGACGCAGCAGTGGCCGGCCGTCTAGAGCGAGGTCAGCGAAGGATCACCATCGGCAAGCAGTTCTTCGAGCGCCGCCGCGAGCGCATCCGGGGAGAAAGGTTTTTGCAGAAAGCCTTGGTGCGGATGACTCCGCACTTCTTCACTCACTTCTTCGCCGGTATACCCGGAGAGGAAGAGCACCGGTAGCTCGGGGCGCCGGAGCCGCAGCCGGCCCACCAGCTCGCGCCCGCTCATTCCCGGCATCACGACGTCGGACACCACCGCGTCGACCCGCCGTCCCGCCTCGTCGAGCGAGGCGAGAGCCTCCGTTCCGTTCCGCGCCTCGTGAACGCCGAAGCCGTACTGTTCGAGGACGCGGCGGGTGAGTTGCCGCACGCCGTCGTCATCCTCTACCAGCAAGATCGACGCCTTCCGCCGCCTTGGCGGTGGCGCCGGCACCGCCGCCACCGATTCCCGGCGGATCTTGCGGCGCTCCTCCATTCGCGGGAGGAAGACGCGAAAGGCGGTGCCTGCCCCTGGGGTACTTTCGACGGTGATGGTGCCGTTGCTCTGCTGCACGATACCATAGACCGTCGACAGGCCGAGGCCGGTTCCCTCACCCACCGGCTTGGTCGTGAAGAATGGCTCGAAGATCTGGGCCTGGGTCTCCGGTTCCATTCCCAACCCCGTATCGGTCACCTGGAGCACGACGAAATCGCCAGGCGGGACGCCTCGAGTGGCGGGGTCGTCTCCGGCCGCGTGGACGATGGCGCGATGGGTCTCGATCGTGAGGGTGCCGCCCTTGGGCATGGCGTCTCGCGCGTTGACCGCCAGGTTGAGCAGGACTTGTTCGAGCTGGCCGGGGTCGGCGCGCACCCATCCGAGGTCATCGCCGGGGCGGGTGACGATGATGATGTCCTCGCCGATCACCCGGCGCAGCATCCGCTCCATCTCCTGGACCAGCGCGTTGATGTCCACTTCGCGCGGCACCAGCAGTTGCCGCCGGCTGACGGCCAGCAGCTGGCGCGTGAGCGAACTGGCGCGATCGGCCGCTTTGCGAATCTCGCGCACTTCGCCGAGCCGCGGGTCGCCGTCGCTCAACTCTCCGCTCAGCACATCCGCATACCCCCGGATGACCGTCAGGAGGTTGTTGAAATCGTGCGCCACCCCGCCCGCGAGGCGCCCGAGGCTGTCCATCTTCTGCGACTGCAGCAGCTCTTCCTGCAAGCGGCGTTGGTCGGTGATATCGACCATGACCCCGTTCCACATGACGCAGTCGGGGTCGCGCACCCGCACCGCCGTCGCCATGTCGCGCACCCAGCGGGGCCGGTCGCCGATGGCGTGGACGCGAAAGTCGAAGCTCCAGGGCTCGAGAGTGACCGCGGCACGCTCGAAGGCCGCCTCCATGGAGCGCCGGTCGGCGGGATCCATCGAGACCCAGGCCCGCTCGGGGTCGACCAGTATCTCTTCCGCGCTCACGCCGAGAAGTTCCCGGGCCCGCTCGCTCACGAACGCGAATCGCTCTTTCCCATCGGAGCCGACGATGTACTGGTAGACCACACCCGGCACCGCGGAGGTGATTCGTTGCAGTTGCTCCTCCCGCTCGCCGAGCGCCTGCTGGGCGCGGTACTGCTCCGTGATGTCGGAGAGCGAATGCACGACGCCGGTGACTCGGCGGCTCTCGTCCCGAAGCGGCGCGGCGCTGATCGAGAGAATGCGCCGCTGCCCGTCCGGCCGCTCGACCGCGAGCCGCACCTCCTGAATCGGCTCACCGGACTCGACCACTCGGCGGGTGGGCCGCAGCGATTCGGCGAGCGGGGACCCGTCGAGATTGATCCAGCGCCAGCCCGGCGGCAGGTCACTCCGGCCCATCAATTCGCTGCGGGAAAGACCGAACACCGACTCGACCCGCGAATTGAGGAAGAGCACTCGGCCGTCGGGATCCACTACCAGAATGCCCGCCACGCTGGTAGCGAGAATCCCATCGAGCAAATCGCGCTCGGCGCGAAGCGCCTCCTCCGCCTGACGGCGCTCCGTGATATCGCGCACGATGGCTTGCGCGTAGCCGTCCGGCGTCAGGCCGACGCTCAGCTCCGCCGCGAACGTCGAACCGTCCTTCCGGCGGAGGAGGCGCTCCCGCAACACCGCGCTCTTGTCGCCGAGCTCGTCCCAGCCGAGCGGCTGCCGGACGGTGCCGCCCGGCGGATAGAGGAGCGGCATCGGCAGGCCGAGGAGCTCCTTCTCGGTGTACCCGAGCATCTCGCAAATCCGGCGGTTGGCGAGCAGCACCTTCCCGTCCCGCCGGACGATGATGACGCCGTCGGACGCTTGCTCCAGCACGTGTTGATAGCGCGTTTCGCTCTCCCGGAGCTCCCCTTCCCGGCCCCGGGCCGCACGGCGAACCACATCGTTCCGCCAGGCGAGGACGTCGGCGAAGATGAAGAATGCGGAGAAGACCGCCAGGCGGCCGATGTCTTCCGGATTGGCGATCGCAAAGCTGTGCGTCGGCGGGACGACGAAGTAGATCGCCCCGAGAATGGTGACGACCTGGGTCAGAATGGCCGGGCCGACTCCGCCGCAGAGGAGAACGATCAACACCGCGCCGCCCGAGGCGAGGAAAGGCGTCCCCCGGAAGAATTCCGGAAACGCCCACACGGCGAAGAGCGAGCTTCCGCTCGCGAGGAGCGCGATCAGATAGCGAAATCGCTGCACCGGGGTCAGCGCCATGTCAGCGGAACCTGGCCGGGTGCGGGTGGCTTCGGTCGATTCGGCATCCCATTCTCTCCGCGAATAGATTGAAGCCCCACGGCCCTCTCACCAGCGACCGCCCATGCCCGCCCTGATCGAGTGTGTCCCGAACTTCAGCGAAGGACGGAACCTCGACCTCATCCGCCAAATTACCGCCCGCATCGAGTCGGTTGAAGGGGCGACGCTCCTTCACGTCGACCCGGGGCAGGCCACCAACCGAACCGTGGTGACCTTCGCCGGCGCTCCGGAAGCGGTCGTGGAGGCCGCCTTTCGCGCCATTGCCGCGGCGGCGGAGCTGATCGACATGCGGCACCACACCGGTGAGCACCCCCGAATGGGTGCCACCGACGTCTGCCCCCTGGTGCCGATAGCCGGCATCACGATGGAAGAGACCGCCCGGCTGGCCCGCGACCTGGGCGAGCGGGTGGGACGCGAGCTCGGCATTCCCGTTTACCTCTACGAGGCCGCCCAGCCGAATCCCGCCAGGAAAAACCTCTCGGTCATTCGCGCCGGCGAATACGAAGGGCTCCCGGCCAAGCTACAAGACCCCGCTTGGAAGCCCGACTTCGGACCGACGGCCTTCAACGCGAAGAGCGGCGCCACCGTCATCGGCGCGCGAGATTTCCTCGTCGCCTTCAACGTCAATCTGAACACCACCTCGACCCGGCGCGCCAACGCCGTGGCGTTCGACGTGCGGGAGAGCGGCCGCCCCAAGCGAGAGGGAAACCCGCTGACCGGCAAGATCGTGACCGACGCGGCTGGAACGCCGGTGATGATCCCAGGCACTCTCAGGGCGGTCAAGGCGATCGGATGGTACATCGAAGAGTACGGGATTGCGCAGGTCTCGATGAACCTGACCGATCTCGGCGTGACGCCGCTCCATACGGCCTTCGATGAAAGCTGTCGCGCCGCCCAGGCCCGGGGCCTTCGCGTCACCGGCTCCGAACTTGTCGGGTTGATACCGCTCAAAGCGCTGCTCGATGCCGGGCGCTACTTTCTGCAGAAGCAGCAGCGCTCCGCCGGCGTGTCGGAGACCGAACTGCTTCGCCTGGCCGTCAGGTCGCTCGGGCTCGACGATCTCTGTCCCTTTGACCCCAGAGAGCGCATCATCGAATATCGGCTGAAAGATACCGCTCCCGGCCGCTTGGCCGGCCTCTCCCTCCGCCAATTCGTCGACGAAACCGCTTCGGAATCGGTGGCGCCGGGCGGGGGCTCCGTATCGGCCGCGGTCGGGGCCCTCGGCGCGGCGCTCGGCACGATGGTGGCCAACCTCTCGTCCCACAAGCGGGGGTGGGACGACCGTTGGGAGGAGTTTTCTAAGTGGGCCGAGCGCGGCCAGCGGATCAAAGACGACCTGGTGCGCCTGGTCGACGAAGACACCGAAGCCTTCGACCGCGTAATGGCCGCCCTCGCCATGCCGAAAGGAAGCGAGGCCGAAAAGACCGCCCGCGCCGGGGCTCTGGAAGCGGCAAATCTCGGCGCGCTCGAGGTGCCCTGGCGAGTGATGCAGGTGGCCGCGTCGGCGTTCGACCTGATTCGCGCGATGGCCGAGCGAGGAAACCCCGCCTCGGCGTCGGATGCCGGCGTTGGGGCAATCTGCGTGCGTGCCGCGATCCGCGGTGCCTGGCTCAATGTGCGGACCAATGCGGCCGGGATCAAGAACCGTCAGGCAATTGCGGGGATCCTCGAGCAAGGTATCGCGCTCGAGCGCGCGGCGGCCGAATGGGAAGCGGAGACGCTCGCGATCGTGGAAAAGAAGTTCGCCTAGATCGCGCAAGTCATTGCGAGGGGCTGCCGGGCCCCGACGCAATCTCCCGCCCCCTTGCCACCGCCTTGACACAGGCATTCGGCCGGAGATGGTAGAGCCACTGCTCCACCGAGTCGGCGTCGATAAGAGCGAAATCGGCCGACTTCCCTTCTTCGAGCGAGCCGACCTCCTCTTCGAGGCCGATCGCCCGCGCCGCAATGATCGTGGCCCCTTTGAGGACCTCCGCGGGCGTCATCCGTTGCAGCGTGCAGGCCAGCGTCATCGCCACCGGGAGGTGATAGCTCGGCGCCGAACCGGGATTGAAGTCGGTGGCCACCGCCACCGGCACCCCGGCCTCGATGCACCGCCGCGCCGGCATGGGACGGGCGCCGAGATAGAGCGTCGCGAACGGCAGACTTACCGCCACTACGCCGGCCCGCGCCATCGCGCCGATTCCGCTCTCCGAGACATACTCGAGATGATCCGCCGACGCGGCGCCGACCTCAGCGGCGAGGGCCGCGCCCCCCCCGTCGGAAAGCTGGTCGGCGTGGATCTTGGGACGGAGACCGTGCGCCAGGCCGGCGCCGAGAATTGCCCGTCCCTCGGCGAGCGTGAACGCCGACTCCTCCACGAACACATCGCAGAACCGGGCCAGCCCCCCGCGCGCCGCGCGTGGCACGATCTCCTCGATGACGAGACGCACGTAGTCGTCGCGATTGGCGCGGAATTGCGTCGGGATCGTGTGCGCGGCAAGGAGCGTCGGCACGAGACGTTGGCTGCCGCCGGAGAGATCCCGATAGATCTCGAGAATTCGAAGCTCCTCTTCGACCGACAAGCCGTAGCCACTCTTCGCCTCGACCGTCGTCACACCCAGCCGCGCCATTTCCGTCAGGAAACCGCGGCACCGCCCCACCAGCTCCCGCGTCGGCGTGGCGCGGGTCTGCGCGACTGTCCGGCCGATCCCTCCCCCCGCGGTGGCGATTTCGAGATAGGTCCTGCCCCGAAGCCGCTGCTCGAATTCGTCGGCCCGCCAGCCGCCAAAGGCCAGGTGGGTGTGGCTGTCGACCAATCCGGGAATGACCAGCCGTCCCCCCGCATCGTCGGTGGGCCAGTCACGATACTCCGAGGGAATGTCTCGATCGGAGCCGATCCACCGAATGACCCCCTCGTTCCACGCCAGGGCGGCGCGCGGAATCGGATGGATCTCCCCTTGTGGCCCGGCCGGGAGGCACCGGGCCAGAAGCCCGATGTTGCGGAGGATGGGCACTAGATCGCCACGGGCCTTACGGGCCCTCGCGATGACGGCGCGACCATCGGCAGGTCGATTCCCCGCTCCCGCGCCGTGGCGATCGCCTCGGGGTATCCGGCGTCGGCGTGGCGCATAACGCCGGTGCCCGGGTCGGCGGTCAGCACCCGCGCCAGCCGGCGATCGCCGGAGTCGGTGCCGTCGGCCACGACGACCATCCCGGCATGAATCGAGTAGCCGATCCCCACGCCGCCGCCGTGGTGCAGGGAGACCCAGCTCGCCCCACAGGCGGTGTTGAGCAGCGCGTTGAGCAACGGCCAGTCCGCGATCGCGTCGCTCCCGTCTTTCATGCCCTCGGTTTCGCGGTTCGGCGACGCCACCGATCCGGTGTCGAGGTGATCGCGCCCGATGACGATCGGCGCCTTCACCTTGCCCTTCTTCACCAGCCAATTGAAGCGCCCCCCCATTTCGGCCCGCTCGCCATACTCCAGCCAGCAGATGCGCGCCGGAAGTCCCTGGAAATGCACCTTCTCACGGGCTTTCTCGATCCAGCGGCGCAGGGGTTCCTTGTCGGGAAAGGCCTGGAGAATGGCATCGTCGGTCACCGCGATGTCGGCCGGATCGCCGGAAAGCGCCGCCCACCGAAAGGGACCGGCGCCGCGGCAGAAGAGGGGGCGGATGAACTCCGGAACGAATCCGGGAATCTCGAACGCCCGCGCCATGCCCCGGCGATCGGCCACCTGGCCCCGGAGGTTGTTCCCGTAGTCGAAGACCATCGCGCCGCCCGCTTTCAGGGCGAGCATCGCCTCGACATGGAGGACCATCGAGTCGAGGACCGCTCCTTCATAGCCCGCGGGATCTCGTTCGCGAAACTCCCGGGCGGCGGCAAGTGTGTAACCGCGCGGGATGTATCCCACCCGGAGATCGTGCGCCGAAGTCTGGTCGGTCACCACATCGACCGTCACACCCCGACGCACGACGTCCTTCCCGACAT
>JABFSM010000242.1 GCA_013140635.1 Gemmatimonadales bacterium
AGCGGCTCGTCGGTGATTTCGGCGGTCGGAATGTCAGGGGGTCGTCGGATCAGCATCGGGGCCTCGAAGAGGGCGCTATTCGCTATTCGCTATTCGCTATTCGCTATTCGCTATTCGCTATTCGCTAAGGTACGAGGCGAATAGGGGGCAGCCAATAGCGAATAGCGACCAACTCAACGGACAGAGAGGGATTCGAACCCTCGGTACGCTTTTGACGTACACACGCTTTCCAGGCGTGCGCCTTAAGCCACTCGGCCATCTGTCCTTATGGCGGCAACTTATCCAGCCGGGAGGGGAGGGTCAACGTAAGTGGGATTCGGGCAGCGCCCCGGACCCACTGTGAGCAAGCCTCGCCAGGTAGGTGGGAGTAGGCACCGCCTTCATGGCCACCCGTGGCTGTCGTCTGGTGCCCACCGCCTATGCACGGGGACATACAGATTAGTGTGGCCAACGACTAGCGAACAAGCGAGACATTCATGATGCGTATGGTGACGAATCCATCAGGTCGCGTTCGAACGTTGGCTACGCGGCCGCCGCCAACGGCGAAATGCAAGTACTCGTCGAATCGATGCCACGCCATTACCCGGTGAGTTCGAGGGTCAATAACCTCGATGATCGAATCCGATGTTCGGTCGAGGTCTGACGGAACCACCGCCTTGCCCTCCGGCGTTCGAACGGTGTCCTGGCGAGCTAAGTGTCGCTTGGGATCGGCGACTCTGGTAACCACCCAAACGAGACCCGATCGATCCTCCCAGATCGCCTCGATCATCGAGACGGGTGGATCGAGCTTAAAGGGATCTCGAAGTCCGATATCGGGAGGTAGTTCTACAAACCAGTCGGGAGAACTCCGGAAATGGGCCTCGCGCTTCCCAAGTGCATTCCAATACTCCAGGTGGTAGTCTCCGATCCTTGGGACCGACCAAAAGCCACCCGCAGCAGCGGGAGTGACCCGATGGGCCAGCCGGTAGTTCTCCGTATGGATATAGGGTCGCGATCGGTCGCCCGCCGCCGCATAACGATTCCCATCTCGTCGAAAGAGATGGAATGGGAGGCCAATAGTCTGGCGGTCGGACACGAGCGCGTTGGCGAGAAGATCGCCGTTGCGCAAGACGACCATTGACCGTACGCCTTGAGGGAACGGAAAAGAGCGCACGTACTTGAAATCGGGCGAGAATACACTCGCTCTACCGACCCAATCCACAATGAAGATTGAGTCGGCGGCATCGACAGTACCATGTGCGGCAAATCGGAACTCCCCGGGACCATCACCCTTGCGTCCGATGCGCCGCAGGAATCGTCCCCCGCGGTCGAAAACGATCGGCATCTCCTCCTTGTTCGGCTGGAGAACGAAGTATCTGCCGCGGCTATCCCGCCAGACAGACTCCGGGTGATCGATGAGCGAAGTGTCACGACCTCCGAGAACCACCTCTTCAACGAGAGTAATACGGCATGAGGGACATGAGGGGTTGCGCGCAATCGTGATCGGGCCGGGTGTCTGTGCAACTGCTGGCGAAGCGAGGAGGCTCCACACCTGCAAAGAGAGGCCTGAAAGAACCCATCCTTGCCCTGAGTCTCGTCGCGACCGGCGAAAGCCTCTCTTCATAACCTTGACACTCCACGCACTTGATGCTCCAAGCGTCGCCCACAAGAGCGCCAACGCCCTGCGGCAGGTCGCTAGGCATTAACGTGACATGATCCAGGTAGACAATCGACAAGTCGGATTGCTCAGTCGCCTTGATCGCATCACAACGTACCAATAGACCGACAAAGCGATGGGGCAGACGGAGCACAGTGCCCAGCGGGCAATGACTACCCCTTGGCTTTGGCCTTGGCCGCCCGCTTGGGTGCCGCCTTCCGGGCTTTCGGTGCCCGCTTGAACGGTTCGCGGCCCCGCTTGGCGTTGAGGAGGTCCACCGCCTGAGCCAGGGTAACGCTGGCCGGATCGCTCCCCTTCGGAATGGAGGCGCTCACGGTGCCGTGCTTGACGTATGGGCCATACTGCCCGTCGTAGAGCGCCACCGGCGCCTTGTCTTCCGGATGCGGCCCGAGCTCCTTGAGCGGCGTCGGCGCGGCGCGGCGGCCGCGGCCGAGCTTGGGCTGGGCCAGCAGGTCGAGGGCGCGCTCCAGTTTGACCGTGAGGACCTGATCTTCTCCCTTGAGGGAGCGGTAGTCCTTCCCGTCCTTCCCCTTGTCATGCACGATGTACGGCCCGAAGCGTCCCTGCCCCGCGAAGATCTTGCCGCCGTCGCTATGGAGGCCCAGCAGCCGCGGCAGGGCGAGCAATCCGACCGCTATATCTAAGGTTACCTCTTCCGGCTTCATCCCCTTCGGCAAACTGGAGCGTTTCGGCTTGGGGTTCTCGTCCGAAACGGCGCCTAACTGCACATAGGGGCCGTACTGGCCGGTCAACACGAGGATCGGCTCGGCCGTGTCAGGATGATGGCCCAGAATGTCCGGCCCCTCCCGCTTTTGGCGGAGGATCTCTTCCACTTGTTCCATGGTCAAATCGGCCGGAGCGGCGTCTTTGGGAATCGAGGCGCGCAGGGTTTCTCCACCGCGCTCCACTTCGACGTAAGGTCCGAAGCGTCCGATCCGAACCGTAGCGTCCTCGAGTCCGTTCACCGCCACCATTCGAGCGTCGGCCGGATCGATTTTCTTCTCCCGCGATTCGACCTGCTTCCGGAGCCCTTCCTTCCCCAGATAGAACTGCTTGAGATACGGCAGCCACTCGGCGGTCCCTTCGGCGATCTCGTCGAGCTGGTCTTCCATCTTCGCGGTGAACTTGAGGTCGACCAGATTGGGAAAGTGCTGCTCCAGCAGCCCCGTCACCGCGAACGCGGTAAAAGTGGGCACCAGCGCCTGACCCTGCTTCTGGACGTAGCCCCGCTCCACGATCGTGCCGATGATGCTGGCGTAGGTGCTCGGCCGGCCGATGCCGTCCGCCTCCAACTCCCGCACCAGGCTCGCTTCCGTGAAGCGCGCCGGCGGCTGAGTTTCGTGGGAGAGCGCGTCGATCTCTTTGCACACGGGACGGTCGCCGACTTCGAGGTGCGGCAGCAGCACCTCCTGGTCTTCAAGCGCCGCCTCGGGATCGTCGCTCCCTTCGACATAGGCCCGAAGGAAGCCGGGAAAGTCGATCCGCTTGCCGCTGGCGCGGAAGGTGGCATCGTCGACGTCGAGCGTCACAACGAGACTCGTCACCCGGGCGTCAGGCATCTGGCAGGCCACCGTCCGCTTCCAGATCAGTTCGTACACGTCGTATTCGCGCCCGGTGAGCTTGGTTTCGTCGGGAGTCCGGAAGTGGGAGCCGGCGGGGCGAATCGCCTCGTGGGCCTCCTGCGCGTGGGTGTTCTTGGCGGTGTAGTAGCGCGGCTTCGGCGGCAGGTAGTCCTTGCCGTATAACCGTTCCACGCACTCGCGCGACGCGGTAATCGCCTGATTCGACAGGTTCACCGAGTCGGTCCGCATGTAGGTGATGTAGCCGTTCTCGTACAGGTTCTGCGCGACGCGCATCGTCTCCCGCGCGGAGAGCCGGAGCTTCCGGTTGGCCTCCTGTTGCAGCGTCGAGGTGATGAACGGCGCCGCCGGGCGCCGAAGGCCGGGCTTCTCTTCGCTCGCCGATACGGCCCACGGCTTCTTGAGAAGCCGCTCCCGGAGCTTGGTGGCCTCCCCTTCGTTGAGCAGGACGACGTCCTTCCCTTCGGCCAGCTTGCCGGTCTTCTCGTCGAAGTCTTTCCCCGTCGCGATCCGCTTGCCCTTGAGCGCAATGAGCTCGGCGTCGAAGTCTTGCTTGGCGTGGTTGAGGTGCGCCTTCAAATCCCAATACACCGCCGCGCGGAAGGCGCGCCGTTCCCGCTCGCGCAGTACGAGCAGCCGCACCGCCACCGACTGCACCCGCCCGGCCGAAAGTCCGTAGGCGATCTTCTTCCAGAGGAGGGGCGAGAGGGTGTAGCCGTAGAGCCGATCGAGAATCCGGCGGGTTTCCTGGGCGCGGACCAGCTTGTCGTCCACGGCGCGGGTGGTCTCGAGCGCCTCGCGAATCGCTTCCCGGGTGATTTCGTGGAAGACCATCCGCTTGACCTTCACTTTGGGCGCCAGTACTTCCCGCAAATGCCAAGAAATGCTCTCCCCTTCCCGGTCTTCGTCGGTGGCGAGGATGAGTTCGTTCACATCCTTGAGCGCGTCCTTCAGTTCCTTCACGATCTTCTTCTTGTCGGCGGGCACCACATAGAGCGGCTCGAAGTCGTTGTCGACGTTCACGCCCAGCCGAGCCCAATCCTCTCCCTTGTACTTGGGAGGGATGTCCGCGGCCTTGTCGGGCAGGTCGCGGATGTGGCCCATGGACGCCGCGACGGTGTAGCCGCGGGGAAGGAAGTCGCGGATAGTCCGCGCCTTCGTCGGAGACTCGACGATGACCAACGAAGCCATGGTGCTCCTTGCCAGGTTCCTGAAACGCAACGCGAAGGATCTCAGGAGGCGAGGATCCTTCGCGGCGGGGCGTACTTATTAGCATATGACCCGCCCCGCTGTCAACAACGCGTTTCTATGATGTTGCCCCGCAACAACTTACGATTTTGACCCTCGGACGCAGTTTCGACTGGGGAGGAGGGAGCTGGCGGACGACGGCAACCGCCGCCGCCGCCCGGCCAGCCATTTGGTAGGAGCTACATCCCTGCGACAAGGACCGGCGAAGGGATCCACCACCGAGGAGGAACCCGGATTCCTCCTCGGGATGGACCCGTATGGATCACGGCGTTCGGGTGGCGCGGCTTAGGACGTCTACGCTCATGCGGAACGATCTCCCCCGCGCGCGACATCCTTGAAGCCAGCCGGGTACCGACCTCGTAACACCGAGAAGACCGAAAAACACACCTGCCGGGGCGCCGGCCCAGGCCGATCATTACGCTCTTGCGACTATGCCTAGGATGACGTCCGAGCCGGCGCGGACACACACACCGCCCCGCGCACCCGCGAACGAGTATCTTTCGTCCGGTTCCTTCCTCCAACACAAGGATGCTCGGCATGGGCAGGCTCATTTTGGGCGCGGTCATTTTGCTGGTGGCCTTGGTGGTGAAGACCGCCGGCGGGAGTCTCAAGAACTCGGGCAGCAAGGCCGCGGCGACACTGGCCAACCTCGTCAGTATCGGGCTACTGGTGCTGGCGGTGATCACCCTGATGGGGTCGACGGTGGTGGTGATCGATGCCGGATCGGTCGGCGTCCAGCATGCCTTCGGCAAAGTGTCGAACAAGCCGCTCCTTCCCGGAGTGCGGGTCGTGCCGCCCTGGTCACAAATCGAGCGGTATTCCACCCGGGAAGAGCAGTTCCCGCCCCAGCAGGCCGAAGCGGAGATCATGCAGGCGCTCTCCAGCGAACAGATGTCGATGAAGGTCGATGTTGCCGTGCGGTGGCAGATCGATCCGCAGGAAGCGCCGAAGATCTTCACGGAAATCGGCGGGGAGGAACAGATTCATTCGGTCGTGCTCAACGCCATCCGAAACGGCGCCCGGGATGGCATGGCGCAGTTTTCCATCAACGACATCTCGAACCGGAGCAAGATCGCCGACGTGATGCACGCGGAGGTCGACAGCGCTCTGGTCACTCAGCCCCGCGCCGGCGGACAGCCGTTCCGGATCGCCACGGTCACCGCGTTCTTTCTCCGCAATCTGGAGCCGCCGGAGCAGGTCGTGAACGCGATCAACAATAAGATCGCGCAGGAACAGCAGATTCAGACCGAGAAGCACCGGGTGGAAGTCGCGCGGCTGCAATCGGAGCAGCAGAAGCTGCTCAACATTACGCTGACGCCGGAAGCGCTGATGAAGCAGTATCTCGAGGTGCTGCACGACATGAAGTCGAGCAACAATCTGGTGGTGCTGGTGCCGACGGAGGGAGGAACGCCGCTGCTGGACTTGGCCGCGCTCCGGCGGAACCTGCGGCCGCCGCAGTAGGTCATTGCGAGGCCCGAAGGGCCGAAGCAATCTCAGAGATTGCTTCGGCCCTTCGGGCCTCGCAATGACTACGGACAGGGAGGGATTCGAACCCTCGATACCCTTGCGGGTATGCCGGTTTTCGAGACCGGTTCCTTCAGCCACTCGGACACCTGTCCAGCAGGACAAAAATGGCCGAGCGGCCGACGTTGTACAAGAGCGACGGAATTCCCTTGCGCTAGGCCACCTGCAGCAGCTCGCGGGTGCCGCTAATCCACAACTCGGTGTAGCCCTTCATTGCCGCCCGCAGTGCCTCGTTCGTGGCGTATTCGTGCATCTGCGCCTCGAACCCGCCCACGTTGTCGACTTCATACTCGAGTATGACGCGATTGAATTCCCCGGTGAGATCGGTGAGCACCCGGTGTTTCGGGAGCTTCCCGATTGCCGCGGCCTCCTTGAACATGGCGGCGAGCTTGCTCGCGCTTCCCGGCTTCGCGACGAAGGTGTTCCGGACGACGATCATCATAGTCTCCTGATATGGGGACCAGATACTATCCCTCTCTCCGCGCGGCATCAACCGCCGTCGACGTTGCGCTCGCCGCCGTGGCGGCGAGCCGTTTCTTGAAGCCGAAGAGCGATTCCAGGAGGTCGTGCCAGAAAGGGGCGCCCAGACTCACGAGCACGATCGATAGCAGAATCCCGAGCCACCACCGCCCCTCCCGCAGATTCTCCACGCGGAACCGGCCCAGAAGATCTTCGCTATACACCTTCCGGATCTGCTGCAAATCCTCCTTCGACAGCGTGCGGCCCTGCCGAGTGGAATCGGCGGTGGTCGTGGTATCGACCGCGGTGACTTGAGCGCTATCGGCTCGGGCACTGTCGGGTTGAATGCTATCGGCCGCCGGTCGCGCCGGTTCGGCCGCGACGTATGCCGAATCGAGCCGGCCGACGAGCGCCAGGGCATCGGCCCGAAACTCCGGACTGCTTTGGGCCAAGGCGTAGATCCGGATCGCGTCGAGGTTGAACGGCACCACGACGAGCGCGCTCGCGAGCAGCGAGAGCACCCGCATCCGCCGGCGGTAGCGCTTCTCCACCGGCTGGACGGCGATCGGATACCAGTCTCTTGCCTGCTTCGCGATGGCCTTGAGGATCTCCCGCGCATCCTCGCGATTCCCGGGGAGTCCGGGAATGTCGGCCGGCTCGACTTTGGCGATCAAATCCTCGAGCTGAGCCGCCGGCAGCGCGTCGAGGCGAATCTTCCCCGGGCGGAGGCCGAACTGGCCCAGCGCCCCGACCCGGCGCAGCACTTGACCGATGATGGCGTCGGCATCGATCGTCCACTGGCGGTTGGCCTTGGTGGCCTCGCGGACCAGCCCCTCGACGGCCCGGAGCATCGTGCGCCCCTTGATCACGAACATCGTCTTGAGCACCTCTTGCACGCTCTGGGCGGCGAGCGCGAAGACCAGCATCGTTCCCACGAACGCCAGCAGCGTTTCGAGCAATGTCGTCATGATTCTCCCCCAGTCCTGGCTCGATGCGTCGCCTCTCGGCCGCATGCGCGATAGATCCCGTCCAGCTCGGTTACCGTGGCGGGTGGAAGCCCCGGCGCCGGGAGCGCCTCGAGGCTCTTCCTGCTAAAGGGACAAGGGCGGTCGGCTCGGAACCAGCAGGTTCCCGGCCCTCCTCCGGGCCCGGGCACAAGGGCGCCGTCCTTCCGCTCCACCGATTGCGGGATCGCGTCGAGCAGCACTCCCCACGGCCCAAGCCACGGCTCCCGCTCCGGGTCGCGCTGCAGATCGGAAAAGACCGCAAGCGTAGTGGCACAGCCGTGCGCGATGCTCTCCGCTTGAGTGCTGCGCCGGAAGCCGAGCATCGGATGAAAGGCGAAGGTGCTGACGAGCCACTGCGGCTTCACCGTCACCACTTCGAGATCGATCGGTGTGAACTCAGCGCCAGGCTCCCGCTCCGCGCGTATCTGACGAAGCGCCTGCTGCGTCTGGCCGTACAACTCCACCTTCTTGTTGTAGCGGAGTTGGCCCGTTCGCTGCATCAACGCTACCCAATCGCGACGAAAGGGCTCGACCCCGTCGATCGTGGTGTGGCGCCGCACCACAGGCTCGAGTGAGGCGCTGAACAGCAGGTGGGGCACCTTGAGATTGCCCCGGGTCGGGTGCGGGTGGATGAGCCCCGCCGCGGCAGCGTTCCGCAGGAAGTGCGCAACGCCGTCCAAGGGAAGGTTGTCCATCACGCCGCCGTCGATGTACTGGTGCTTGGCGTTGCTCCCCGGCATCACTTCCCACGCCCATCGCGGCCGGAAGACCGCGGGGAACGCGCTACTCGCGAGCAACCCATCGAGCAGGACCGGCCGCGGCCCATCCGACATGAACTGCTGCTCGCCCAGCATTTCCAAACGTCCCATGCTCAGGTTGGTCGTCGTGGCCAGGAAGTAGATCCCCTGTTTCAGGAAGCGGTCGAACGGTTCGGCGCGCAGATCGACCGGCGCCGCTTCCCCCGGCAGCGCCTGCAGCACATGCTCCGCCACCAGGAGGGAGAGCGGCTCGGAACCGAGAACCTCGCGGCCGACTCCCATCCGTTCGAGCCACTCCTGGACGTAGTCCTTCAGTTGCCTGGAGATCTGGTTCGTATCGCCAAGCCGGAGCGCCCGCACCAGGCCGTGCAGCTCGAACGGGCTGAGCCAGAAGAGCCGCTCGAGGCCGGCGATGACCCGGCGCGCCTCACGATTGTGCCGGCCCGGCGCCGCTTGGTCGTATCGGCGGAAGAACCGGTCCGCCTCGGACAGCGAGAAGCGGGTCGCACCGGCCCGAAGCGTAAGGCCGCGGACGAAATCGGCGAACCGGTCGGTCAGGATCAGCCGGTCGAGCGCCAGATAGGTCGCGGCAAGCCGCGCGATCCGGAGCTGCCGCTCCGCTCCGCTATGGGAGAGGGCCTGCGCAATCATCGCGCTCGTGATCGAACCGACCGATGCACCCGCCACGACATCGGGTCGAAGGCCGAGCTCGCTCAGGGCATTGAGGGTTCCGAGCTGGTACACCCCGCGAAAGACGCCGCCGCTGAAGAGGAGGCTGACGGTCGGCCGCGCTTTCCCTTCGTGGCCCTCGCGAGTCCTCGGCCACCGCGGCTGCTGGTCGGTCCCGCGATCGAGCGCCACCCGGTAGTTGGCCAACGACTTCTCGGTGCGCGCCGCGTAAGCGGAGGGTTGCCGCTGAAAGTGGTCGTCCTGCAACAACGGCTCCGGCTCGGCGTCGCGGTGCGGCCAAGCGGGCCCGACCTTTGCCCATTTTCGGAAATGCAGGCGGTGGTAGGTCAGGGGGCTGGCGCCGGCACCCTGCCCCTTTTCTCGCAGCCGGCAATGCCTGCAGACCTCCGGCAACCCCGAAGCCTGCTCCCCGGTCGGCGGGGGATTCTCCCGGTCGAAGTCGGCGAGCAGGGGCAGCGGCGCCTTGACGCTTCGCTGCAAGTGATTGGTTACCACTTGGCGGCACGGGAGAGTCTGCTCGTTCTGCGGGTCCGCTACGCTCGGCGGCTGGCTGGCGCGGGTCATGACCTGAAGCGCCGCGCGACATCCCTCGGCCACCGCTTCCGCGATCACCTCTCGCTTGGCCTCTTTCGTCCGAGCCTCGAAGAGCCGCTGGTGGAGTTCGAGCGGCTGATCCGGCTCCACCGGCGTTACCCAGGCTCGGAGAAACGAGTTCCCGCCGTACGACTGCGCCGCGCGGCCCGGCGGCATCGTGCGCGTATAGAGCTCCGTCAGCCGACGCTCGAGGGAGGCATCCCGAAACCGCTGCAGGAGGAGCGCGCGCCGGGCCACGTCCACCAAGTTGAGGAACACCGGGGCGTCGGTCCCGTTCTCCTCCCGGAGGGTTGGGGAGCTGAAGGGGAGCGGACTCACGCTATAGATATGGATGACGGGTGCGTCGGGGTGGGTCCTGCCCCGCAGCAGCGCCAGCGCACCCGAGGTCGGCTCGCTGGTGATGTTCCCCCCGTCGACGAAAAGCCGGCCGGTCGCTTCCGCTGGGGGAAGGAGCGGCGCCACCGCCACCGACGCGTAGAGCCCGTCCACCACGCTCACTCCCGGGTCGACGATCTCCAGCTCGCCGGTTCCCACGTTGGCGACGATCAGCCCCACCTCGATCTGCTCCCGTTTTCCGGGCGCAGCGTACTCGCCGATCACCTTTCGCGTCGGACTCGTCTCCGACGGCTGGTCCTCGCTCCTGAGGGAACGTTCGACCACATCGTCCATGTTGCGCGGACCGTAGTACTCGGGGTCAAAGAGCCGGACGAACAGGTCGCGGATCGGATGTTTGCTGAGGAGCGCGTCGGTCAGGTCGAACTGCTCGAGGAACCGGCGCCGGTAGTCGCCGCCGACTTGCCAGAAGCGCACCGCAATCACCAGGGCCGCGCCGAAGCCCGCCAGCGGCACGATCCACCACCCTCGCCAGATCGCCTCGACCATCAGCCGGCCCGCCTCGGCCAATGCGAAGCCGGAGAGCGCGAAGGAAACAACCCAGAGAAGCGCCAATGGAATGCCGAGGTAAAGAACCGCGAGCCCGACCAGCTCGAACGACTCCAGCGCCAACTCTCCGACCAACCGCAGCCGAGGATTTCGTTCGGTCAACGTCAGCTGGCGCCAGACCCCGGCCCGCTCGAAGCGATAGATCCCGATCGCAAGAAGGGCCGCGAGCCCCGCCGCCACCGCGATTTGCTGCTCCTGCGGCCGCCCGGCAATCCACCCGCCGAACGCCCAGGCGCCGACGATCGGAAGGGCCGTAATGGAGAGCCAAAGCGCGGTGAGGGTGAGGAAGGTCGAGAAATACCCGACGGCGATCCGAACGCTCCGGAACCAGCGCCTCGCGAAGAGAACCCCGGCGGCGGTGGAGCCGCGGGCGCTTCCGCCGGCCCGAAAGAGGGGCCGCCACACCGTCTCCAGCATCAACTCCGCAATTCGGTGCAGGTTGAGCCCGATCAGGCTCCACGACCGGACCAGCTCGAAGAGGTAGATCGCGATTCGCGCGCCCCGCGACCGAATCTGCCCCGCCGCCTGGAGGCCGAGTATCCGGCGAACGAACCGGGTCAGGGTGGCGAAGGAGAACCGGGTCCGCAGCATGAAATTGAAGAACCGAATGAACCCCTGGCGCGCCTTGAGCTCGCTCTGCCGGCCGAGCCGCTCGCGGTGGTTGTGGATCGGCAGGCGGAGCGGCTCGAGGGACCGTCCCGCGTCCACCTGGAGCGTGTCGGGGAAATAGGCCGCCGCAAGCTCCGTCGGGGCGTTGGCGTATGCCTCGAAGATCTCGCGGAAGCGGGCCACCTTGGCTCGCCGGGTCTCTTCCGGCGTGGCGGCCGATCCGTTGGGGGCCTCGCGCTGGAGGATCTCCGCCAGGGCCACCGCGTTGATCGCGCCGGCGGAAATGCCGACCACGGCATCGGGCGCTTTGCCTTGAATGACCAGGAGGGCGTGGATGACGCCCAGGTCCATGGCGGTGTCGAAGCCGCCGCTCGAAAAGGCGATCGTGCGAATCGGCTGGCCGGCCGAGCCGATCGGCCTGGTCCTGGGCGCTGTTCCCTCGGGTTGGTCCATGGCGGGGTCCCCCTCGTGCGGCGGGCAGCGGGGGATTTACCGCGCGGAGATCGGCGGCGCAAGAGGCGAGCCCGCCCAGCGGGCGAGGGAGGCCGCCTATCGCATTGCGGGTTTCCACAGTGGCGCCTGACGGCGCCGCAGGCTAGTCGCCCGGGGGCGGATAGCTGGCGGCCACCTTGCCCGCCTCGTCAAGGAACTCGAGCCGCGCCACATTGACGCTGTCGACCCGCAACTGCACCCGAATCCGACCTTGCGTATCCCGCAATTGCACCAGCGCGTTCCGGTCCTGGCTCCCGACGAAGATGCGCGGCACCCCCGTCTCACCTCGCGCGCGCGCTGCGGCCCCTTCTCGGCGGAGCGAATCGCGGGTCGAGCCGGTGGCGGTCAAGAGTCGCTCCAGCCGATCGAGCTCCGGGCCCATCGTCACCGTCGTCGGCCGGTCGAGAACCTGCAGGCCGGCGCGCCGGGTGCGCCCGTTGTCGACGTACTGAAGGGCCACCACTTGATTCTGCTTCCATTGGTCGAGAGAGAGGTGGCCGATCGCGGAGTACCCCGAATCGCGCTTGATGCTGTTGTACAGGAGACCTCCGACCTCATCCCCCGTCTCGCTGAAGAAGATCATTCCCGAGAGAAGCTCCCGCCCCTCCGAGACCGCCGCGGGATAGGCGCGGCCATTCATCGAGGGCCCGGGCAGCCGGCCCCGCCGAGCGATCACCATCACCGGCTTCCCGTCCTCCCCGACCACGTTGATCCGTTGCACATCGATCTCGTCGAATCGCGCCGGTCCCTGCTTGGCAAAGCCGGAGGCGGCCAGAATGCCGATGGCGGCGAGGGCCACCGAGTTGAAGACGGCAAGGGTCCGCAGTCGGCGTTCGAGTGGCTGCATTGAGCGGGTTCTCCAAGAGGATAGTGTCGGGGACGCACCGGTGGAGGCGGCAATCGCGTCTAGCAGTATGCAGCGCTGCGGTATATCCTTCAAGGGTGGCGACCGCGACATCGACCCCCCAGCGCCTTTCTTTCGCATCCTTCCCATCGCCATGTCGGCGCGCATGGTGAAGCGAGCATCGCCGCGTAAGGAGGTCAAGGCCCCGGCCTCGCGCGATCCCGTGAAGGACCCTATCGCGCTCATTCTCATCGACGACAACCGGCTGTTGCGCGAAGGGATCGCCGCGTTGATTCATACCCAGCCCGGCTTCAAGGTGCTGGCAGCCTTTGCAGAAGTCGACGAGGCACTGCAAAAGGTGCGCGAATCGAAGCCGGACGTCGTCCTGCTCGACTTCGGCTTAGCGGACCACGACAGCTTGAGCCTGACCACGATGGTGCATAACGAAGTGCCCGAGGCGCGAGTGATCGTCATGGGGCTCCTGCCCCTCCAGGAGGATGTCGCCAACTACGTGCGGGCAGGGGCCTCCGGATTCATCATGAAGGATGCCTCGTTCGAAGATTTTTTCGCGACGATTCGCGCGGTGGCCGGCGGCGCCGAAGTCCTCCCCCCGGCGCTCACCAATTCCCTCTTTACCCAGATCGCGCGGAACGCCGCCGGTGGGAGCCGAGCCAAGGTGTTGGAGGCGGTTCGCTTGACCAGCCGGGAGCGGCAGGTCATCGACCTCCTCGGTGAAGGGCTCAGCAACAAGGAGATCGCGACGCGGCTGCATATCGCGGTGCACACGGTCAAGAGCCACGTCCACAACGTCCTCGAAAAGCTGGCGCTCCGCAGTCGGCTGGAAGTGGCGGCCTTTACGCATGCCGGAGGGGTTCGCGCCCTCGACCAGTAGCCGGCTCCACCTGACGGCCTAGCGGGAACGATCGGCATCTCGCTATCTCGCTCCTTCGAGCGATTGCCCTCTTGCCCCCGCCTCACGACATTGAAGACCTACGCAGTACCCAGGGGGGCAGGCCACACGGCCTGTCCCCCGCCTTCCGCAGTCGAGGTCTCATCCCTCCGGACTAGATCCGAATCTACCCGTTCGAGCGATACGATCTTGCCGGCGAACCATGTAGAGTTGGTTGAGCATAGTTCACTAACGGGATTGAGGACTAGATGCCGGCGCTCGAAGCGAACGACTTCTGCGAGGGCCCATGGGCATGACCGCCACGAGGTATAGAGGGTTCGATATCCAAGCCTGGCCGTACCGGCTCCACGAATCCACGCGTTGGGCCATCGACCTGGAGATTCTCCGCGATGGCCGAAAGCAGGCGATCGAAGTGAGTGAGAGCTTTCAGACGCTCCAAGAGGCCCGCGCCCGATCGGTCGCACTGGGCCGCAAGATCATCGACGGCACGTTACGGGGGCGCTCCCTCAGGGATCGATCGCCAGGCTGGCCGGCCCTCGCCTACAGTGGCGCTATCCTCCTCGGCCTCGTGGTCCTCGGACTCGGCGCGTTCATTCTCGTTCAGTAGGACAAGGGGTTCACATGACCGAACGACGCGGTGTCGCTGCGCTTACCGGAGTCCTTCTCGCCGCCTGCGCTACGAATCCGGTAACCGGCAGGAGCGAACTCGCCTTGGTCTCCGAGTCCCAGGAAATCGCGATGGGAAAGCAGGGCGCGGCCGATGTCGCGCAGAGCATCGGCCTCTACGCTGATGGCAGGGTCCAGTCCTACGTGAGCGGTCTTGGCCTCTCGCTGGCGGCCAGAACCGAGCGCCCCAATTTGCCGTGGGCCTATCAAGTCGTCGACGACCCCACCGTCAATGCTTTCGCGCTTCCCGGCGGCTTCATCTTCGTCACCCGCGGCCTGCTGACGCACATGACCAGCGAGGCCGAGTTGGCGACAGTGCTTGGCCACGAGAGCGGCCATGTGGCGGCACGCCACAGCGTTCAGCAAATCAGCCGCTCCCAGTTGGCCCAGTTCGGGCTGGGCATCGGATCGGTTCTCTCCAGCGGTATCCGGAAATACAGCGAGGTGGCCGGCGCCGGCCTGGGCTTGCTTTTCCTCAAATTCAGCCGAGATGACGAAACCCAGGCCGACCAGCTCGGCTTCCGATACGCCCTCACCGATGGCTACGACGTCCGGGAAATGGCCGGCGTCTTTCAGATGCTCGACCAACAGGCGGCGCTGAGCGGTGCCGGACGGTTGCCCGAGTGGCAGGCCACCCATCCCAACCCCGGTAACCGGATCAAGGCCACCAACGAGCGTGTCGCCGCCGCGGGGGTGGACCTCAGCACCAAGAAGATCGGTCGCGAGGAATTCCTCAAGCTGATCGATGGGATGATCTACGGCGAGAACCCGCGCCTCGGCTTCTTCCAGGGGCCGTTCTTCCGGCACCCCGAACTCAAGTTCCAGTTCCGGTTTCCCGACGGTTGGAAGACGCAGAACGGCAGCAGCGCGGTGATCGCCGGAAGCCCCGCACAGGACGCGCTGATCGAACTTCGGGTCGCTGCCGGCACCGCCGCCCAGGCGTCACAGAAGTTCTTTGCGCAGCAGGGACTCGCGGCCGGGACGGTCTCCCCGGGAACCATTCATGGATTCTCGACGCTAGCCGGCGAGTTTAGCGCCCAGACGGAGCAGGGTGCGATTCGGGGAATCGCGACCTTCATCGACTACAGCGGCACCACCTATCAGGTGACCGGGTACACCACCGGAGACAAGTTTGGCAGCTACAGCGCGCTGCTCAGACAGAGCGCCGCCACTTTCGACCGCCTGACCGACCCTGCAGCGCTCGCTGTGCAGCCGATGCGGCTCCGGATCGAGCGGGCACCCAGGGCCATGTCTCTGGGACAATTCAACGTCCAATTCCCTTCACGGATCTCGCTCGACCAGGTGGCGCTCATCAACGGGATCGGCACGACCGGGCAGCTCCGCTCGGGGCAGATGGTCAAGCGCGTGGTGGGAACATCGCCGCAGTAGTGAACCACACTTACGGGAAGGAACGCTCAATGCTGTACACTTTGGCCGTGATACTACTTGTCGCCTGGGCCCTCGGACTCGGCGTCTTTCATGTCGCGGGGGGGCTGATCCATCTCCTGCTCGTGATCGCGGTTGTCGTCGTGCTCTTGCGGGTTATCAGAGGGCGCTCACCCACCGGATGAGAAGGCGTTCAAGTCCGCTTCTTTGCGCCCATTCCCACCAGGACGACACCCGCGATCAGTGACAGCACTCCGGCCCAAGAGGGTATCGTCTGCCGCTCATCGGCGGTGAGCTTCACGTCACCGATCGTGAGCACGTCCCGTTTGGTGGTGAAGCTGCCCCCGGTGAGCAGGACGAAGGCTCCGAAGACGATGAGGACAATTCCCGCGATGCCGGTTGGGCGCATGATCTTCCCTAAAATGGAAGGCGGACTACGCGTGCTTCCCCCTGCGGATAACCCGCAGCAGCAAGAGAAGGACGACCGCGCCGATGAACGCGACGAAGATCGTCCCCCCAAGGCCGCCGAACGGAACCGAGATATTGAGCGCGCCGAAGAGCCAGCTTCCCAGAAAGGCGCCGGCAATACCGATGACTACGTCGCCCACAATGCCGAAGCCGACCCCGCCGACAGCAAGACTGGCAAGCAACCCGGCAATCAGACCGACGACAAGCAATGTCCAGAAATCCATGCCCGGCACTCCCCCTTCCTATTTGACGGCGACGGTGAGGGGCCCGTTGAGCGTAACGATGATTGGCGTATTGACCACCACGACCACGTCACGATTCGCCGTTTCGACCGCCACCGCGGCGCCGGCGGCACCGCCCACGACCGCACCGATGATGGTGCCCTTCGAGTCTCCGCCGATGACCCGTCCGGCGATACCGCCGATGACCGCGCCCGCGGCGGTCTTCCCGACTTCAGTCGTTCCAACACCGCGCCCTTTAAGGGAATGCTCCATTGACGTGATGCTGGCGGAGAGGGAGTGAGTCTCACCCCCGAAGGTCACCGAGTTGACCAGCACGGTGATTCTCCCGTCGGCCTTGCTCTTGTCGTTGGCCGGCTGCAGCTCGGTGATGTTGAGGGTGAGGGTCGCCCCGGCGGGAATCACGACTCTCCCTCGGGTATCCTTCACATCGCTCGAGACCAGGGCGGTGAAAGTTGCTCCCGCCTTGTCGCTCCGCGAGGAGATGGTGCGCTGGGTCATTGCCTCGATCTGGGTACCGGTATCGAGCGAGAGAGTTCGGTTCTGGCTTGGCGGCGGGTTCGACGCGTTATCGCGCGGCGACGCACCGGTGCCGCATGCCGTGAGGCTGGCCATAGCGAGTCCGGCAACGATGAGGGTCTTCATGGGGTCCCCTGTTTGATTGCGGTGGCGCGCGTTTCCCTGCTCGCGAAGATCGAGACTTCGACTCGCCGATTGGCCTGTCTGCCCGCTTCGGTTTCATTGGAGCCGATCGGCTCCGATTCACCGAGACCGCGGGTGGCAATACGGGTTCCGCTCACGCCCGAGACATCAGATAGGTGGCCCCCGCACTCGCCCGCCGTTCGGACAGCGCTTGGTTGTACATCGTCGAGCCAAGCTGGTCGGTGTGGCCCAGGATCAGGAGATCGGAGCCGGGATACTTCTCGAGGCTGGCGGCGAGCTCGCGCAGGTTGGTCTTGGCCTCCGATCGCACCACATCAGAATCGAAATCGTAGAGCAGTCCCGAATCGAAGGTCACCTGAATGCCCTCCCCGACCCGGACCACCGTGGCGCCCTTGATGTTCTGCTCCAGCTCCTTCGCTTGCTTGTCCATCTGCGCCCCGATAAGCGCGCCCGCCACTCCACCGACGACCGCGCCGATGATGGCGCCTTTGGCCGTCGATCCGGCCACCTTGCCGATCACGCCACCGACCACCGCCCCACCGGCCGTTCCAACGATGGCGCCGGTTTGAGACTTGGTGGCACAGGCGCCAAGGAACAAGAGTGTCACGAGAACGGACCGATATGATCGCTGCACGAGCCTCTCCTTCAAATGGGTCGGGGGAACAGATTCCGCCCCCATACGAAGAGTATGCGTTCTCGACCGATACACCATCCATCGAAGGGTGGGCTTCCGGACTAGCCCGGACGACGGATGGTGCGGCGGTGCGCGTCAATTATGCTTCGAGAACACTCATTCAGGCCTTCAGAGGAGTCACCGATGGTGTTCCGATTGACCAGGATAGGCGGCACGCTCGCCCTTGCGACCGCCCTTGCGGGAACGGCCCAGGCCCAGACCAACCGGTTGCATTTAGGTCCCCGGGTCTCGTACCAATTCGACCTTGAGAAGGCCGGCGTGGGCGTCCAGCTCGGCGTGCCTATCGCCCGGTACCTCGAATTCTATCCTTCGTTCGACCTCTTCTTCGTGGACCGCGGCTCATTCTGGCATATCAACGCCGACCTCAAATACCGGATCGCGGCCGCGTCGGTCAGCTGGCTCTACATCGGCGGCGGGCTCAATATTGCGCGAAGTGGCTTCGGCACCTTTCACGATACTCGGACGGGTCTGAATCTCTTTGTCGGCGCGGAGTCGTTGCGGGGACGAGTGCATCCATTCGGAGAGTTTCGGTTCATTGCGAACGACGGATCGACAACTCAGATTGCCGTTGGGTTGAATTTCACGCTACGACGGCATTAGAGCGAAGTCATAGCGGATAGGAGAAACGAAGCGGGGCGCGGCACGGGACAACTCGTGCCGCGCTTTGCGCGCAACGGCCACCCTGGAGGAGACACCCCCATGACACCTGCCACCCGGCGGCGAATGCCCGGCCTCCGCGCTTCGACCATGCTGCTGATTGGGATCTTCCTGATCCTGCTCACCGCCGCCCTGCGGCTCGGGGCCGGTTTGCTCCTCCCGATCGCCATTGCCGCGCTGTTTACCCTTCTCCTCGATCCGCCGGTGCGGGCGCTGCGCAAGCTGGGGCTCTCGACCGCGCTGGGCGCCGCCTTGGTGGTGTTCGGCACCCTCGGCGTGCTTGTGACCGGTGTGACGCTGCTTGCCGGACCGGCGGCGGAGTGGGTCGAGACCGCGCCAAAGACCCTTACCCAGGTGCAGACGAAGCTCCGGCGGATGCTTCGGCCGCTCCGGGAAACGGCGCAGAGAGTCGATCAGGCCACTCAGTCGGTCACCCCGGGCGCTCCCCCGACGGTGCAGATCAAGGCACCCGGATTGCTCCAACGGCTCAGCGGCAGCACCACCACCATCGCCGCCACCGTGCTCACGGTCATGTTCTTGACCTATTTCTTGCTTGCCACCCTCCCGGTCTTTCGGAAGAAACTGGCCGATCTGATCGGGACGCGGGCCGGGGCCCGCAGCGTCGAAGAGGTGTTGGCGGAGATCGAGGTGCAGATGTCGAGGTACATGTTGCTCAATACGCTGACAAGCGTGGGGGTCGGGCTCGCGACCTGGGGCTTTCTTGCCGTTGTTGGGCTCCCCAATTCCCTGCTCTGGGGTGTCACTGCTTGCCTGCTCAATTTCATTCCGTACGCCGGGGCCCTGGTGACAACGGCGTTAGTCGGAGTCGCGGCGCTCGTGTCATTCGACAGTACCGGGACGGTGCTCTTGCTGATGGGGGGATGCGTGGTGATCAATCTGCTCGAAGGGAATCTTGTCACTCCGCATTTGATGGGAAAGCATCTGCCGCTCAATCCGGTGGCCATTTTCTTGAGTCTGCTCTATTGGGGCTGGGTGTGGGGCCCGGCCGGCACGCTACTGGCGGTGCCCATTACGGTAATGCTCCAGGTGATCTTCTCCCGCATCGAGCGGCTCAAGCCGCTGGCGGTGTTGCTGGATAGCTGAGTCCCGATTCTCTCCGCCTGGGGAAGCTCTGCAAGAGTCATTGCGAGCCGCCTTGGGCGGCGAAGCCGAGGTTGCGAGACCCGAGAGGTCGAAGCAAACCCGAGATTGCTTCGGCCCTACGGGCCTCGCAATGACTTCTCCCTAGGGCGCCATTCGAAATGAGGGAGAGACCCGACTCTGGCGCGGCCACAACTCGGTGCCGGTGGCCGTTCGGGACAGGTTGAAGACAATTCGATAGTGACCGGCCTTCGGAATCGCATCGTTGGTCAGCGGGAGTGAGCCGGACTTCGTGGCGCCTGGGAAAAGCATTGGCCTGGGCTGGATGCTCGCGGTACAGCCCCCTAACTCCGGAAGAGGTTCCCAACCCCCGCGGTAGTACTCGTACTTCGCATTTGGGCATCCCATGTAGACCGCCACGCCGTATGGATTCGTGATGGTGTAACGGACAACCGAGTCGCGATTCCATGAGTATTCCGCCCGGTCTACCGTGATGACCGGACCTGGAATTGGGGGAACAGGATCGGAGGGAGGAGTGAGATCCACGCACCCTCCAAGGAGGATCGCGGCCAGGACGGCGATAGGCCGGCGCATCATTCGGGTGCCTTTGTGATAGTAAAGATGGGCGAATAGCCAAAGCTTCGGGGAGCTGGACATCCCCCGTCGCCTGGGCAGTAGCGAACGTCATAGTAGAGCCGTACCCGCCCCGTCGTGGCTCCGTATGGCTCATGCGTGAGCCCGTTGTAGCTGTTCGGCCCTTGAAGGTGCAGGGTGTCGGTCCGAAAGTCACCCGGTTGAACGGCGAATTGCCGGTCGTGCCCGACGCACCCCCACGCTCCGTCGTACGCTGAACCCTGAGAGTCCGTCGCATCGACCGCCAACACCCCATAGATCGGGGTCCGGCTGTCCGCAAAGCAGCGCGCCAAGTAGACCACCCGGTCGTCACGATTCTCGAAACGGGCAATCACCACAAAGCTGAAGCGCTCGGAGATACCCTCGCCACCGAGATGCGCCGCGACATAGGTGGACCGATCGGTGGTCAGGAACGGGTCGTCGGAGGCTCCGGTCAGCCAACAACCACCCGTAATGAGCGCTCCAGCGGCGAACGATGCCCGAATCGAAGAGGTGAGCGGCATTGCGCGCCATACTCCGCCTGGGGGGGTAGCCGTCACCATCGCATGGGATGGGCCAAGAATGGGCGTCGCGCAAAGCGCTGCTACGCCTCACGGCCCGCCCCCTCTTCGGCTGCATGTGTCACAATGACACGCTCACACGATCGGCGACACGGCAGCCAATTGCTTAGAACCACGCCGCGAGGCATACTCTCCTCACCCCGACAGCACAATCCAGGAGGGTCCCACGCGATGCCACCGGACACCGCTGCCATGACGGCCTCAGTGCCCTGGTATGTCCTCGACGCCAATGTGGTTCAATGGGTGAATCTGGCCGCTTCGGTGGCCACCGCCTTGTTGGCGGCGGTGGTGTACCTTGTTACCCGCTCACTCGCCCGCGCGGAGACGACCCGAGAAATCAACAGCATGTGGCAACACTTCAACCAGACCATGCTGCAGGATGACAATGCCGCCCGCTTCAGAGGGTATTTCGAAAAGGGCGAAGGCGATCTGAGTTCCGACTATCGGCTCCAATACCTCGTGTTCATGCTGCTCAACAACCTGCATGCGGAGTTCGTCAATGGCCGCCGCCGCTTCATCGGCCGCCGGCACTTTGCCAGCACTATGTCGGCGCATTGCCAGTTCATGAGTGCCCGCAAGAGTGAGCTACTCGCGTTGATGGAGGCAAATGGATTCGATCCCGACTTCGGAGAATTCATCGCGACCGGCATCCGACGCAAGAAGGCGGCGAACCGACCGAGGCGAGCCCGGCCTACCTCGGGATGAACTTGAACGCCAGGTTGACCGTTATTGACAGTCTGACCTCGGGCACCGGTATCGAACCGCCATAGGAAAAGTTGTTCGAGAACTGGAGTTGGTTGTTGGAAAAGGCATTGTCCTGAAAATTGTTGGACGAGACCGACACCAGCGGCCCGAGGCTTCCCCCCAACGAAGCGGCGAGGGCCATCGCGTCGGCTCGGGCGGCGGCGACCACCTCCGGGTATCGAACTCGGCGCGCCGAGTCGGCCGACGACGCCTCGAGGATGGGCAAGGCGGTCGAGGTCGCTCCGGCGGTCATCGCGGCCGCCGAAAGCGGAATGACCTGATCCATCTTCGAGAGCTGCACCCGGACCACGTGGCGAGCCACATGGGTCACCTGCCCGACCATGTTCGAAAGCGAGTTCTGGTTTGGCGCGGGGGTGAGTCCGTAGGGGTAGGAGACCATCGCGTCGGCCGGCGCACCCGCCTGGCGAATGGCCGCAGTGACCGCATCGACCTTGAGCCCGACTTTCCGGAGTGCCTCCGCCGGCGCATCTCCCCCAGCCTCCACCAAGAAGTGCAGGGTGACTCGGTCGGGAACGAGCCGGATCATTCTGGTGGCGCCGACATTGATCCGCGGATCGTCGCTGTTGTCGAGCCGAGCGCCCTGCGCAAAGGCCGTCGGCGGCACCACGAGAAGGGCCAGCAGGAATGTCACGCGCATAGCGTCTCTCTCGATCGAGGGTGGGGTGGCGTGCTACGGCCTCGGTACCGGTCGCATCCTCATGTACTTCATCATGTCGTCGGTTGCGGTCGCCACAAGTCGCTGAATGAGCGCAACCTGTGCGGCCGCCAGCTCATTGTTCACAAGCTTGAATCTTGTCCACAGAGGGTTGCCGAAGAACGCGATGAGCACCCGCATGTCATCCTCGGAGAATCGAGCGGCATAGAGCGGAACGAGGCTGTCTTGAATCCCCACCATCTCCCTCCGAGTCCGAACCACCACGGAGTCGAAGAACGCCGGTGGAATACCGGGAGACAGTTCGCGGATGCGTGAGATCATCGTGCCAGCCATTACCGAGTCGCTCGCGGGGTACAACAGTCCGACGAGGGTCTTCGCGAGGGCGAGCCTTGCCGAGTCCCCGGGGATCGGGAGAGTTGCCTGCTGTGCGGCGAGGGGAGGAGCGGAGAGAGAGACGAGGGCAAGGCAGAGTATGGACATGCGCGCGAGCATTCGTCCTCCACCGTTCGGGATCAGGCACAACGGCCGGGAGACCAACATAACGCCTCGCGGCCCCGTGCGATAGCCGGCGATCGCCGAGGCTACGGCCTCGGCGGGGTCCGCGGGCGGCTCACCGGTGGCACGACACCGGCAAGCCGGTAGTCGGAGACGAGCTTGCCGTAGTGCTCCGCCTGATGCTCGAGCCAGAAGAGGATGCGGGGCGCGGCCGACGCTTCGACGGTGGGGTACGATGCGGCAATCGCCGCCTCCATTTCCGCGACGGCGGCGGCGCGGGTGCGCGGCTTGGTCTCGTCGGCCTTGAGCCGGCCCTGGTAGTCGAAGGGGGTTCCCTTGAGCTGGGCGGTCGACATCTCGAGCCCGATCGTCACGTGGCGGTACTCGTCGAGCACGGTGCGGGAGTCGGCGTGGGGCCGGGTCTCCAGTTTGGCATCGGGAAAGACCGTGTCCTTGGCCATGGTCAGGATCTTGTCGTGCAGCGCCTTCCACTGGCGGAAGACCATCTGCTCCCAGGTGGGGGGAGCCTGCTGCGCGGCCTGCGCGACGAGCGGAGCGGCGGCAAACTGGACCAACAGCAGGCCGGCAAGAACTCGTTTCTGCATCTTGGAGCTTCCTTTCAGGCGGACGCGGTGCCGCCAGTTGAATTGGTTGCCCTTCGATTACCCCTCTAGGCCATACGTAATGTCCCCCACCTGTGCTTCGGCACCGCACGCCCACAGACCGACGCCCTCCGGGGGTCTCTCGACCTGCTCGTCCTCAAGGCCCTTTCGCTCGCGCCGATGCACGGGTGGGGCATCAGCCAGCGTATCCAGCAGATCTCGGAGGGGGTGCTGGAAGTAAACCAGGGCTCCCTCTACCCCGCTCTGCAACGGCTGGAAAAGCGGGGGGCCGATCGTGAGCGAGTGGGCAACGACCGACAACAACCGATGAGCTTGCTACTACCGCCTTACCTCCGGCGGCCGGTGGGCGCTGCGGGAAGGCTAGTCGACCATGTTGCTTATTGAAACTTCCAGAATCGCCCCGCCGTAACAATCGCGGGGGCGAGATTCGCTCCCAATTCGTCACCGCCAAGAAACGCCAAGAAATAGGTATTGATGCGACTGCCGATCTCCCCGGCCGCGAGGGCGCGCCGGGGCGCAATTCCCCTCTTCCTGCTCGCAGCGGCCGGCATTGCCCTCTTCGGGTGCCATCCCGGCACCGAGGAGGCTAAGCGCTTGACCCGCGTCTGCCAAACAGGAGACGTGGTCGCCTGCAACGCCCTCGGCCAGAAGCTGCTCAAAGGCGAGTATATCCTTCGGGATGAGGGGCGTGCGGCGGGCCTGTTCAAGCAGGCATGCGAGGGCGGGGTTGCGGAAGGTTGCTCCCAACTCGGCGTGCTGCACCAGAACGGGACCGGGGTCCGCCGGGATTCGGCGCTGGCGCTTGGGCTCTACCGGCAGGGGTGCGAGGGCGGCGCGATGGACGGCTGTATGCGGCTCGGCCTCATGTATCGGGACAGCGTGGGCGTCCCGAAGGACCTCGCGCATGCGGCCGCTCTCTTTCAGCAGGCCTGCCAAGGCGCTCAGTTGACGGCATGCTCTCACCTCGGCGCGCTCTATGTGGCCGGCGGCGAAGGCGTGGCCCAGGATCCGGCTCGGGCCGCCGCCCTCTTCCAGCAGGCCTGCGACGGCAAAGTGGTATCCGGCTGCATCGGGGTCGGGCGATTATACGCGGCCGGAACGGGAGTGCCGAAAGACGAGCCTCGCGCGGTCCAGCTCTTCAAACAAGCGTGCGACGAAAGATCTCCCGCCGGATGCTTTGAGCTTGGCGATCTCTACTCGCTCGGCACGGGCGTCACGCAGGATTTCAAACGCGCCGCCGATTTGTACCAATACGCCTGCGATCGCGGGCACGGCAAAGCGTGCTACAGCCTGGGAATTCTCTACCAGAACAGGACAGGTGTCACCGGCCACCCCGCGCAGGGTGCCGCGTTGATCGCCCGAGCGTGCCGCCTCAAGTACACCGAAGCATGTCCGAAGCCCAAGAGCACCTGATGCCATCCGGGGAACCACTGCTCAGGGCGGACCACCTCACCAAGCAGTATGGAAATGTCGTGGCGCTGAACGACGTCAGCTTCAGCATTCAAGGCGGCATCACCGGCATTCTTGGTGAAAACGGTGCAGGCAAGAGCACCGCCATCAAGATCTTTCTCGGACTGATCCGGGCAACGTCAGGCTCCGTCACGGTGCTCGGAGAAGAGGTCTCCGAAGGCGTCGGGATGCGCGCGCGGCTCGGGTACATGCCGGAGCATGACTGCCTCCCGACCCAGGTCAGCGCCGCCGAGTTCCTGACCCACATGGCCGAGGTGAGCGGCTTACCGCCCTCCACCGCGCGCACGCGTGCCGCCGACACCCTCCGGCACACCGGGCTCTTCGAGGAACGGTACCGCGCCATCGGCGGGTACTCGACCGGTATGAAGCAACGGGTCAAACTGGGCCAAGCCCTGGTGCATGACCCCGCCTTCGTCTTCCTGGACGAGCCGACGGCCGGCCTCGACCCCCTTGGGCGTGAGGAAATGCTGACCCTCGTCCGGAAGACGCACCGCGAGTTCGGCATCAGCGTGCTCTTCTCCTCCCACCTGATGGCCGATGTGGAACGCACCTGCGACCGAATCATCGTCCTGCAAGGCGGCCGGCTGGTGCAGTCCGGAGAAGTTGGGCACTTCACCAAGGAAACGGCCACTGTCTTTATCGAGGTCGATAGCAACCGGGATCGTCTCACCGCCGCGCTCGAGCAGCGCGGTGTCGTCGTAACGCTCGACGGCGGCGGGCTCACTATTCTGGGCCCGGACGAGTCGGTTTACGATCATATCCGGGATGCGCTCGTCGAAGCCGAGGCCCCCCTCCGCCGCATGGCACCGCGGCGCCGCGCGCTGGCGGAGTTGTTCGAACGTGATGGTGGGACAGCATGAGCGCCAAGCCGCCCGCCCTGCTGACCGCCCCGACCGGCACCGTCTTCGACATCGGGTACCAGAACTACACCGGTGTACGTGAGGGGCGGGGCCGGGCTCGGCGCGCGGTCTTCAAGAATGGCCTCCGGATTGCCCTGGGGCTGGGCCGCGGTGGGCGCGCCAAGGCCCTTCCCTGGTTCTTCATCGGCCTGCTGTCGTCAATCGGCCTGGTCATGGCGCTGATGGCGGGGGCCGCGGAGCGGCTGGCCGGCCCGGGGGCGACGGAACGGCTCAACCTGCCGACACATTCCGACTTCTACGGCATTGCCTCGACCATTCTCTTCGTCTTCGCGGCGCTCGTCGGCCCGGAGCTGCTCTGCCGCGACCGGCGCGAAGGCACGATTCATCTGTACCTGGTGCGGCCGCTCACCGGGTCGGCCTATGTCGTGTCCCGGTGGCTGGCGTTCTTCACCATCATGGTGGGTGCGACCTGGCTTCCGCAGATCATCCTGTTGCTTGGACTCTCGATGGGCGATCCCGCGCCCACCGCGTATCTGCGCACACATTGGCTCGACATCCCGCGTTTTCTGCTGGCGGGTATCGCGATGGCGGCGTACGCAACCACGCTCTCGATGCTCACCGCCTCGTTTACCACCCGGCGGGCCTACGCGTCGGTCTTTCTGGTGGGTCTGTTCCTGATCTCGGCGCCGTTCACCATGGGCATGTCTCAAGAGATCGGCGGGATGGCGGGCCAGTGGATCTCGATGTTCAGCCTCACCAACATCCCGGTGCACGTGAACGACCTGATCTTCGGCGAGGTGAGCGAAATCACCGAAGACGCTCCCGCGCGCCTCCTGCCGAAGGCGGTGCTGCTGGGCTGGTACTTCGTCTGGACCCTCGTGCCGGCCAGCCTGCTTTGGTGGCGCTACCGGCGGATGAAGCCATGAGCGGCACCCCGGCACCGGTTATCCGGGTCGACGGCGTATCCCGCTGGTTCGGGAGTGTCGTGGCCGTGAGCGACGTCACGTTCGACGTGGCGCCCGGCATCACCGGACTGCTCGGCCCTAACGGCGCCGGCAAGACCACCCTGCTCCGCATGATGACCGGCCAGGCCGCCACGTCGAGCGGCACCCTCACCGTGTTCGGCCAGCCGGTGCGCGACAACCCGCCGCTCTACCGCCGCCTCGGGGTCATGTCGGAGCACGAAACCGTCTACGGCTTCATGACGGGCCGCGACTTTGTCCGGATGATGGGCCGGCTCCGGGGCGTCCCGGCGCTCGAGGATGCCGTGGACCGGGCCATCGACCTCGTCGATCTTGCCGACGCGCAGCACCGTCCGATGGATACCTACTCCCGCGGCATGCGGCAGCGCATGCGCCTGGCCGCGACGTTGGTACACGACCCCGACATCCTGATTCTCGACGAGCCGCTCAACGGCGCGGACCCGAGGCAGCGGGTACACTTCCAGCACCTCCTCCGGCAACTCGCCGCGGATGGGCGGACCATCGTGCTCTCCTCTCACATCCTGGAGGAGGTCGAGCAGCTCGCGGAGACCGTCCTCCTCATCGTGAATGGCAAGCTCGCCGCATCGGGAGGGTTCCGCGCCATCCGGGCGGCCCTCAATCAACGCCCCTACCACGTGCGAGTGATGTGCGACTCCCCCCGCAAGCTCGCCGCGGCCATCGTGTCGCTCGGCTCCGTCGACGCGGTGAACATCGATCCCGACGGGGCCATCGTGGTCTTGAGCCGGAACGTGCTCGATCTCCAAATCGAACTGCCCCGCTTGGCGCAGTCGGCCGGCATCAGCCTCCGCCGGGTGGAGCCGCTCGACGATTCGCTGGAGAGTGTCTTCGGCTACCTGGTGGAGGGCTAGCGGCATGGGCGCGGTCTACCTCCTGACGCTCCGCCAACTCTCCGGCCGCTGGCGAATCCTGATCATGACGGTCCTGGCCGCCATGCCGGTGATCTTCGCCGTGCTGACGCTCCGGTCCAAGGACGCGCCCTCCGTCATGGAGTTCGAAGTAGCCGTGCTGAGCGCCATGCTGGCCGGCTCGATCGCGCCGCTGGTGGTGCTCGCGATAGCGGCGGCCGCCTTTGCCAACGAGGTCGAAGACCGGACGATCGCCAACCTAACCCTCTCGCCCATTCCCCGATGGCACATTGTGGTGCCGAAGCTCCTGGCGGCCATCACCCTGGCCGGGCCGTTCATCGTGGTGAGTGCGCTGCTGACGGCCCACGTGTCCTTTCTTGGCGACGCGACGGCCACCATCGCCGTCACGGTCTCCGCCCTCGCCGGGGTGGCGCTCTACGCCTCGGCCTTCGTCTGGCTCGGCCTCGTCACTACCCAGGCTATCGGCATCGGGCTGCTCTACATCGTGCTCTGGGAAGGGTTCTTTGCCGGGTTCGTATCGGGCGCGCGGCTGCTGAGCATCCGGCACTACGCGATCGCGTTGATGCATGGAATGGACGAACGACGGTTCGCCCTTGCCGAGCATTTGAGCCTGGGCGCCGCCATCGTCACGTCGATCGTCGTCTTTGCCGGGTTCCTGCTCCTCTCGGTCCGGCGGCTCCGCCGGATGGACATTCCCTAGCCACGCATCATGGCGCCCCGGCGGGCACCAACTCCAGCTCGAGTACCTCCCGAATCTTCCGACCCAGTGAGTCGGCGGTAAACGGTTTGTGCAGGAAGGCAATGCCGGGCTTCAGAACCCCGTGCTGCACGATGGCCTCCTCGGTGTAGCCCGACATGTATATGACCCGGAGCCCGGGCCGCTTCTCGATTAGGCGCCGGGTCAGCTCCGGCCCACTGGCGCCCGGCATGACAACGTCAGTGAGCAGCACGTCGATCGTCTCGGTGGCCTCGAACATCTGTATCGCATCATCGGCGTTGGAGGCGACCAGGACCGTATACCCCTGCCGCTCGAGGAGCCTCCGCACCAAATCGCGCAGCCCTTCGGCGTCCTCCACCACGAGCACCGTCTGCGTTCCAGTATGGGCCGGGCCCTTCGATGGCGTGGGCGCTTCCACCGCCGGCTCATTTGCCGCGCTCGGAAAGTAGACCTTGAACGAGGTCCCCCGGTTCAGCTCGCTGTACACGTTGATGCTGCCGCCAATCTGATTGACGATGCCGTGGACGGTGGCCAGCCCTAATCCGGTCCCCCGGCCGACTTCCTTCGTCGTAAAGAACGGCTCGAACAGCCGGTCCTGGACGGCGGCCGTCATGCCGCTCCCCGTGTCCGTGACCGTCAGCGCGACATAGGCGCCAGGGCGAACCGATAGGTGGGTCTTGGGATAGTTCTCGTCCAGTTCGACGTTGGCGGTCTCCAGCGACAGGGTGCCGCCCTTGGGCATGGCGTCACGGGCATTGACCGCGAGGTTGAGGATGATCTGCTCCACCTGTCCGCGATCGGCCTTCACGGTGGAAAGCCCGGACTGGAGGCCGAGCTCGATCTTCACATCCTCCCCAATCAGGCGGGTAAGGATCGGGTGCACTCCGGTGACCACCGCATTCAGGTCGAGGAGTGTGGGTTCGACGATCTGCCTCCGGCTGAACGCCAAGAGCTGGCGGGTAAGTCTGGCGGCGCTCTCGCCGGCCCCCTGAATCTCTTCAATGTCCGCCCGCCGAGGGTCGAGTGGGTCGAGATCGGTAAGCAGCAACTCACAGTAGCCGAGAATGGCGGTCAACAGATTGTTGAAGTCGTGCGCTACCCCGCCGGCCAGCCGTCCGATCGCCTCCATCTTTTGTGCCTGGTGAAACTGCTCCTCGAGGGCACGCCGTCCGGTCACGTCCATGGAAATGCCGATGGCCCGTACCGGCCGGCCCTGCTCATCGAGGCGGACCCGTCCGATACCGTTCAGCCACCGGATCGTGCCGTCGGGCCACGAGGCCCGGTGGACGACGGAAAAGTCCGAACCGGCCTGGATGGCCGCTTCGACCTCCGCCACCACCGACGTCCGATCGTCGGGATGAATGCACGCGATGAACGCCTCGAATGTTCCGGTAAAGCTCTTGGGCGCCAAACCGTACTGCGCCTCGAGGGTTTCGGACCATCGGAGCTTGCCGGAACTGTAATCCATGTCCCAAATGCCGACATTGGCGCTTTCCAGCGCAAACCGCATTCGCTCCTCCGCCGTCCGCAGCGCCTCAACCGCTAGGCTGTGCTCGGTGATATCGGCGCCCGAACTCAAGACACCGACAATCTGATCACCGTCATTGCGGATCAGGGTGTTGCGCCACTGGAACAGCCGTTCCTCACCCGATCGAGTCAACACCGGGTTCTCGACGATGGAGAGGTCTCCGTCGAGGAGTTTCTGAAAGCTCCCCCGCGTCGACTCCCGGATTCGCGCTGGGATGCAGGTCTCCAACCAGTCCACGCCGCGGAGTTCTTCCGCGGTCCACCCCAGAACCGAGCAGGCGTAGCGATTGGCCAGCGTGACCTTCCCCCTCAGGTCCAGCGCCACCAGCATGACCTGGGCCGTGTCGAGGTACCGCTGCGAGCGGTCTCGCTCGATGCGCAGAATCTCTTCGACCCCGTTGCGTTCGAGAATTTCTCCCTCGAGCTCCTCGGCCCGCTTCTTTGCCAACGCGAAGAAATGGCTACCCTCGTAGATGCGCCCCACTTGCCCGGAGAGCGCCATGACGAGGTCTTCGTCATCTTGGGTAAACGCCCTTCCCTCATTACCGACGAAACAGATCCAGCCGAATACGAGACCGGGTGATGCAATGGGTGCGGCGAGGAACGACCGTACCTCGGGATGATTGGCGGGCCATTGGAGTCCGGCGGCATTCTCCCCGGCGTACTCACCGCGAAAGGTGCGCCGTTCGCCGATGACTTGCGCGAAGAACCCGGCGACAGGGTCCCCTGGCTTGATCCAGGCATTCGCATCCATTCCGCTGGTGGCGACTCGCACCACCGTCCGGTCGTTGAGGTCGACGATGCCGAGGGTGACGTAGCTGGCGCCGAAGAGATCTCGGGAGGCCAGGCAGACATTCTCAAGGAGGCGCTCGGGATCCCGCTCGGAGGCCAGTTCCAAGCCGATGTTGATCAGCGCCCGCAGCCGCGCGTTGGCGCTTCTCAGGTCACCGGATTTCTCGGATAGCCGGTCGGAAAGCAACCCAAGGTACTCGCGATCGGCATCCGCCGTGGGCTGGGATGGCTCAGGCAGTTCCCCCTGCCCCGATCCTCCCGCGAGCGCCCGCCCAACCACCGCCAGCACCTCCTCGGCCTTGGCCGGCTTCGTCAGGACGTAGGACGCCCCGATGGAATGCGCCAAGTCTCTCGCGTCGCGCGCGCTATACGTTGCCGTGTAGAGCACCACCGGAGTGCCGCTGGTGGCAGGATCGAGCCGCAATTGCCTGACGAACTCGAAACCATCCATCACCGGCATGAGGACATCGGTGATCACCAGATCGGGCCGCTCCGCCTGAGCCGCCGCCAGCCCTTGAGCGCCATCCGCCGCCTCGAGGAGCCTGTGCCCCTGCTCCCGCAGGAGCGCGCCCAGGAACGCCCGATTGGCGGAGAGATCGTCAACGACCAGAATGGTTGCGATACGATTATGCCGAGAGCTGGTGGCTGTGCATGACGAGCCGCCCACCGGCATCGGTGAGCGGTATCGGAGGCGTAAGGGCACGCCCTTGAGCATAGCCAATGCCTAGCGATTGCAGTTTGCGGAGGACCCGGTTGCTGCCGACTTGCTTTGCGATAGTGGCTATGCCCATGCTCAGCCCGATCTGGTTGACCGCGCTGACGATGCCGCCATGGATGGGATCGTCGGCGACCCCGTGGACGAAGTGACCGCCGATCTTCACAAAATCCACCGCCAGGGCCCTGAGGTGGGCAAAGGAGGCCAGGCCGCTCCCAACATCCTCCAAAGCCACCGCGCAACCGGTGGCCCGGATGCCGGCCAGGAAACGCACGGTTCGAGGAAGGTTGGCGAGCGCGGCGGACTCGGTGATTTCGAAACAGAGACAGGAGGATGGAAGTCCGTACCTGGCCAATTCGTGCTCCACCAGGGAAAGGAACCCCTCCTCGGCCAGCGCCGAGGCGTTCAAGTTGATCGAGAAGACCGGCAGTTCGGCGGAGGGGTGATCCCTGTGCCAGCATCCGAGCAACGCGATCGTCTCTCGCACGACCCATCGGTCAATCACCGGCATCAGGCTGTACCGTTCCGCCTGGGGCAGGAAATCGCCGGCGTCCTGGACCCCCCCTCGACCGTCCGGCAGCCGCAGCAGGACCTCCCAGCGAGAGTGCGTTGTGCCATCGTGCTGCAGCGGCACGATGGGCTGCACGTACAGCTGGAATTGGCTCTCATCCACGGCCCGAGCCAGCCGGGTGACCCGCCGCGCGACCGACTGCGACACGCCATCCGCGACTTTCCCCCGTCGCTCGGAGTGGACCCGGTTGCCTCCCGCTTCTTTGGCGGCATAGCTGGCGGCATCGGCGGCTCGCATGACCACCGCAACCCCGCCATTGTCCGCGGTCAGTTGAACCAAGCCGATGCTGGCTCCGATCGAGAACGAGGTGCTCCCCCACTCGAAGCGGTATTGCGCGACGGCCACCCGAAGGGACTCGGCTATGCGCTCCGCCTCGGCCACCGGGCAATTCTCCAAGAGCACCCCGAACTCGTCTCCGCCCAGACGCGCCAGGGTGTCCCGCTTCCGGAGGTGACTCCCGAGCAGCGGACCGAGACTTCGGAGCAGGTCGTCCCCCGCGTCATGGCCGCAGCTGTCGTTGATGATCTTGAATCGGTCGAGGTCGAGGCATAGCAGTACTTGGTCCGAATCGGCGTTGGCCAGGTCTGCCACGACACGAGTCAGCCGGCGTTCGAATTCCCGCCGGTTGATCAGACCGGTCAAGGCATCGTGAGTGGCTTCGAAGGAAAGCCGGTGGCCGACCCGGCGCTTTTCACTTTCGTCCTGGATGACCAGTACGACGCCGATGATGTCCCCGTTACCGTTGCGGACCGGGGCCGCCGAATCGCCGACCGGCACCTCGGTTCCATCACGACGGACCAGCACAACACCGTCCTCCAAGTCGATCGGGCGGCCTTCCTCCAGACAACGGGCGGCAGTGTTCTTGACCGGGCTCCGGTCGTCTTCGGAGACCAGGCGCAGCACCACGTCCAGCGATTCCCCCAGCGCTTCCGCCGCGGCCCAGCCGGTCAAATGCACCGCGACGGGGTTGAGGTAGGTGATTCGCGAGGTGGTGTCGGTCGCGATGACGGCATCCCCGATGGCCTCCAGCGTTGCTTGCGCCTGCCCGTTAGCCGCCGACTCGGCTTCCTGGGCCCGGTGCGACGGGGTCAAGTCGCGGAGGGTAATCAGCGAGAGCGCGCCCTTACCCGGCCCGAGCGGACGCCGCACCACCTCCACCGGGAACTCGCTACCGTCGCAGCGCCGGGCAAAACAACGGACCATGCCGTTTCGGGTCGCGACGGGCGGGGAACCGTCGTTCGGATCGGCCCCGGACTGGAGCAACCGATGGTAGCGGGTCGGAATGAACCGGCTGACCGGCTCTCCGAGGAGTTCCCGTTCGCTCCATCCGAGAAACTGCTGGGCCTCTTGATTGAGCGCCATCACCCGCCCCTCACGGTCTACCACAACCATTAGATCGGGAGCGGCGTCGAGCAATTCCTGCACTTCCTTGAGCGCGGCCTTCAGGAGGGTCCTAGGCATGTTATAACAGTGATCCTAACGCGTGTCCAGAACAATCCATCGCACGAGGGAGAGGTGGGCCTAGATCTAAAGAGTTAGGGCCGGGGTCCCCCCGGCCACCTTCGGTGAAAGCCGGCGGTCAGCGCCACCCGCCGGTCTACCAGCAGTCCCCGGGCAAGGTCGACGCGAACGACGCCAAACTGGCCCCCGGCAAGGCCAATCCTGAGTCCGGCTCCGCCATCGAGGTAGAGGCGGTCGAGGATTCCCACGCCGTCGAGGAAGACCCCGACCGCCATAACAATCGGTCCGACGCGCGCAACCGGGCGATCCCCCGCAAGGCCGCCATAAACGATGGTGCGGCCCCGCCTCGCGGCCGAATGGGCGCGAAGCGGGATGGCCCAGGAAAGGTCGGCGCCGGCAACGGGCCAGAGCCCCATCGGAGCCCCTCGGCTCGCCCAATTGACGCCAAACCGAGTGGACAACGACGGACGGCCCAGACCATGGGAGGTGGTCCACATTACGCCGACTCTTCCCTCTTGGTATGAACGGCGGTTCGAAAGGCCAACTGCGTACGCGCCGGCGGCGGTCAGCGCAAGGCGATTTTCGAGCCCGAAGAGCTCGGCGCCAACGGAGGCCGCCACGAAGCGCCGATCGCCTGACCAACGCTCCGCCCGGATGGCCGCCGACGAGCGCAGAAAGCCGGCGGCCCAAGCGCTGAATCCGAGGGAGGCAAACCGCCGGGCTTCCGCCGCGGCCGCGGCACCTGAAGGGTCTGGAGCAAAACGGAATTGTTCCCGAGCCCC
>JABFSM010000110.1 GCA_013140635.1 Gemmatimonadales bacterium
GCGTGGGCGGCACGCCGCCGGCCACCGCGGCCCTGACCTCGTCGACACTGAGGCCATAACGTGCCATGGCGGCTCGATCGAGGCTGAGTTCCAGTTGCATCGCGCCCTGGCTGATCCCGATGGAGACATCTTCGGCGCCGGGGATGTCGTCGATCAGCGCCTCGACCGTCGCCGCCGCGGACTGCAGTTGCTCGAGACTGTCGCCGAAGATCTTGACACCGAGGTCGGTCTTGACCCCCGAGACCACCTCGTCCAGCCGCATCCGCATCGGGGCGCTGAACTCATACTCGAGCCCGGGAACTTCGGCCAGCGCGGAATCCATCCCGGAGATGACCTCGTCAAGAGAACCGGCGCGCCACTCTCCTCGAGGCTTGAAGAGGACGTAGGAATCGGACTGATTGAGCGCCATCGTTTCGGTGGCTTCCTGCGGCCGGCCCAGATTGGTAACCACGCTGCTCACTTCCGGAAACCGAAGCAGGATGCGCTCGATCTCGGTCGAGATAGCCGCTCCCTGGGCAAGGCCGGTGCTGGGAATTCGCCGGCTCTCGATCAGCAGGTAACCCTCGTCCAGCTTGGGCATGAACTCGCTGCCGAGAAAGGGAACGGAGGCAAGAGCCGCGGCGAGGAGCACGCCCGCCGCCGCTACTACCCGGCCCGGGTGAGCCAGCGCGCCGTCGAGAATCCTCCGGTACCGCTCCTTGAGCGCAAGGAACCAGGCCGCGTCTTCCGTGTGCTCCGCGGCTCCGGCACCGCGGCCGCCGAACAGAAAGGATGCCACCGCGGGCACGAAGGCGAGGGCAAGGAGGAGCGACACCAGGACGGCGGCGCAGACGGTGAACGCCATCGGGATGAACATCTTCCGTTCGAGCCCTTCCAGCGCGGTAAGCGGAGCATACACCGCCACGATGATCACGATCCCGAAAGCGACCGGACGGCCCACTTCGACCGCTGCGCCCAGCACGGTTCTCCGCCGCAGGATGTTCTCCATCATGACCACCGACGCATCGACGAGTAGGCCGAAATCGAGCGCTCCGAGGCTCATCAGGTTGGCGCTCATCCCAAATTCCTTCATGGCGAGGAACGCGCCCAGGAGGGAGAGGGGAATGATGGAGGCGGTCAGCAGCGACGCACGGAGGTTCCGGAGAAAGAGCAGCAGGACCGCTACGACCAGGAGCCCGCCCTCGATGAGATTACGAAAGACGGTTCTGGTGGTTCGCGCCACCACATCGCCCTGACTGTAGAAGGGGCGCACCCGGATCCCCTCGGGGAGGAGCGGCTGGATCTCCTCGAGTTTGCGGATCGCACGATCGGCCACTTCACGTCCGTTGGAGCCTTTCAGCATGATGATCGTGCCGGAGAGCGCCTCGCCCCGGCTGTCGCGGGTGACGGCGCCATACCGAAGCGCCGGGCCGACCGCCACGCGCGCCACATCTCTCACATGGATCGGCGTGGCGCCCCGGGTTGCCGCCACGATCAAGCCAATACCGCTGGTGTCGGTCACCCGCCCGAGACCACGGAGCGTGAGGCGGTCGCCCCGGTCCTCCAGGTAGCCGCCCCCGAAGTTCGCGTTGTTGCGGGCGAGCGCCTCCTCGAGATCGCGAAAGCTCAGGCCGAATCCGGCGAGCTTGACCGGATCCACCTGCACCTCGAATTGCTGGCGCATGCCGCCCCAGCTATTCACCTCCGCCACGCCGGGAAGGGTGCGGAGCAGCGGCCGGACGATGTACTCCTGCACGTTGGTGAGCTCCAGCAGCCGCAGCGTATCGGTGGCGTCGGAGCGGTCTGTCGTGTCGGTGGACTCGACCAGATACTGGAGGATTTCTCCCATCGCCGTGGCCGGCGGGCCGAGCATCGCATCCGCCCCCTCGGGCAGCGCGCTCCGAGCGTCCTGCATTCGCTGCTGGACCAATGCCCGGGCAAAGTAGAGATCCACCCCGTCCTCGAACCCGATGGTAACGACCGAGAGCGCCTCCTTGGAGATCGAGCGGACTTCGGTGGTGCGCGGCAGGCCGAGCATCGCCACTTCCATCGGATAAGTGGCCTGCTGTTCCACCTCCGCCGCGGAGAGCCCCGGCACCGTGGTCATGACCAGGACCTGATTCGGCGTCAGGTCGGGAAAGGCGTCGGTCCGAAGGGTCACGAATGCCTGGAGCCCTAAGGCGGCTAGGACGGCCGTTATGCCGATCACCAGCCGCCGCCGGCGAATCGCCGCCCCGATCAGCCTGTCGATGAGATGACCCATGCTACATCTCCATCTTGGGGCTGGCGGCCTTCTTCAGCTCGGCCTTGACCGCAAAGGCCCCCGCGACGACCACCAGATCGCCGGCGGCAACGCCACGCAGGACCACCACCTGGTTCCCTGCCCGGGCGCCGAGCTCCACTCGGCGCGCCATCAGGTGCGCCCCGCCCTTGTCGTCGGGCATGGCAAAGAACACGGTAGGCACGCCATCGACCAGCTGGACCGCGGAGTCGGGAAGCACGATCGCCTGGGGAGCGTTCCGGGCGGTCGCGGGCGCCGGCGGGAACACCGTCGCCAGCATCGCGGGTTTGAGCCGCCCCGCCGGATTAGGCACGGTGGCACGGGCCGCAAGGGTCCTGGTCGCGGGGTCGAGACCGGCCGCGACGGCCGTCACCCGCACCATAACCGTATCGAAGGGGAAGGCGGGCACCACGAACCGAACGGCGGCGCCGACGCGCAGGGCACCGGCCAGCCCCTCCGGCGCATCGAGGGTCAGCCAGAGGGTGCGAGTGTCGGTGATGACGACGAGCGGCGTGCCCGGTTCGACCACCGCACCGGGCACGGCGAGGCGTTCGAGCACCACCCCCGCCGAGGGGGCCCGGATCGCCAGTTCGCCGGCGGCGTGCCCGATGGCACCTAACGCTGCCGCCGTTGCCTGCGCTCGGGCCTGCTCCGCCTCCGCCTGGGTGAGTTCGCTCCGGGCCAGCTCGTCGTCGGCAACGGCCTTCTCGACCTCCTGCCGGGGAATCGCCTTGAGGAGGAGCAGGCGGTTCGCGCGCTCCCGGGCGGCGCGGGCATAGGCGGCCTGGGCGCGGCGTGAGCTCACGACCGCGGCTGCCTTTGCCAGATCGGACTGCGCCATCGCCGCGCCGGGGCTCGCGAGCGTCACCAGCACTCGGCCGGCCTCGACCCGCTCCCCGGGGCTCACCGAGACGGAAAGCACCCGGCCCCCCGCCGGCGCGCCGAGCCGGGCGGTATGGTCCTCGTCCGGAACGAGCTGGCCCGGAAGGGCCTCGGCGGAGGTCATCCCGCGCACCGAGGCCTGCAGAGCAGGAGCCCAGCGAACTCCGCCGTGCTGCACTTGCGCCAAGGAGAACATGACGTCGGTGCTCGAACTACCCTGAGCGGGCTCGCCCGCCGCCTCGGTCCGGTCGGATTCTCCAGTTCGGGAACAGGCAAGGGCAAGCACCACCAGCCCGGGCGCGAGTCGGTGTCGTGAGATCATGGCCGGGTTGCTCCAGCGGAAGTAGGGAGCGCTTCGAGGGGATCGATGCCGCGGGCGGCGGCGTGCGCCAGCACCGCTTCGTGCTGGGCAAAGAGCAGGGTGTAGTAGGCCACCCGCGCCTCGCCCCAGGCGCGCGCGGCGTCGACCACGGCAATAAGAGCGACTGCGCCCTCCTGATAGGCGCCAAGCGTAATGCGGCGCAGTTCGTCGGTGCGCGCAAGGTAAGCCGACCCGCCGTCCGCACCTTTCTCGCCGAGGGTCATCACCTCCACGGAGAGCCGGCGCGCCGCTTCGGCGGTGGCGGCGAGTAGAGAGCCTGCGGCGCGTTCCTCCCGCGCCAGCTCGAACGCCGCGGCGTCCCGCTCCCCCTTGGCGCGCTCTATGCGCCCGCCATTCCGGGTGAGCAGTGGAAGGGGAAGGGAGATCCCTCCCATCAGGGAGGTCCTGCCGGCGCTTTCCTTGGCGCCGACCATGAAGCCAAACTGGGGGATCAGCATCCAGCGCTCCGTGGCGACGGCGGCATCCATGGCGCGGAGCCGCTGGCGCAGCCCCTCGACCTGGGGGAGCGGCGCCGCGCGGCCGGCCAACTCGGGCGTCAGGCGGAATGGTTCACCGGGAACGGCCACCGAACGCAAGGAGTCTCTTTCAGGAAAAAACCCGGCCAACTCCGCGCGGGCACCGGCAAGATCGGCGGCCCGCATAGCCGCCGCCGCGCGCATGCGATCGCGCTCGATCTCGGAGCGGAGCAGGTCGGCCCCCGCGGCCACGCCCTCCGCGGCCCGAACCCGGGTGTACGCCGCCACCGAGTCGAGCCAGGTCGCGAGGTCCAGGGCGGTCTCCAGCTCGAGTTGCGCCAGCGCCGTCCGATAGTAGGCCCGCGCGGCGTCGAGAGAGAGCTGCAGGAGCATCGCGCTGGAGCCGGCTCGGGCCGCGTCAAGTTCCGCACCGGCCTGCCGGACCCGCGGACCACGCTGGTAGAGCGTTTCCAGCGGAAGCACCGCGGTGTACATCGTCTCCCGGTCCGCCGGGATGGGAGGATTTCCCGGCACCCTGGCGTTTTCGAGCTGGACGGCAAAGACTGGGTTGTCGATCGCGCCGGCCCAGGCGCGGTTTCCCTCTGCCGCGCGCACCCGCGCGCGCGCCGCCTCGAGCGTGGGGTGCCGGGCATGGACCTCCAGCAGTACTTCGCGGAGGGAAAGCGGAGGCCCCTGCGACCATCCAGTCGAGTAGCCCGCCAGGAGGCTCGCAAGCAGAAGCAAGGCGATACGTGTCATGGTTCCCCGAGATTCGTCGGCGCGAGGCCTGCGCCGCGCGCGAGTGTCCCGGCCGGATCCAAGGACCGGCCGGAGCTCAGTGCTTCAAACAGTTAGGCGGTACGACGAGCGGATCAGGTCCAGCGCGGCGCTTTGGGAGGGGGATAGCGAGGCTCTTGGGCGATGCTGACCAGGGTGACGGACCCGCTCACGGGCTGGGCCAGAGGCTCCGGCGCAGCCGAGCTGACCGCGAAGCGCACGGCGGAAACGGCGCAGCATGACAGGCAGGAACAGCTGGCGTCGGGAGCGGTGCTGGTGGCGGCGCCGGCTTGGAGAGCTCCGGGAAGCGCCGCGAGCTCCTCGGCGCACGGGGTGGCCATCGCGCCGCCGCCGACATTCAGCATCGGTTCGAAGCCGCAACAGCCGAGGCACCAGACGGTCAGGAGACCGTTGAGGCCGAAGAAGGTGCGGGCGAGGAGGCCGAACGTGCGGGGCATGGAGGGAAAGCTACCGTCGGAGATAGCCGACGGGCTAGGCTCCTCTCGTGCTTGACGCGCTCACCCGCCGCCGTACACTTTCCACGAGTGTAACCGGAGCTGGTCCGTGAGCCGCATCTCGACCCTCGTCATACTCGCATCGCTCGGCGGCCTCTCCAACGCCGCCGCCCGGCAGCGACCCGATTTCGCCGGGGAATGGACGCTGGCCGACACCGCCGACCGCCGCCCCTCCGTGGCCTCCCAGGGCGATGCATCCTTCGGCACCGGCAGCATGGGAAGTGGGTGGGGCTCACCGATCGTCATCACCCAACAATCCAACCAGCTCACCGTCTCGTACACCTTCTTTTCGGCGTACGACCTCCAGCCGCCGCTCCGATTTGTCTACGCGCTCGACGGATCGGAGTCGCGCAACACCGTGATGATCGGCCACGCTTCCTCGGAGCAGCGCTCGCGGGCGGTGTGGCAGGGGGCGGCGCTCGTCATCACCACCCTCCACACCGCCCCGGCAATCGGTGGGGGCCCTGCGCGGGTGGCCGAGGTCCGGCAGGTGCTCACCCTGGAGTCGCCGGACCGGCTGGTTGTCGAGACCGTCCGGGCGGGGATCCAGGGGGCCGCGACCACCACGACGCGCACGGTCTACACGAAGCGCCGCTGAGGAGGCTTGGTCATCGCGAGGCCCCGCTGGAGTGCCTCTGTCATCGCGAGGCCCCGAAGGGGCCGTGGCGATCTCTGAGATCGCTTCGGCCCTATGGGCCTCGCGATGACTTCTGCAGAGCGGCTCGCAATGACTCCTAGGGACGCCGAGGGGGCGTGTAAGGGTCGGGCGTATTTGCGGGGACGTTGGGAAACCGCTCGACACTCGCCTTGAAGTCGGTGACGAGTTTGTCGAACAAGCCGATCGCCCAAGGGTTGATGTCTTTGATGTCGGACTCTTCGCGAGGATCGGACCGCAAGTTGAAGAGCCGCATCAGCGGCGGCTCCGTTACCCGGGGCTCCGGCATGAATGCGTAGTGGAATTTCCAGTCCTTCCACTTGACGGCACGGACCTGGGTGCCGGTGAAGTAGAGCGCATGCTCGCGGCCCGACTCCGTCCGCTTTCCCTCGAGGAACGGGAGAATGTTCACCCCGTCGATCGGCCGGTCCTTCGGAACGATATCGGCCCCGGCGGCCGCCGCGATCGTGGGAAAGAGGTCGAGCTCGTGCACGATCTCGTTCGACACCTGGCCGCGCGGAATACGAGCGGGCCACCGGATGACGCAGGGTGTGCGAATCCCTCCTTCCATGACCGAATTGTAGAACCCGCGCCACGGACCGGAGCTCCCACGCCAGGGGCGCCGGCCCTCCGGCCCATTGTCGGTGCACCAAAGCACCATCGTGTTGCGCTCCACGCCGAGGCGCCGCAAGGCTGACAAGACGATCCCAACGTTATGATCGACGTCCGCCATGGCGTCGCCGATGTCCCCGGCGCCGGTCTTTCCGGCAAAGTCGGGGTGGGCGAGCGTCGGAAAGTGAACCTGGGTGATCGGGTAGAACAGGAAGAAGGGCCGGCGGGCGCGCACCTGCCGCTCCATGAAATCCACGCTCTTGAGCGCCGCCTCACGATCGAGGGTCCGCCGCGACTCGAGGTCGAAGATCTTCGCCTTGGTCGCCGGGCCCCCCACCTTCTGCTCCCAGATGTGGGGCGTCTCCATCGTCGCCGGATTGAAATTGGGTGACGTGGTGGTTTGCGCCTCGTTGCTGGTGTTGGGAATTCCGTACCATTCGTCGAACCCCTGGTCGATCGGGGTGCGCCCTTTGATCCAATTCGACCCGCCGAGGTGCCACTTACCGAAGAGGGCGCTGGCGTAGCCGAGCGGCTTCAGCGCCTCGGCGATGGTGACTTCCCAGAGCGTGATTCCGGCGGGCTGGGTGGCGCCGGAGCGAATGGCGTACCGGCCGGTGAGCAGGGCCGCCCGCGAAACGGTACAGGAGAATTCAACGTTGAAGTTGTCGAGCCGAATCCCTTGCGCCGCGATGCTGTCGATATTCGGTGTCGGCACACCTCGCACCGCACCGTAGGCGCCGACCTCTCCCCAGCCGAGATTGTCGGGAAACATCAGGACGATGTTGGGGCGCTGGCCCGGCTGGGCCGCGAGCGGCACGGCGGTGGCAGCGAGGAGGAGGAGGATACGGCGCGGGTTCATCCGGTCGTCTCTCGATGGGGGCTAGCAGGTCTGGATAAAAGGTAGTGCCGGCCGGGAAGCGTGCCAGGGCCGAGG
>JABFSM010000011.1 GCA_013140635.1 Gemmatimonadales bacterium
GCCTTCCTCCACCTGACCGGCTACGACCTCTCCATCGAAGAGATCAAGCGCTTCCGCCAATGGGGCTCTTTGACCCCCGGCCACCCGGAGCGCGGCCATACCCCCGGCGTCGAAACCACCACCGGGCCGCTCGGCCAAGGCGTCGGCAACGCGGTCGGGATGGCCATCGCGGAGCGGCTCCTCGCCGCTCGCTTCAACGGCCACGGCGAAACGATCGTCGATCACCGTACCTGGGCCTTCTGCAGCGACGGCGACCTTATGGAAGGAGTCGCCAGCGAGGCCTGTTCCCTTGCTGGCCACCTCGGCCTCGGCAAGCTGACGCTCATCTACGACGACAACCACATCACCATCGACGGCGACACCGCCCTCTCCTTCAGCGAAGAGGTGGCGCAACGGTTCCTGGGCTACGGATGGCGCGTTCTCAAGGTCGCCGACGGCAACGACCTCGAGGCGATCGACCAAGCCCTTGCCCAGGCCGCCGGCGAATACGATCGCCCGACGCTCATCGTCCTCCGCACTATCATCGGCTACCCCGCCCCGACCCGGCAGAACACCGCCAAGGCCCACGGCGAGGCGCTCGGCAAGGACGAAATCCGGAAGACGAAGGAAATCCTCGGCTGGCCGGTGGATGAGCCGTTCTTCGTTCCGGTCGAGGTCGCGGAGGAGAAGCTCCGTATCAGAGCGCGTGGACAGGAACTTCGAGAGCGGTGGGAACATCGGCTTGGGCGGCTGGAGATCGCGTCGCGTTCGCTCGCGATGACGTTCAAAGACACCATAGCTGGCAAGCTCGATCTTCCCTGGGACGGAGTCCTCCCCACCTTCCCAGCCGGCAGCGCCCTCGCCACCCGGCAGGCTTCCGCGGCCACGCTCCAGTCCCTCGTCGAGGCGGTACCTGCGCTGGCCGGCGGCTCGGCCGACCTTGCCGGGAGCACCGGCACCAACGTCAAAGGACTCGACACGTTCAGCGCCGAGCGGCCGGGGCGCAACCTGGCCTGGGGAATCCGAGAGCACGGAATGGCGGCGGCGATGAACGGTATGGCGCTCCACGGAGGGGTGCGCCCGTACGGGAGCACCTTCCTGGTCTTTGCCGATTACATGAAACCGTCGATTCGGCTCGCGGCGCTCATGGGGCTCCCGGTGATCTACATCTTCACCCACGACTCTATCGGCGTCGGAGAAGACGGTCCGACTCATCAGCCGATCGAACAGCTGGCCATGTTGCGCGGCATCCCGAACATGGCCGTGATCCGCCCCGGAGACGCCGCCGAAACCGCCGAAGCGTGGCGCGCAGCGCTCGAGCGGAAGGACGGCCCGACCGCGCTCATTCTGACCCGGCAGAAGCTCCCGGTGCTCGACCGATCCGGCCTCGGCGCAGCAGCGGGAACGGCACGCGGCGCGTACGTTCTCTACGAGCCGAAGGGCGCGCCCGAGGCCATCGCCATCGGTACCGGTTCCGAATTGAACGTGGCGCTCACCGCCGCCCTCCGGCTCGAGGGTGAGGGTATCCGCGTCCGCGTCGTCTCCATGACCTCTTGGGAGCATTTCCGTCGGCAGCCCCAATCGTACCGAGACGAAGTGCTTCCTCCGGCTATCCGGGCCCGCGTATCGATCGAGGCGGGCGCCCGTTTCGGCTGGCTCGAGTGGGTGACCGACGCCGGTGTATCGATCGGACTTGACCACTTCGGCGCCTCCGCCCCCGGCGAGCGCCTCTTCCAGGAATTCGGCTTCACCCCCGACGCCGTCGCGCAGGCGGTCCGCCGGGTCATTGGGAGAACCACACGGTGACCAACCCACTCGTTCGGCTTGGCCAGCTTGGCCAGAGCCCCTGGTACGATTTCATCACCCGCGAGCTGATCGCCTCCGGAAAACTCGCCCGGCTCATTTCGGCCGACGGCCTTCGGGGAATGACGTCCAACCCGACGATCTTCGAGAAGGCGATCGCCGGAAGCGCCGACTACGACGACGATATCCGGGAGGCGGCGGCCCGGGGTAAGAACTCCGCCGAAATCTTCGAGATTCTCGCGGTGGCCGACGTACGGGCGGCTTGCGGCGCTTTCCATACCGTCTACCGCGCCACCGATGGCGTCGACGGGCTGGTCTCGCTGGAGGTGAGCCCCGAGCTCGCGAACGACACGGCCGGCACCGTCGCCGAAGCCAAGCGGCTCTGGGCCGCGGTGGGGAAGCCGAACGCGATGATCAAGATTCCCGCTACGCCGGCGGGTCTCCCGGCCATCACCGACACCCTCGCGGCCGGGATCAGCGTCAACGTCACCCTGCTCTTTTCGGTCGAACGCTATCAGCAGGTGATCGAGGCCTTCCTGGCCGGGCTCGAGCGGCGCACCGCGAGGGGCCTTCCCGTCGACCGCATCCGGTCGGTCGCCTCCTTCTTCGTGAGCCGGGTCGACGGCCGAATCGACCCGATGCTCGACCGGATCGGCGATCCGAAGGGGCTGCGCGGCACGATCGCCATCGCGAATGCCGCGGATGCGTACGACAAGTTCCTCCGCTCCCTCGAAACCGATCGCTGGGCGGCGCTGGCCTCGGAGGGCGCCCTCCCGCAACGGCCGCTCTGGGCGTCGACGAGCACCAAGGATCCCAAGTACCCGGATACCTATTATGTCGAGGCGCTGATCGGGCCCGATACGGTGAACACCCTTCCCCCCGACACCTTCGAGGCGTACCGCGACCATGGCACGCCCGAGCCCCGAATCGCCGCGGCGATGGCCACCGCCTGCGAACGGCTCGAGGCACTGGCGAGCGTGGGGATCGACCTCGCGGAGGTCACCCGCTTTCTGGAGGAAGACGGCGTGAAGAAGTTCGCCGCCTCCTATCGGGATCTCCTCGCCGGCATCGACGCGAAATCCACCTTGCTCACCTCCACACGTTAGGTACGCATGCTCGGCGCACTCAAGAAGCTCAGCCTGACGCATTGGATCATCATCGCCACCATCGCCGGCGTGGTGGTCGGGTACCTCGACCACGACGTCTGGCTCGATTCCTCGATCGGCGCCTCGGTCAAGCCGCTCTCGAACATCTTCATCCGGATGATCAAGAGCATCGTGGTACCGCTCATCTTCGGCAGCTTGGTCATCGGCATCGCGGGGCACGGCGACGATCTGAAGCGGGTCGGGCGGCTCGCCTTCCGCTCGATCGTCTACTTCGAGATCGTGACGACCGTGGCGCTCTTCGTGGGACTCGCCGCGGTCAACCTCGCCCGCCCCGGCGACGGCGTCTCGCTCGCGGTGCAGAGCACCGCCGATGCGCAGGCCTTTGCCGGCACCCCGATTACCCTGTCGGGCGTCTTGGAGCACACCGTTCCGGCGAGCTTCTTCGACGCCGCCTCCAAGAACGAGGTGCTGCAGGTGGTCTTCTTCTCGATTCTCTTCGCGGCGGCGCTCACCCAAGTACCCTCGGGGCGGGGCAAAGACGCAATGCTGGGCTTCAGCGAAGGCCTCTCCGAGGTGATGTTCAAGTTCACCAACATCGTGATGAAGTTCGCGCCGTTCGGCATTTTCGGCGCCGTCGCCGCCACCATCGGGCAGAACGGCCTTGGCGTCATCGCCGCCCTCGGCAAGCTGGTGCTGACGCTCTACGTCGCGCTCGTCGTCTTCGTCGTCATCGCCCTCGTGCCGGTAGCGCTGATCGCGCGCATTCCGATCAAGAAGTTCTGGCAATGGGTCAAGGAACCGTGGCTCATCGCCTTCACGACGGCGAGCTCGGAGGCGGCGCTGCCGCTCGCGATGGAGAACATGGAGAAGTTCGGGGTGCCGCGGCGCATCGTGTCCTTCGTGATGCCGACCGGGTACTCGTTCAACCTCGACGGCTCGACCCTCTATCTCGCCATTGCATCGATCTTCGTGGCCCAGGCGGCCGGCATCGAACTCGGTCTCGGCCAGCAGTTGATCATGATGTTGACGCTGATGCTCACGAGCAAAGGGGTCGCGGCGGTGCCGCGCGCATCGCTGGTGATTCTCTCGGGGACGTTGGTGACGTTTGGACTGCCGCTGGAGGGTATTGCAGTTATTCTCGCGGTGGACGCCTTCATGGACATGGCGCGAACGTCGGTCAACCTGCTGGGGAATTGCCTGGCGTCGGCGGTGATGGCGCGTTGGGAGGGGGAATTGGCGGCGTAGTCTTGACGACCTCGGGCTTCTTGTCTCTCGGGCTCGCCGCCGGAGGAACCCGGCTCCAGAGGGCGATCGCGCCGCACGCCGAGTGGCGGGCAAACTCCGCCGGGATCTGGGAGAGACCGGCGTAGACTTCGATTCCCTCGAGCTCCTCCGGCCGCACCTGCCACAGGATGTTCACGTCGACCTGGACCCCGTCCACCCAGTACGACGGAGAGCAGTTGGCCCCCGACCGGCCCATGATCACGCGGCACCTGCCGCCTCGGCAACCGATCTGGACTCCGGGCACCATGCGTAGCAAGTCGGCGGTGCTTCCCGCATTACGCCTTACGATCTGGTCCCGCGTAAAATAGTGGCCTCCGCCTGACGCCAACCGCCGCTCGAACCCAGCGGGGAGCTTCGGCGTTTCCCGCACCGCGAGATCCGGCAGTTTGAAGGGATCCGCGTCGGTTTCGAAGTCCACTTCCAGTATTTCGGCGGGCTTGATCGTGATTGAAGTACTCAGCGTCGAATACCCAATGGCCGTTGCCTGAATGACGTACTTCCCCGGCACGATTCCAGCGATCGAGAATTCACCCCGCGCATTCGTCACACTGCTGAAAAGAGTCCCGACGAGCGTCACCCGCGCCCCTTCGAGGGCGGGGCCCTTCTCGGAGACCTTGACCGAACCGGTAATCGAGGCAAGCTCCTGCGCCCCCCCCACGACGGACCCGCCGAAGGAGAACGCGGCGACCACAAGGGTCAGCCTGGCGACGATTTGTGTTGTTCGAAGGGACATCTTCTCACCCCCGGAACGGGACGAGAGGCGCCGGTCGGAATCGAACCGACGAATGGAGGTTTTGCAGACCTCTGCCTTACCACTTGGCTACGGCGCCAGTGGCCATAAGGTGCCACCGGACAACGCGATCTTCAAGGGAACGGCGCCCCCGTCCGATTGGCACCGTACGATCCCAGAATTGGGATGGTTTCCTTCTTACAATCTGATGATAATGTATATAATATATCTATTTTATTATTGTTTATAGCTCAATTTAGCGTAAAGATATAGTATAATATATCTAATGCAATTTGTGTGTACAACCTGTTATAGTATACTTTATAGTAGCCATGCTATATTATCACCACTATGATATACTTTACATCAGATCATGAAGTAAGCAAGGAGATCGGAGCCCGGCTCCGCCAGTATCGTCTCCAGCGAAATCTCCTCGTCGAAGATGTCGCCAGGGACGCAGGCCTCCACCGTAACACCGTCCTAGGCGCGGAGCGGGGGGCAAACCCCGGGCTCACGACGATTGTCCGGATTCTCCGGGTGCTCGGCCGACTCGATGCCCTCGACGCGTTTCTCCCTCCACCCGTGACCTCGCCGCTCCAACTGCTCGAGCACCGCGGAAAGCCCCGTCAGCGAGCCGGGCGCCCCCGCCGTGGCTGATCCTGTTGCGGCAGAGGTCCGGCTCTGGGACCGGCGGGTGGGCGCAGTGGCGGAGGAGTCGAGCGGCCGAATCGCCTTCGAGTACGATCCCGCATTTGCCAGGGGAGGGCTCGAAATCTCGCCCCTGCATCTGCCCCTCTCCCTCAAGGGTCCGGTCACCTTTCCCGAGCTCGCCCGCATTCCTTCGTTTGACGGACTACCGGGCCTTCTGGCCGACGCCCTGCCAGACCGGTTCGGGAACGCCCTCATCGCGCGCTACTTTGCGCTCAAGGGCCAACCGGCGGCGGCCCTGAGCCCGGTCCAAAAGCTCCTCTACATGGGCACCCGAAGTATGGGGGCGCTTGAGTTTCGCCCCGCCCTCCGCGTCGCGGCCACGCCGTCCGAGCGAGAGCCGCTCGAAATCGCCGAGCTGGTGGCCGACGCTCGGCGCGTGGTCGAAGGCAGACCCGAGGTCATCGTCCCCGAGATCATGCGGATCGGCGCCTCGGCGGGAGGGGCGCGGCCCAAGGCGATCATTCTCTGGAACCGGGCGACCGACGAGGTGCGGTCGGGATTCGCGAAGCCACATCCCGGCGACGAGCACTGGATGATCAAATTCGACGGCGTAGGTGAACTCGATGCCCCCGACCCGAAGCCAACGCCCTACAACCGGATCGAGTATGCCTACTCCCAAATGGCGCGCGAGGCGGGACTCGACGTCCCCGAAACGCGACTGCTCCAGGAGCGGCGGCTTGGCCATTTCATGACAAAGCGGTTCGACCGGGAGGGGGAGGGAAAGATCCACCTGCATTCCCTCGGGGGAATGCACCACGTCGACTACGACCAGCCGGGACGCTTCTCCTACGAGCAATACCTCCGCACCGCCCTGGGGCTCGGGCTTGGGTACCCCGCGCTGGAGGAGGCCTTCCGCCGCGCCGCCTTCAACCTCGCCGCGGTGAACCAGGACGACCATGTCAAGAACTTCTCGTTTCTGATGGACGAACACGGCGCCTGGCGGCTCTCCCCGGCCTACGATCTGACCTTCTCGAAGGGAGCGGGCTACACGCGGCGGCACCAAATGACACTAGGCGGCAAGACGGAGGGATTCGTCCGGGACGACCTGCTGGCGCTGGGCGGCGCCTTCGGGCTCAGGAAGGACGGCGCCGATATCGTCGACCGGGTCGTCGCTGCACTGGGAAGCTGGGAGCGCTACGCGCGCGAGGCTGGGGTGCCCGACGATCGCGCGCGGGCCATTGCCGCCGAGTTTCGGGGCCCCGTTCTGTCTCGGGACCGGCGGCCGGTTCCTCCGGTCACTTGATGATGCGAACGCTGTCCACGAAATAGGGGGTCTCACCGAAGCACCTGGACGGCACGCCCCGGTGTTCCCGGTAGTAGAGCACCGCGCGGCGGCCGAGGGCAATGCTCACCTGCCGCGCGGTGGCCTCGTTCCGCACCGTGAATTCCCACATCGTCGGCGCCACGCCGGGCACCGTCGTAAGCGCCATCTCGCCCTCCCACGTCTTGCAGATCCACCCCTTCCTCGAAAACTTCTGCACGAACCCGGCGCGCTCACCCTCGGAGTAGGTAACGCTGAGGGCCGAGCAGGTGTAGAACGCAAAGAGAAGGACCGGCGTCAGCAGGACGATAGTGAGGATCAGCTTCCAGCGATGCCACCACCGTTTCGGAGGGGGTGGCGGGGCCGGCGCGGCGGATTCGGGAGCCGGCGCGGACGATTCAGGAGGATCGGAGTCGCTCATGCGGGGAAAGCTACGGGCTATTGATCGAACCGTCCATTGAGCGAAAACGCAAAGCCCTTCGCCACGACGAAGGTCCACCCTGCTTCTTGCCACTCGTTCTCTTGGCGATAGACGAGATCGAGCCGGTTGGTTTCCACATTCCCGGTCCGGGTGAGCCCGATCCGCAGACCGATGCCGGCATCCCAGCCGGTGCGTCGCTTGGAACCGTGATACCACGCACCGCCGTAGTCGACGAAACCGGCGATCCCGAGCGCGGTGAGCTTGAGGAAGTCGTCGAATGCGGTCCAGCGATACTCCGCGGTGGTGAAGAAGGCGCGGTCTCCGGTGAAGGCGTGCGCGTAGTACCCGCGCGGCCCGATGCCGAAGCCGAGGTCGAATTCGGCCCCGGGAAGCGCCCCCTCTTGCCATCCGGTGATGCCATGCAGCGCGACCAGGTGGCGCCGCCCAGGCTGGAGGAACGCGGTGGCGGCGACCTGCACCGAGCCCGAGTCGAGGCCGGCGCTCGTGAATCGTCCGGCGGCGCGGCCGAAGAGCTGCACGAATCCGGTGGGCCGGCCAAAGCCGGTGGTGACCGATACCGACGGGGCGATTCCATCCTCCCGGTAGCCGAACGCCTTCGGGGTTACGAACACCCCGAAGGAGATGACGGTGCTGACATCGATGTCTTGTTCCCGAGCATACCCTTCGAGCCCGCGGGAAACGAGAAAATGAGCCCAACGCACCTGGGCAAACCCACCGATGGCCCCGGAAGTGGTGCGGCCGATCGTGTCCGGGACGGCGTAATCAGCGAAGTCGTCACGGCGCAGCTGGGCGTTCACGCCGACTCGGACATACCCCGCGGGACCGGCGCGGAGCGCCCACCCATATGCGGCGTAGCCGAGGGCATACTTGCGCAGCAGCGAAGCGCCGGGCAGAGTGTCTCCCCCAAAGAACCGAAGCACCCGCTCATCTCGGAACTCGCCGTCAACTTGCCAACTCGAGCGCTGCGAAAGCGAAAAGAAGGGCCGGCTCAAGCGGAGGAAGCCGCGGGAGCCATCGCTACGATCCTCGTACACGGCCGTGGCCCCAATCCGGCCGGCAAAGAGCCGCGGCTGTTGGAAGCTGGTGCTGACGAGCGTCCGATCGGTGAGCTTGCGATACCGAACCGCCAGGTACGTGGCCGTGCCGAGGAGGTTGGATTCCTCGAGTTGAACGGTGTACTGGATGGTCCGTCCGACGCTCGAAAAGCGGAAATCAGGTCGGGTGGTCCAGCCGTCGGCCGTGACGACGCGGACGACCAGGCCGCTGTCCGAGTGGACGGAGTCGAGAGCGACGCTCCGGAACACGCCGAGTCGGCGGAGATTGCGTCCGCTTTCGGCGATGGCCGCTGGATCGAATGGCATGCCGGGGCGGAAGAGGAGCTCGCGGCGCACCACACCGGTCCGGGTGGTGCGATGAAGGCTGTTCGCGAGGCGCGGAATGAAGGTGCCGGCTTCTTCGGGCGCAAAGATGTTGAATCGCCGGATCTCGATACCCTTGATGACGGGCATGTCCTGCGCGGCGGCCGGAGACGGCAGAAGCGCGGCGACTAGAGCCGCCGCGAACCGAAGGGGGCGCATCGGAGTTCGGAGCGCCGGCGGGGTTAGGCGAGGCTTTCGAGCAGTTTCCAGAGCTCCACCGCGCTAAAATCATGGAACCGGCGGATCAGCTCCTGCTCGGATGGCTCGACGAAGATCCATCCCGTCGAGCGCTGGGCCTCGCTCGAAACGAAGTGCACCCGGCCACGGGCGGGCTGTTCTCCGGGTGCCGTCTCGAAATAGACCCGCCACAAAACTCCTCCGCGGGCCAAATCGCCGATATGGCGAGAGCCCGGGTGCTCCGGCAGTTCAAGCGGCGAGGAGGTCATCCCAGTAATGAGTAAGTGCCGGGACCGGCAATTCCAAGGGGCGAATGCCCCCCTACCCCGCTAACTTTCCAGCCCGATGACATCCCCTGCTTCGCCACCCTCGAGCCCTGCCCTGTTCTGCGCTGCGTGCGGAACCCAACTCACCCCCGGCGCCAAGTTCTGCCACCGGTGCGGCGCGGCCACAGCCGCCGCCGGAAGCGGGACGGGACGGGAGCGCACCGCCTGGATCATCGCGGGGGCCATGGGTCTCTTGGCGCTCCTGGCGGTGGCCTGGCGCGCCGGCACGGTACAGCCGACCGTACCCGATATGGGCAACGCCGGCAATGTCGGCGCATCGGGGGCGTCACCGCTGGCCGGGCGGGCCCCCGACATCAGCAATCTCACCCCTCGGGAGCGGTTCGACCGGCTCTGGGAACGGATCATCCGCGCCGCCGAAGGGGGAGACAGTACCACCATCATCCAGTTCACGCCGATGGCCCTCGGCGCATACGCGCAACTCGATACGGTCGACGCCGATGCCCGCTACCATGCCGCGATGATTCGCCTGACCATCGGGGACTTTGCATCGGCGGAGGCGCTCGCCGACACGATCCTTCGTCAGGCGCCGGGGCATCTCTTCGGCTTCGTGATCCGGGGGGAATCGGCGGACCGGCAGAACCAGACCCCGGCGCTCAATCAGAGCTACCGGGACTTCCTCGCGCACTACGACGCCGAGCTGCGGGCGGGACGGCCGGAGTACGCCGATCACACCCCGATCATCGCCGACTTCAGGACCCGAGCCAAAGCCACTCTGGGCCAATAACGATGCCGCAGACTATTCATGTCGCCCACTCTCCCGACTCCGACGATGCATTCATGTTCTATGCGCTTGCGGATCACAAGCTCGATACCGGGAATCTCGAATACGTCCACGAGCTGTCGGACATCGAGTCGCTGAACCAGCGGGCCTTGACCGGCGAGCTGGAGGTGTCGGCGGTGTCGATCCACGCCTATGCATATCTGGCCGATCGCTACGCGCTACTCGCGAGCGGCTCCTCGATGGGAGACGGGTACGGCCCCCGTTTGGTCGCGCTCCATCCTTGCCCGGCTGACCCTCGCGCCGCGCTCAAGGGCAAGCGGGTGGGCGTCCCCGGGCTCCGGACCACGGCGTATCTCGCCCTCAAGCTCTACCAACCCGACATCGAGGCGGTCGTGATTCCGTTCGACCGGATCGGCGATGCGGTGAAGGCGGGGGAGGTCGAGGTCGGACTCATCATCCACGAAGGACAACTCACCTACGCGGAGGAGGGGTTCCATCTCTGGCAGGACCTCGGTGCGTGGTGGATGGACGACACCGGCTTGCCGCTCCCGCTGGGCGGCAATGTGGTGCGCCGCGACTTGGGCCCGGAGGTGACGGCGCAGATCGCCCGGGATCTTCGCGCCAGCATCGAATACGGCCTTGCCCACCGCGCTCCCGCGCTGGCCCACGCCAGCCGCTTCAACCGCGGCATCGGCGACGAAAAGACCGACCGCTTTGTCGGGATGTATGTCAACGAATGGACCGTCGACTACGGACCGCGTGGACGCAAGGCGGTACAGTTGCTCTTGGACCGAGCGCATGATGCGGGGATTATTCCGCACCGCGTTGAGGTGGAGTTTGTGGGTTAGTTGTTCGCTACTCGCTATTGGCTATTCGCTCGGCCCCTGGCGAATAGCGCGTAGCGAATAGCGAACAACGCTTGACCCACACCCCCGGCCTTCCCTAGCTTCAGCAGGTTCGACATTCATCTCACCCCGGAGCCCCGTGGACGTTGCGCCGCGCCCAGCCGAGCCCGCCGGCCTGCTCATCGTTGACGACGAGGAGGCCATTCGCAACGCCCTCAAGCGGTTTCTCTCTGGACAGGGGTACGATGTCATTACCGCCGCGAGCGGTGAAGAAGCGATTCAGGCAGTTCGTCGCCACAAACTCTCGGCGATTCTCCTCGACGTCCGCCTTCCCGACGCGAGCGGCGTCGATCTGGTGCCGAAGCTTCTCGACCTCGAGCCCAACGCCGCCATCCTGATGCTCACCGCGGTCAACGATGCGTCGAGTGCCACGCTCTGCATGCAGCGCGGTGCGATGGACTACCTCACCAAGCCGGTCGATCTCCCGGATCTTTCCCGCGCCATTCTGCGCGCGCTGCGCCGGCGCGAGACCCAAATCGAGAGCGCCAAGATCAACCAATGGCTCAAGGAGGAGGTGGCGCTCCGCACCGCCGAGCTGCGGATCGAGCGCGCCAACCTGGAGCGGATCTCCGTCGCCACCCTCGAGGCGCTCGTGAACGCCTTGGAGGCGAAGGACCCCTATCTCCGCGGGCATAGCGCGCGGGTGGCGGACATGTCGGCGATGGTGGCGGCGGAGTTGGGCATGGGAGACGAGCATGTCGAAGCGATCCGGACCGCGGGGCGCCTGCACGATATCGGGAAGATCGGGATTCGAGAGGAAATCCTGAACAAGCAGGGACCGCTCACCGACGACGAGTTCGAGCACGTCAAGCGGCACACGGTCACCGGTTCGGAGATCCTCGCCCCCCTCACCCACCTTGGCCCGGTCATCGAATACGTCCGAAGCCATCACGAGCGGTGGGACGGCAAGGGGTACCCTGATGCCCTCGCCGAGGACGCGATCCCGATGGGGGCGCGCATCATCGGGGCGGTGGAGATCTTCGACGCTCTCACCACGTCGCGCCCATACCAGGAAAAGATGACGCCGGAACTGGCGGTCGAGCGGCTCCGAGATCTGATCGGCACCGTGGTGGATCCGGCGGTCCACCGGGCGCTGCAGCAGGTGGTCGCTCGCCGAGAGGCGCTCATCTTCCTCGACGATCCGCGTGGTTGAGCGGGGGGCTCTCCGGGTGCTGGTCGTCGACGACGACCCCATCATGGCCGGCATGCTCCGCGCCGCCCTCGATGCGGAGGGGTTCACGGACGTGGCCGTGGCAGGCAGCGGCGCCGCCGCCCTCGACTCGTCGCACGCCCCGGACGTCGTTCTCCTCGACCATCAGCTCCCCGATACGACCGGGATCGATCTCCTTCCCCGCCTGCTCGCGCGCCCGGACCCGCCCTCCGTGATCATGGTGACCGGTGAGGGGGGCGCCGAGCTCGCGGCCAACGCCCTGCGGCTCGGCGCCGAGGACTACCTGGTCAAGGGACCGAAGCTCCTCGCGGCCCTGCCGGGGATCGTGGAGCGGGCGCGGCGGAATCGGCTGTTGCGATCGACCCGCACCGAGGTCGAACGGGAGTTGGTCCGCGCCGAGCGGCTGGCCGCCATCGGCGAGATGACGGTCACCCTGCACCATGAGCTCAATAACCCCCTCATGGCGGCGATGGCCGAAGTGGAGTTGCTCCTGCAGGGAAGCCCGACGATGGAGGAGATGCGCGAAGCGCTCACCCTCGTTCGGACGGCGCTCTTCCGGATGCGCGACATCGTGAAGCAGGCTCGCGACCTCCAACGCGCCGACAGCGCCGACTATCTGAGTGGGCTACCCATGATCGACCTCAGCGCGCGCGCGGCCCCGGTCGCGGTGGCGCGGGGACGCGCCGTGCTCGTGGCGGCAAACCGCGAGCTCTCCCGGGCGGTGGCGCTCCTCCTCCGACATGCGGGGTGGACGGTCGACAAGGCGAGGACGATTTCAGAAGCGCAGCACGAGGCGGCTCGGCTCGACACGACATTGGTCGTGATCTCGGTGCCCGGAACTTTCGTCGATCCGCTGCAGGGATTCCATGCGCCGCCGGACCGGCCATACACGCTCGTTGCGCTCGTTCCGGGCAGCCCAGCTCCGGCGCGGGCGGCGGGCGCCGATCTGGTGCTGTCGCTTCCGTTCGACCCCGCCTCGTTCACCAGTGAAGTGCTCGCCGCCATGCGGCGGCGGGGCGAATAGGCCATCCAGTCGATTCCCTTGTCACCTCCACACGCGATCCGTAGATTGGCAGCGACCCATCGGCAGCAGGACGTTCCCATGCGCATCGCCTCCGCCTCCTCGCTGTTGTTCGTGTTGCTCACGGCCGCCTGCAGCACCGGGGAAGGACCTCTCGGCCCCGTTCCCCCAGCCGCGCCCCCGCCTCCACTCGCTCTCAACGCCGAACTCGGCCGACTCGCCTTCGAGGCAAGTTGTGCCTCCTGTCACGTCCGGAGCGAGGGGTTTGACCTAGCGCTCTTCGGGTTCTCCGAAGCGGATATCGTCCGGCGTGGTAGCCACCACGTGTCAGAGACGACCGCGCGAAATATCGCCGCCTACGTTCGGTCGCTCGGCATTCAGCCGATCGGGCGAAACAGCGTCCCGTTCCAGCCTGGCTCTCGGGTGACCGACTCGGATGCGCAGTTCTGGCGGGACCTCTTCGGCACCGACGGGTGGCCCGAGCAACTGACCCCAGAGGCGCTCGCAGCGATCGACGTCCGGAAGCTGAACGCACCGCTCCAGCTCCCGCTCTGGTCGGTGGAAAACGGCGACGGCGACTGGCTCTCCGACGCAGCGCTCGACCCGGCGCTCGTGCAATACGACGGGGGCGCTCTCGACGCCGCGATCGCCGCATACCGGGCCGATCCGACGACGGCCCGGTTGCTTCAGGCCGTCAGCCGCTTCGAAACGGCCACGCGGCAACCACCATCGGCCGCCTGCGAGGGTATCACGGGAGCTCACGTCAGGCCGCGTGCCTGCTTCGAGGCCCGGCGCTGGATGTCGGCGTTCGCGGCGGTGCACTTCCTTCGCCAACGGGCGGCGGAGGTTCCGGTGGAGGTGATCAGGCTCTGGTGGGCCACCGGTGAGGCGTCGGTCACACTCTTCTTCTTCCCGCCCGACGGCCGCCGGGTGGAGCGGCCCGCCGTTGCGGGATGGCTCTATCTCGGGTTCTCCTACGCGCCAACCGCTTTCCCCGAAGAAAACGGGTATCTCGGCCAGTTTACCGTGAGCAGCGGGTTTCCCAGGCTTGCCGTCTTTACCGCCCTTAGGCGGATGGTCGGTCAGGGAGAAGTGCATTTCGCCGGCTCGAACCAACGGTTCCGCGACGCGTTCCTGGCCGCATTGCGCGCCCCGGACGAGATCAAAGCAGAGGCCCTTCGCTTTGCCTATCGCTTCCTGCTGCGCCGACTCGACGCGGGGGAACGGCCGAGCACCCAGCTCCTCTCCGGGGCCCGGACAAACGTCAACGCCGCGTTTGGCACAGTGGACGAACGCGTACAAGCGGGCTGGTTGCGGGTGGCGCCCGCGCTACTGAACGAAATCACGACGCTGCGCGACGAGTTGACCCGACGACTGCAGTAGTTCCGAGGGCTACGAGGCCACGTCCGCGGCGTCCGGAAGGACGCCGCTCTGCTTTTCGGCGGCGTAGGACATGCCACGCAGACGAGCGAGGCGCTGACGAATGGGCGGATGGGAGGCAAAGAAGTCACCGAGCCGACCCTCCTTCTCGGAGAACTTCCGCGCACCAGGGTCGACGATACAGAGGTGCGCCGCCCCGCGCGCCATCGAGCGGGTCGCCTCAGGCGCGGCGTCGATCTTCTCGAGCGCACTGGCAAGAGCCATCGGGTTGCGAGTGAATTGGGCGCCGGTCGCGTCGGCAAGGTACTCGCGCTTCCGGCTCACCGACATCGAGAGAATGGCGGAGATGATCGGAGCGAGGATCAGCGTGACGATCCAGAGCACCAGCACGATCATCGCGAGCGGGTTGCCCTTCTTGCCTCCACTCCGCCCTCCCCGCCCGCCTCCGAACCGGAGGAACTGCCGCATCACATCCGACATCAGCGCAATGGCACCGACCATGGCGGCGAGGAGGGTCATCAGCCGAATGTCGTAGTTCCGGATGTGGGCCATCTCATGGGCGACGACCCCCTGCAGTTCGTCGCGATCGAGTTTTTGCAGCAGCCCTTCAGTGACGGCGATATGGGCGGCCCCGGGATAGAGGCCCGTGGCGAAGGCGTTAGGGTCGGCGTCCGGCACGATCCAGATCTTCGGCTTGGGAAGCCCCGAGGCGATCGCCATCTCTTCGACGATGTTGTCGAGCCGCTTGAGCTCCGGCGTCGCCGCCTCCACCAACTCCTGCGCCCCGGTGGCTTGGAGCACGCGCTTGAAGCCGAAGCGCCAAGCGTACCACGTGGTGCCGGCCGCGAAGAGGGAGGCCGTGATGCCGATGAAGGGGATGACATGGTGGTACGACTCCGGGGGGTACTCTCGAGTCTGAAGGTACAACGCGAGATCGCCCCCGAAGCCGATCCAGGCGAAGAACAGGACGAACCCCAGCACCAGCCAAGCGGATTTCCGCTTGTTCGACTCCTGCTGGGCAAAGAGATTCTTGTCGCTCACGCCACCGGCTTGTTGAAGGAGAGGTCGACCATGGGCACCGCGCGCGCGGCCTGATCGTCGAGCTCCCAGAGCTCAGCCGGCGAGGCTTTGGCCATGCCGGCCACAAGATTGGTCGGGAACTGCGCCTGCTTCGTGTTGTACTGTGTGGCCACATCGTTGTAGAGCTGGCGCGCAAAGCCGACCTTGTTCTCCGTGCTGGTGAGCTCTTCCTGCAACTGCAGCACGTTCTGCGAGCTCTTGAGTTCCGGGTAGTTCTCGGTCAAGGCGAAGAGCCGGCCGAGCGCCTGGGAGAGTTCTCCCTCCGCCTTGGCGGTCTGCGCGACACCTTGGGCGGAGACCGCCTTGTTGCGCGCGGCGATTACCGCTTCGAGCGTCCCGCGCTCGAATTCCATGGCACCCTTCACCGTATTCACGAGATTGGGAATCAGGTCGTGCCGGCGCTTGAGCTGGACGTCGATCTGTTTCCAGGCATTGATCACCTGGTTCTTGAGGGCGACAAGCCCGTTGTAGGCCCCGACGACCCACAAGATGACAACGACTGCGACCACCAACAGAATCCACGACATTGTACAACCTCCGGTTGGTGACACGCCCGGTGTCCGGCGACGCCGGCCCGATCACTCTGGCGGGGGATAAAGAAGGGGCCGGAACGGCGGGCGCGCAACAGATCCCGCCTGCGGTAAAGGGGTGGGGCGGAACCGGCTATCCCCCGCTAGCGTGGCAACATGCGTCGCGGCTTCACCTTACTCGAAGTGGTCATGGTGTTAATGATCGTCGGGCTCCTGGCCAGCTTGGCCCTTCCGGGGGCCGCCGCGCTCGCCGACCGGCTTGCGGTCGAACACGAGGTCATGCGGATCGTGGTGGCGTATCGCTCGGCGTGGAGCGCCGCTCGGGCGCAGCACCGTCTCGCGCTCCTCCGGATCACCGCCGACAGTCTGGCCATCCGCACCGTCGGCGGCAGCGGCGCCGCCGATACCGTCCTGGCGTGGCTCGCCCCCGGACCGGCCAACGCCGGCGTCGTGCTCCGGTCTTCGGCCCACTCGATCCTGTTCGGGCCTGACGGGGTGGCCATGGGCGCCGCCAACGCTCGCCATGTTCTGGAACGGGGAGGAGTTAGGCGCGAGGTAGTGGTGTCGAGGCTGGGGCGGGTGAGGGTGCAACCTTAGGGAAGAGGGAAGAGGGAAGAGGGAGGAGGGGGTCTTCGATCTAGCAACCGCTTCCCTCTTCCCGTTTCCCGCTTCCCTTCTCCTCTCCAAATAGCAGATCTACATGGACCACGATATCCGGATTCATCTTAAGTATGCCCAGCATCTTGCCCAGGCCCCCGATCTTGTAGTTCTTGAGATTCATCGGGGTGCTGGCCGTCAGGTGAATGCCGCCGGGCCCGCGAAAGAGAAGGGCCTTGATCTTCTCGGGTCGAGAGACACCGTGAATCACGAAGTTGCCGTTCAAGACCACACCGGCGCTGTCGCCCCGCTGCCAATCGGGAGTAACCCCGAGCAGCTCGAAGCGGATGGTCGGGTAGACCGCCGACTCCATGCTCTTGTTGAGATCGCGATCGCGGCGGTCGTTGCCGGTGGCCAGCGTCTTCACCGGGGCCTCGACCCACCCGCGCACCTCATGGAGCGCGGCGCCGCCGGCCATCGCGCCGCGCACCTGGGTGGTGGTGCCGGTGAAGTCGCCAAGGGTGGATTTCCCGTCGAAGCTCAGTGTGCCGCGAGCCACGGGAGCGTCAGGCCAAGTCACCTGAGCGGGGGCCGGTGCCGCCTGCATGGCCGCGCCGGCCACCGCGAGCCCCCAAATGCGGAACGCCGCGATCACACCGCGGCGTCGGCTGCCGCTTCGAGCTCGTATCGCCGAATCTTGGCCAGCAACGTCGACCGCGCCAAGCCAAGGAGTTGCGCGGCGCGGCGGCGGTTGCCGCCGGTGTGCTGCAGCATCGCCGCAATTTGGCGGCGCTCCACCGCCTCGAGCGGCTCCGGCGGAGGGGCGTTTTCGCCGAGCGCCTCACGCAGGCGCTGGCGGTCGAGTTCGGGCAGGGCCAAATCGATCACGAGGAAGCCGGTGGAGCCTTCGCCCCCCTCGCCGATCATGGCGGCAGCCGCCGAACCTCTCTCTTCTGTCGTCACCACGCGTCCACCGTTCCGAAATGCCTCCGCCACACGTTCGGCTCGGGCGGAATCGGAACTAACCACGAGAACCGGGCGATGTTCGATATCGATCATTTCGCTACCTCCTTTGTCAATTCGGTATATACTTGCCGGCAATCGGGACGAATCTGCGGCGCTCCATGGCCGAGATCGGCCAGTTGCACGCGCGTTACCGACCCCCATCGACCGGCAAATGACTGCTCCCCCTGACTTGACCCGACTGGCTCCCGGCGACCGTGTCCAGGATCCGTTCCTCGTCCTGGAAGTGGAGACGCGCAGCGGGGATCATCCGCACACCGTCCTCACCCTGGGCAACAGCACCGGATCGATCCAAACTGCCCCATTCTGGGCCGAGGAGCAGTCGAAAATCGCCGGGATCGGGAAGCGGTCAGTCGTCCAAATCATTGGTGAGGTAGCGACTTACCGCGACAAGCGGCAGCTCAAGGTGAGCTCCATTCGCGTTCTCCCCACCGGCACCGTGGAACCAGCTCGACTGCTCCCCTCGGTGGGGGATGTGAGCCGGTATTGGGCCTATGTCGACCGGCTTCGGGGCGAGATCAAGGGTCCGCGGCTTCGGGCCGTCCTCGATCTCTTTTATGAGGATCCCGAGTTCCGGGAGCGGTACGAGCAATGCCCCGGGAGCACAATCGGGCACCATGCCGAGATCGGCGGATTGTTGAAGCACACGAGCGAAGTCCTCGCTATTGCGCAGGCTATCGCGCGAGCCGCACGGGCGGACGAGGATCTCGTCACGGCGGGTGTACTCCTCCACGACATCGGCAAACTCGAGGCGTATCGGTGGGACGGGGCGTTCGAGGCCACGGAGCTCAATGCGCTGCAGGGCCATGTTGTGCTCGGCGCATTCATGCTGGACCGCACGGTGCGCGCGGCGTCACCCTCACCCTGCAGCGACCAAGAACTCGCAATTCTCACCCACCTGGTTCTTTCTCATCACGGAAAGCAAGAGTTTGGCGCGCCGGTTCCGCCACTCACACTCGAAGCGGAAGTGATCCATTACGCCGATAACGCGAGCGCGAAGACGTCGAGCATGGCGGAGGCAATCAACACGGCGGCGAATTTTGCGGAAGGGGCGTTGGTCTCGAGCCAGGGCGTGTGGCAGGTGGATCGGCGCCGAGTGTACCGGGGAAAGTCGGATTGGGGAAGGAGTGAGGAGTGAGGCCCAAGAGTACGAGCGAATAGCGGGAAGCGAATAGCTCTCATCAGGTAACCGATACCTGCCCTACAAAAAAAGGAACGGCCGCACAGCACGAGGCTGTCACGGCCGTCCCACGCATGAACCGGCTGAGGTCGGAGCCTTCGCCGCCGTTCTTCTTCTGCCTCGCCACCGTTTGGCTGATCCGCCTATCGGTTCGGGCTTGGCAGAGCCTCAGTGTTGATTCCCAGGCCGGATGGCCGTCCCACCTGGTTCGTCCATGCAAGCGCTGCGAGTCGGATCAGGTCGCGGACTGACCCTTCGCACTGCGCTCCGAGGCGCCGCGTCGGAGCGGGTGGAACACGCGACTGGCTCCACCTGTTCGGGCCGGGTGATCACCAGGATCGTCGATGCTTTGGACGAGCAAGCGCCCCAGACATCTCCCCTGTCGTTCCGCCCGAACTGGCATCGCCCTGATCCGGCTTCTGAGGGAAGCCCATCGCAGGCGACACGCCCCCAAGATAGGATCGGCGTACAATCGCGCAAGTGCCTGATTTTATTCGGTTTACGACGCTTCGAGTTGGTATCGTGTGGACAGGCAAGTGCAGGTGCCACAGGGGAGAAGAGGTGGTTCGACACACGGTGTGGAAATGTGAATCAACATCTGCTCGTTCGAGTGGGTGCATGGGGGGGGCGCTATTCGCTATTCGCTATTCGCTATTCGCTATTCGCTATTCGCTATTCGCTATTCGCTATTCGCTATTCGCTATTCGCCGAAGGTCGGAAGCGAATAGCGAATAGCCAATAGCGACCTATGACTCCAACCCCACCTCAATGTACCGATACGTCTCCTCTTCATCCCCCGCGAGGCTTCCGAAGAGTGCGCCCGCCGAACTCGCGGCAAACCACCCGCCGATCAGCAGATGCTCGGAGCCGAGGGCGCTGACGATGGGGCGAAACCAACGGCGCAGATGACGGATTTCAGGGGCCCGCGGGGTGAGAAGCGCCATGAGGGCGCCGGTGCCCGATGTCGCACGCAGGAAATGCGCGAGGGCGTGCGCACGCTGGGAGAATTCAACCGCCTTGACCCCGGGCTCGTCGAAGAGCACCCGCCCCTCGAAGACGTCCATCGGCGGCGCGTCGAGACGCGGCCCGAGATAGACATACTGCCGTCCACCATCTGCTGTCTTTCGCTCCACCACCGCGGCCGCCGTCTCGCTGGTAAGCCGGGCGGCATGGAGCAGGTCGTCGTCCGGCAACAACCCGACCGCGGCGGTCCACTCAAGGGCTGCTAGGGCGGTTTCGACCGGGCACCCCGAGGCATCGTCAAACGCAATCAAGCGCGGGGCTTGGTCGGCCCGGAGGAGCAAATGGGCCACCCCCTCGCTTCGATCGAGGAAGGTGCGAACGGTAAGGGTACCGGGGGTCGCCATGGCTTCAAGCTTAAGGTCCGCCGTGGATATTGACAAATCCCCCAACGGGCGGAACCTTCTCCGAGTGGCCGCCGGCGCGGCGACGGGTCTCCGTCGGACCGCCGCGCCGGATCTCTCCCGAGCCGTCTGGCTCCCAGCATATGAGGTCGTGGCAATGGCGAAGGGTACTGTGAAGTGGTTTAACGATGCGAAGGGGTTCGGGTTTATCGCGCAAGAAGGCGGCAAGGACGTCTTCGTCCACCACACGGCCATCGTGGCCGATGGCTTCCGCTCCCTCGCGGAAGGGGATGCGGTGGAGTTCGAGATCGTCGACGGGCCGAAAGGCCTGCAAGCCTCGAACGTCAAGAAGGCCTGACCGCCAACCACGGCCAGATCCTCCCGGCCGCCGGTGCGCGAGCGTAGCCCTCGCGCACCGGCGGTTCTCATTTGTACCCTTCCTCAATGCCCATCCCCCCTGCTCCGCCGCCGATCGTGCGCCAGGCAACTGCCCTGCCACCCCTCTCCTTTGCGGGGTTCCGCGCTGGAATGCCGATGGATGAGGCCCGGGCCACAGCCAAGTCGGCCGGTGGCGGGATCAGCTGCAAGGCCACATCCGATCCGAGAATGCGGGAGTGCAGTGGCAGGATTGCCGAGCCAGGCGGCACGGGAAGCCTGATCCTCACTCTCTCGTCGATCAACGACTCCGCCGCAGTGATTCTCCTGAGCGGGGCTCATTCCGCCGACGGCGCCCCCTGGGTCACGGCCGCGCGAGAGGCGTTCGGGACCCCGAATCACCAGACGGGCGCGGGGATGGTGGAGAACTGGCAGTGGATTCGGCGGGGGCAGATGCTTCGGATCGTGCGGCGCGCCAATCGACGGATCGAATGGGCGGTCAACCTGACCTACGGGCCCCTCCTCGACGGCCTAGGAGCCCCAAAACGAAAAATGCCGGACAAGCAGTCCGGCGTCTGAACCACCCACGGCGCTGGAAGCGCCCGGGCGCTACTTCTTCCGCTTTCCCGCAGGCTTCTTGCCTGCGGGTTTGGGCTTCTTGGGTTGTTTGGCCTTCGCCTTCGGCTTCGGCTTGGGGTGGGCACCAGGTTTCTTCGGTTTTTCGCGTTCCGCGGCCCGCTCCGCCCGCCGCTGCACAACGACACGCGCGTCGGCCAGGACCCGCTCGCTCTCATCCTGACTCATCAGGTTCCGGCGAACAGCGAACTTGAGCATCTCATCGGCATCCGCGAGGTCGAACTCCTTGACGCGCGTCCCCGCCTTGATGAGGCCCACAATAGCGTCCGCCACCGGGCTCCGAAGGACCTGAGCGATCCCCGGAAGAACCTCCATCAGCGAACTGATCTGCGTACCGGCCAGCTCCGTCACTCCCTACTCCGATCAATTGCGGGTGGTTTTGAACGCCGCAACGTACCTGCAGGGCCGGAACAGGTCAAGAAAGCACGCCGAGAGCCGAGCGTAGTAGCTAGTAAAACACCCGAACAAATGCCGATCCCACAAGAGCTGAGATACGCCCACGAACCAGACGGTCGTCATCGAGCGATCCCGACTCATAGCGCACAGTGGGCGAGAATACGACCCGTTCGGACAATCGGAGATGAATCCCCGCTTCCACTCCGACGAGGTATCCACCGCCTACCTCGGCGTCAGAGCGCCGGACGGAAAGGGCCGGCGTAAAGTCGAGGCGCGCCGACACTGGAAGGGAGAGCGAGACCTCTCCCGATGTCAGGTCCTCACGATTGCGGGCCGAGGCGCCGGTCGTATCGCCGGCGCTCCGATGGAAGTGCCACAGGCCTACGCTGAGGGTGCCGGCGCCAACCGGAGCCGCCAGCTGTGCTTCGCCGATCCAGCGCGGGCCCGGGCGATACTGACCCCGCACCGTACTCGCCCCCCCAAATTGGTCATCACCGAAGGTGCTGTAGGTGACACCAAGCGAGAGTCTCGACGACCCGAGCAGTCGATCGGCGCCACCCCGAATCCGGGCTTCGGCGCCGGGGCGGTAGGTGATCGGTCCGGTCGCATCGGTGTAGGGCGTGTACCGGCGCGTCACCCGAACGCTCCCGGCAACGCCGATGCTCCAGCCCCCTGCAGGAATGACGGCGGCGGCCCCACCCGTAATCGAGAACCCGCTCGAGTAGGAGGCGACCGGAAAGCCGAAGAGGCTCGGGCTGATGGCCCCGATCACGGCATAGTCGCGCGGAGGAGCGGCGGTCGGGCCGGTGGGAAGATTGACCACGACGGTGAAGACCATCGCCTCACGCCCGACGACGGCGGTCCCCCGCACCTGCGTGTCGGTGAAAGCCCCCACCGAGTGCGCGGTGCCGTCGGCGCGTTCCATCGTCGTCCGGACCCAGGCCGAGCCGGCGTCGAAGGAGAAGCGTCCCGCGGGAAGGACGACACCGAAGGGGATGCCGACTTGGCGCAGATACTTGATGCCGGCGAGCCGTTCGAACCGAAGGGACCGGACCTCCATACCGGCATAGGCGGTCCCGCCGCCGCCTAACGCTTGCGCCGCGAGATTCGGCACCCCGGCCAGAGCGAGCGCAGCCAGCCCGGCAACGCGGTGCGCGCGCCTTCTCACGGCCTGGGGATGGTCCCGGTCGCTTGGCTGACGGCGCCCACGCGGCTCGCGTCGTCCTGGCGAAGCGCTTCGGCGATCCGCGACCGCACCGACGGCGCGCGTGTGGCGAGCCCCGCGCGGGCGAGGCGGCTCGCGAGGCTCGGTGCGATCGTATGCAACGCGGCGGAGAGCTGGGCTGCCCGCGCCGAGGTGGGGCTCCGGCCTGCCATCGCGGCAAGGCGAGCCGGGGTCATCTTCGCCGCGGCGCCGGACGCGACGGTGGCCGCCGCCTTCTCGCGCGCCGGCGCGAACGACGGGTCCCGGCGAACCGCCTCCTGGAAGAGAACCCCGGCCCCGGCGACGTCGCCGCGATCGAGAGCCTCGAGACCCCGGCTGAACGAGAGAAAAGCTTGGAGATCGGCGGTGGGACGCTCGGTGATCGCGCGCCGCTCGGCGGGGCTGAGCGTAATCTGAAGCTCGGACAGCAGGCCGAGCACGACGGCCTTCTCCATGGCGAAGAGGCGCTCCAGCCGGTCTGACACCGATTCGGTCGCGCGCACCGATGTCGTGATGGCGTCCACCACGTTCGCGTCGAGACGGAGCGCCCCATCCGGGCTTTCGCGTATCACCCCCTGAACGACCGCCGCGGCACGGAGCAGCCGGCCGGAGCGCGCCGCCGTTCCCGGTTCGGTTCTCGACCCGCCGGCGAGCGCCAGCTCCTCTTCGATCGCCTGTACCCGCTCCCTTTCGACGAGAGTGAGGCGCGACACGCGTGCGAGGTCGCTCATGACGAGATGAGCCAGGCCCCGCTCGAGCGGTTTGAGCTCGGGATTGCCGCCGAGGTAGACCCAAGGAAGCACGGCGATCGTGTTCGGAGCGGGCGGCAGCGCGGAAAGGCGGGCCTCCTCGGCAACGGCCCTTCGGGCCTCGAGCGCGAGGCGCTCGCGGGTGAGCGCGATGAGACGGGTTTCGACCGGCCGGCGTTCGGCGGCGGTGGCGCGCATCGCCGTGCTCAGCCGATAGGCATCCAATGCTGCTTCACGATCGCCGAGACCCTCGTACGCCAGACCGAGGTGCACGGCGGCGCGGAAGGATGGGGTAAGCGCAAGAGCGGCGGTGAGGGCATCCTTGGCCCGGGAAAACTCTCCGGCCCGATAGAACGCTATGCCGACGTCGGTCAGGCTCCCCGCATCGTTCGGCCGCGCCGCCCGACGGGCGTCCAATAGGGCGAGCTGTTCCGGCGTCACCCCCGGCGCGGGGCGGGCGGGGGCACAGGCGGCGAGCGCCAAGAGCAGCGGAAGGACCCGGGAAGTCATGCTGCCAAGATAGGAGTGAAGCGGGGGCAGGTAAACAGGAACCGCGGTTTTGTGATCTAGGTCACAGGGAGAGGAGTCAGGAGTCAGGATTCAGGATTCAGGGAATCTCTCAATCCTGAATCCTGATTCCTGAATCCTAACATCACTGCGGAATGGAGAAGATCCGGCTCCAGCGGATGTTGGTGAAGAACGGTAGCGGCCGATAGGTATTACCGTCGAAACTGTAGTACACGAGGAGGGGACGGCCGCGCACATTCAGGCGCGGGAGAAAGCCCCAATATCGACCATCGTAGGAGCCGTCGCGGTTGTCGCCCATCATGAAGAACGAATCGGCGGGCACGACGATCGGGCCCCAGTTGTTGAGATCGGGGCGGTAGAGGTCGGCGTTGATGCCGTCCACCAGATGCGGTAGCTGCCACCGGCGCATTTGTTCGCGCTGGAGCGGGTCGGCGTTGGCGGCAGGGTCGGTATGGATGGCCCACGGCTCCTCGACCGCCGCGCCGTTCCGGCTCAGCTTGCCGTTGGCCATCGAGAGGGTGTCCCCAGGCACCCCGATCAGGCGCTTCACCACCTTGAGGCCCTCTTCCTCCACCGAATCGAAGACGAGGATTTCGTTCCGGCGCGGCTCTCGAATGGCGGGAAGCCGTTTGCGCAGAAGCGGCACCTCGGCGCCGTAGAGTAGCTTGTTCACGAAAAGGAAATCGCCGACGAGGAGCGTGTTTTCCATGCTCCCCGACGGGATGCGAAACGCCTCGACCAGGAAGGTCCGGAGGAAAAACCAGACCACCAACGCCACGGCAATCGACTTGGTCCAGTCCCACAACCAGCGCGCGAACGACTTCACGGATTCCTCACCCCTCAGTTGACCCAGTCGGCTATAAAGATATCGGTATCGCCAGTCTGCTTGCCATGACGGTTGGAGGCCCAGACGAGTTTCCGGCCGTCAGGACTGAACATCGGGAAGCTGTCGAAATCGGGGTGGGTAGTGACCCGCTCGAGACCGGTGCCGTCCACGTTGACCAGAAAGAGATCGAACCTCCCACTCCGCGGATTCTCATAGTTCGAGGAGAAGATGATCCGCTTCCCATCGGGATGAAAATACGGCGCGAAGTTGGCGCCGCCCAGGCGGGTGACCTGCCGCGCATCGCTCCCGTCGGCGTTAGCCACCCAGAGCTCCACCCGCGCGGGCCGAACCGCGCGGTTGCCCAACAGCCTGAGGTAGTCGGCGGTGTCGGCCGCCGAGACCGGGTAGGCCGCCCGCCAAACGATTCGGGTGCCATCGGGGGAAAAAAATGCGCCGCCGTCGTAGCCGATCCGATTGGTAACTCGGCGAATATCGGTCCCATCGATGCTCATCGTATAGAGCTCGATGTCGCCATCCTTGGTGCTGGTGTAGATGATGCGCTGCCCGTCCGGCGAGACGGTTGCTTCGGCGTTATACGCGCCGTTGTGGGTGAGCTGGCGAAGATCCGACCCATCGGTCCGCGAGGTGTAGATCTCCAGGTGGCCAAGGGGCCAGACGTACCCGAGCGACTGATCGGGACGGGCGGGACAGGCCTTGTCATGCCGGAAGGTCGACGAATAGAGCACCCGGCGGTCGCCGTCGTAGAAAAACCCGCAGGTAGTCCGGCCCAAGCCGTTCGAGATGCGGCGCATCCCGGACCCGTCCACGTTCATGATGTACTCTTGATCGCACCCTTCGTCGAGCTTTTCCTGGCGTTGGAAGATCAGTTGCCGCCCAGACCGGGAAAAATACGACTCGGCATTGTTGCCCCCAAAGGTCAACTGGCGAATGTTCCGGAGATGCGATTCGCCGGGCTCAGGCGCATGGAAAACGTTGCTCGCCGGTGTGTCACCGCCGACACCGCCGACTCTCCCCACCGACGGCGCGCACGCCGACACGAACAACAGGGCGAAGATCGGTCGCGCGATCATCGAATCGCCTCCAACACTCTCTTGGCATGCCCCTTCGTTCTGACATTCTCGAACACGTGTGTAAGAACTCCCTTTTCGTCGATGATATACGTATTGCGCCGCATGCCCTGAAACTTGATGCCGAACATTTGCTTCTGGCCCCAAGCGCCGTACTGCCCCGCCACCACATGCTCCGGATCGGCGAGGAGCATGAAAGGAAGCTTATAGCGCTTCTTGAAGCGGGCGTGGGAGCCCACATCGTCGGGCGAAACGCCGAGCACCACCGCTCCAGCCTCCCTGAGCGCCCCCCACTCGTCGCGAAAACCGCATGCCTGCACGGTGCAGACGGGGGTGTCGTCTTCCGGGTAGAAGTAGAGGACCACCTTCTTACCCTTGAAGTCAGACAGCCGGACCAGGTCGCCCGCGTCGGACCGGAGGGTGAAGGTGGGGGCTCGTACGCCGGGTTCGAGCATCGGGGTCAAGGCGCTATGGGACGAGTTCGGCCGGCAGCACGATCGGCGCTCGAACCCTAACGACCGGTGCCATCGCGCCGCGGCGCAGGTTCCGGTCGAAGAAGTTCCACGTTACCAGGCCATCTTCCGACCCCGGCTCCAGAAGGTAAGCGGCGAAGACGCCGAGCCGTTGGTCGGTCGGCACCAGATACCACCCCGCGGTGGCCGCGACGGTTCCCGGCGCCCACTTTCCCTCCAACCGAATGGCCCGGTGCCCCTCGAAGAGCGGGTCGACCACCAGGCTGTCGATCTGAAACGCCTCCCCCGCCCCGCTCCATGCCGCACTGAGCCGCTGGACTTGGACACCCTGCGCGCGTAGGAGGTCGGCCACTTCGATGTGCTGCGGCGCAAAGAGGTAGGCGGACGGCATTGCCTCCTTGCGAAGCGCCGTGAATCGGTCGAAGACCGGCATCCGGATCGTCTTGAACACGCCGGTACGCCGCCGCCGTGCAAAGGGACCCGCGCCTTGATCGGCACGTTCGGTGATCTCGGCAATGACATCCTGCACCACCGGGGGCGCGAAGGTCGACCGAACCACCACGGAATCTGGACGCTGCCGTCCGGAGGCGGCGTTCAGCGACTTGATGATCTGCCGCTCGGCATTGGCCTGGCGGAAGACCTCGAGCAGGAAGTTGTAGGTCGCATCGATGCGAGTCTTGAGGTCCGCATTACTGTAGGCTTCGGAGAGAATCGCCATCCGACCGCGCATGCCAGCCCAGTTGGTGCCGAAGCGGGGCCGTGGATCGTACGTCTCCCATCCTAACACCAGCGAATCGGGATCCTGGTTTCGGAAGTTGCCGTACCAGAACATTTCCTGCTTGTGGCGCGCCCGGACCCGCTGGCGCACCGCGGGAAGAAAGGTGTCCCGGATATAGTCGTTTGAGGGGGTCGAGTTCGGATTCAGCCCCGGCGCATAGGTCAGGGCGTAGCCATGATAGCTGCCGTTGGTCGTGTGCAGATCGATGAAGAGGTCCGGGTCCCACGCCTCGATGAGGCGAGCCGAGGCGCGGGTTTCGGGAGCCTCGCGTTTGACGTAGTCGCGATTGAGGTCCAGACCCTGCCCATTGGATCGCAAGCCAACGATGGCGGGGCCATTCTGACCGGAGCGGGTGCGCTCTCCCGAGCCCATCGCGTCGTTGCCATCCGCATTGTAGATCGGCACGATGACGAGAACGAGACTGTCGAGGAGGGGTCGTAGCGAACCGAGGGTGAGATCGCGAAGGATCGCCAGGGCGGCGTCTTTCCCCTCCACCTCGCCGCCATGAATGTTCCCCTGTACGTAGAACACCGGCTTGCCGCTTCGGTGCGCCTCGGCCGGCCCATCCACGAGCGGCCGCGACGCGATGATATACGGAAGCACGCGGCCCTGGGGACTCAGGCCCAGCCGCCCAACCCGGATACCGGCGCCAAGCTTCTGGAGCGAGTCCACGAATCCGAGCACGTCGGCGTGGCTCGACGTTTCCAAGAAGCCGGAGCGTTCGGGTTTGGTCTGTTGAGCGGCTAGCGGGGTCGAAATCGCGGCGAGGAGGAGAAGGCGGCGCATGGTGGAAGATAGTGAGGAGGGAAGCGGGAAGAGGGAGGAAAAGACCCTCCTCCCTCTTCCCGCTTCCCTCCTCGCTAGAACATCGACCAGAGATACTGGTTGGTCACCTCATGGTGGAACTGGATTTCTGGAATCTTGATCTGGGTCCCCAGCGCCTTCGGACAACGCTCGGCCGACGCCAGCTTGAGGTCGGCGTAGCGCTTGGCCACCGACTCACCCAGAAGGTCGGAGACGAACTTGCTGCCCTTCATGAGCCGGATCCCGTCGTAAATATTGTCCGGCAGGAAACGGGTCCGGTCGCGGCGCTTCTCGCCGTCATCCTTCTCGATCGGCCCTTCGAATCCGGTCTTGAACATCGTGTAGATGGCCAGGTACGGATTGGCGTCGGGTGCGATCGACCGCACTTCGATGCGAGCCGATTTTTCGTTGCCGAGGGGAATGCGAACCATCGAGCCGCGATCGACCGCGGAGGCCTTGATCTGGTTGGGCGCCTCGAAGTGCGGGTCGAGGCGACGATAGGCGTTGACGCTCGGGTTGAAGAGGAGACAGATGTCCTGCCCGCTGGTGAGTATCCGATCGATGAACTTCCAGCCAAGCTTGGACAGCTTGTCGGGCCCCTTCACGTCGAAGAAGAGGTTCTTTCCCTTCTGGCTCACCGAGAGATTGGTGTGCATGCCGCTGCCGTTCACCCCGGTGACCGGCTTGGGGAGAAAGCTCGCGGTCATATCGAGGCGAGCCGCCACCTGCCGACAGATCAGCTTATAGAGGAGCACCTGGTCGGCCGCGATGCTGGCCTCGGTGTAGGAGTAGTTCATTTCGAACTGCGAGGGCGCCACCTCTGGATGGTCCTTCTCGTTGGCAAAGCCCATCGCGCGCTGCACTTCCGCAGCGGTATCGATGAAGGTGCGCAGTGCGTCGCCGGGGAGCGAGTGATAGTAGCCCCCGGTGCTGATGAACTCGAACCGGCCGGTCTCGTGGTAGTGCCGCTCCGCGTCCCGGCCCTTGAAGAGGAAGCCCTCGATCTCGTTGGCGGCGTTGCAGGTGTAGCCCTCTTTCTGGTAGAGCCGGCCGAGATAGCTCTTGAGCTTGGCGCGCATGTCAGCCACGTAGGGCGTCCCGTCTTTCTCGAGCACGTCCGCAAAGACGAGAACCTTGCCGGGGCCGAAGACATCGGACGGCAGCATGTAGAACGCGGGCCAGTCGATAGCCAGGCGGAGGTCGGACTCCGCCTGCTGAGAAAAACCGCGAATGGACGAGCCGTCGAAGGTGAGGTTGTCGGCCGACTTGAGGAGAAACTTCTTGTCGTAGTCGAGCATATGAAGCCGGCCTTCGAGATCGGCGAAGCAGACGGTGACCGCCTTGATCCGCTTTTCGTCGGCGAGGTACTTCATGCGCTTGTCCCGGACCTTATCGGGTGCGGTGCGCGCCAGCCGCTCCGACTTGGCCTCCAGGTTGAGCTCCTCCAGCCGGTCGTAGGGGATTTCCAGAAAGTCTCTGAGTTCGCCGCTCATCGATGGGCTCCGCGGTGGGTCGGTAGGGGTCCGGGAATGGAACAGTCTACCGCGGGTATCCTAAAAAAGCAATCGGATAGTATAAGTGTTAGTGTTTTTATGATAAAATGTGGTTGGCTTAGGATATTCGATATTTGCTATTCGCTATTCGCCACCTACCCTTAGCGAGTAGCGAGTAGCGAATAGCGAATAGCGCACGGCGTCACGTCCCGCGATCACTTCCCGGCCGCTTCGGATCCCGGTTGACCACCGTCGGCTTCACGGCGGCACTGGGCTGCAGGCGGTCGGTCCCGCCCACCACCACCTGCTCGCCAAGCTCGAGTCCCCGAACGATCTCTACATAGCCTGGGGTGCGGACTCCGAGTGTCACTTCGCGGCGCTCCGCTTTGTCGTCCTTTACCACCCAGACGTACATCGCGCCGGCAAAGGGGCTCACCGCATCTTCGGGAACGACCAGGGCGGTGGGCCGAGTGGCGGTCTCCAGGCGTGCTTCGATAAACATCCCGGCTTGCAGCTCACGCTTCGGATTCGCCACCAGCGCCTTGATCGTGATGGTGCGGCTGGGGAGCTGCACCAGCGGGTCGACGAAATCGACGGTGCCGATGAAATCCCGACTCTGCAGCGCCGCCACCCGAAAGAGGACCCGTTGGCCGACCTTGAGCTGGTCGGCGTAGCGCTCCGGCACCTGAAAGGCGGCGCGCTGAGGATTCACGGTTTGCAGGGTGATGAGCCGGGTCTGGTTGTTCACGTAGTCGCCTAGGCTCGCCAGGCGCTGACCGGTGACGCCCGCAAAGGGAGCGCGGACCACGGTCCGGTCGAGGCGGACCTGCAGCAGGTCGAGCCCCGCTTGAGTGCTCCGCATCTGGGCTTCGGCGCGTTCGACATCGGCGGTCGCGGCGGCCTTATCGGCCAGGAGCGCGCGAGTCCGGGTCAGCGCCTGTTGCGCCAGATCGCGGTCGGCCTGGGCGCGGGCCACCTGCGCCTTGAGTTCGGCATCGTCGACCCGGAAGAGCGGCGTACCCTGGGCGACCTCGACTCCCTCCCGCACCAAGATCTCCACCAGTCGGCCGTCGACTTCCGGACGGAGTTGGATCGACTGGATCGGCTCGATCTGTCCGGTGGCGGTGATCGCGTCGATCACGGTGTCGGCACGCACGAGCACCACCTCAACCGGCACCGGGCCGCCATTACCTCGGCCGCCGCCCCCCGCCCCGCTTCGGCCGGCCGAGCCGGGGGCCGGCGTCCCGGACGAATTGCCGCAGGCGCTGGCCAAAACCGCCATCGCCATGATAGAGAGTCCCCTCACGAAGGATCCTTGTCGCTGAAGAGTCGGCGGCCGAGGATGGCCTCGAGCCCGGCAAGGGCGAGGCGGGCCGCATAACGTGCTTGCACGAGGTCCGCCTGGGCCTGGGTCAGGCCGGCCTGGGCGTCGAGCAGGTCGAGAATGGTGCTGGCCCCGGCGCGGTAGCGGGCCTCCTGCACTCGGTACGATTCGCGCGCCACGACCAGTCCCTGGGCGGAGTATTCGGTCGTGGCCCGGGCGGTCTGGTATGCTTCCCACGCCGAGGTGACGTCGGCTTCGGCGGCGCGCTCGAGATCGGCCCGGATGGCGCGGGCCAGTTCCCGGGCGTTCTTGGCGCGGGCGTAGGCCAGCTCCCGCTGAGCGTTGTCCCAGAGCGGAAAGGAGAGGCTGACCGTGAGGGTCCGCCGGGTCAGGCCCTCGGGATAGAACTGGTCGCCGAAGGTGGTTTCGTTGGCGCTCAAGAACAGGGAGGGAAGGTAGCTCGCCCGGCGTGCCTTGAGCGCGGCCTCGGCGGAGCGCTCGTTGGCGCGCACCACCCGGTACTCGGGCCCCTGCTCGACAGCCTGCGTCATTGCCTCGACCAGCGACAGCGGGAGATCGGGAGCGCGGGCGGTGTCGAGCGGCGCGGCATCGATTCCGCCGGAGGCCCCGACGCGCTGGCCGAGGACGAGCCGTGCGACCCGCAGGCGAGCCTCATCTTGCAAGAGGCCGACCCGAGCCCGATTGAGTTCGAGCAGCAGTTGCAGCGAATCGGTTTGCACCGCGGCGCCACTCAGCACCCGGGCGCGCGCCACCACGAGTTGTTCCCCGGCGCGGCGAACCCGGTCGCGGCTCACATCGACGAACTCCCGATTGCTCAGGACCGCGTAGTAATCAGCCTCGGTGGTGAGGGCGGTCAGAAAGCGCTGCTGTTGCTCCCCCGCCCGCGCGCTTTCCAAGTCGGCGCCGGCCTGGCTCAGGGTGGCAAACTTTCGGCCGCCGGCGAAGAGTTCGAACCGGGCATCGATCCGTGCCGTCGCGCTGGTGGACGCCGGGGCGCCGGTACCGACGTTGAATTGCTGAGTGGAGAAATTGGTGTAGTCGCTACCGACGGTGATGGAGGGAAAGATCATCGCGCTCATCGCGGCGCGGCGCGCCCACGCGGCGTTGTCCACCGTCCCGAGAGCGCGCACGTAATTCGGATCGAGCCGCGCGGCACGGTTGAGCGCCTCGGCCAGAGTGATCCGAGGCATGGAGTCGGCGGCCGGCGCCTGCGGGGCGGCCGCGACGACGAGAAGCAGGGCGATCATTCCGCGCCCATCGCATGGGTGGCGGCCGCCGCGCCATGCCGTACGCGACCGATCCGCACCCGCAACCCCTCCATGAGCGAATAGACGACCGGCACGAGGAAGAGGGTCAGCGCGGTCGAGAAGAGCACCCCGCCGACGATCGCATACCCCAGGGGACGGCGGCTCACCGACCCGGCGCCCAACCCGAGGGCGATCGGTACCGCGCCCATGATGGTGGCGACCGAGGTCATGAGAATGGGGCGGAGGCGGATGCGGCCCGCTTCGAGAAGCGCTTCGACGACCTCCATCCCCTTCTCCCGCAGCTGATTGGTGTACTCCACCAGCAGGATGGAGTTCTTGGTGACGAGTCCTATGAGCAGGATCATCCCGATCTGGCTATAGAGATTGATGCTCGACTTGGCAATGAAGAGCGTAAAGAGCGCGCCGGTGACCGCCAGCGGCACCGCCATGAGCACCGTAAAGGGATGCACCAACGACTCGAACTGCGAGGCAAGCACCATGAAGACGAAGATCAGCGCCAGCGCGAAGGCGAAGTAGAGCGAGGTGCCGCTCTCGCGAAGCTCGCGGGATTCGCCGCCCAGGGCGATCGTCGAGCCCGAGGGGAGCACTTCCGCGGCGATTCGTTCCAGAGAGTCGAGCGCCTCGCCCAGGGTGAATCCCGCCGCCAGGCCGGCGGAGAGATTGGCCGACCGGACGCGCATGTAGTGATTGAGCTGCCTCGGACCGACCCCCTCCTTCACGGAAGCAAGCTGTTCGAGCTTGATGAGTTCCCCGTTCCGGCCCCGGACCGCAAGGCCGCTCATATCGGTCGGCGTGGCGCGTTCTTCCGGAGAGAGCTGCACCATCACGTAATAGAGCTTGTTGTTCCGGGTGAAGGTGCTGGCGCGCTGGCCGCCCAGCATGGCCTGCATGGTGCTGGCCACATCGCGCACTGGGACGCCGAGATCCTCGGCCCGGTCGCGTTCGTAGGAAACGGCGAGTTCCGGCTTGTTGACGCGGAGGTCGGTGTCGACGTTGGTGAGCCCGCGGACCTGGCGGGCCCGCTTGAGCATCGCGTCCATCCCAACGAAGAGGGAGTCGAAATTGGGATTTCGGATGATGAACTGGACCGCCGATCCGAAGCCGCCGAAGGCGGGGGGATTGTTGGCGAAGGCCTGCACCCCGGAGATCTGTGAGAGTTGCGGGCGAAGCACTTCGATAATCTGCTGGGCGGAACGCTTTCGCTCCGACCAGTCGACGAAGCGGACGAAGAT
>JABFSM010000117.1 GCA_013140635.1 Gemmatimonadales bacterium
GTATCAAGTACTCCCTCGGTGCCATCTGCCGGCCATGGTAGAACCGGATCGGACCCGCCACGAGCAGCGTCTGCCCGACCTCGATGGTGCGATCGAGAAAGGCCTGGCCGGGCCACGCGCATTCGAGTGCCCCGCTCCCATCACGCAGCACCGCATGAAAGATCCGCAGCCCCTTCCGGGTCGGCAGAACCCCTTTCGACACCACTCGGCCGACGCAGGCCACGTCCGCTCCGACTTTGGCCTGATTGAGCGGCGTCACGGTCGAGGCGTCGATATAACGGTGCGGTAGATGCCAGAGGAGATCCTGCGCGGTGCTGATGCCGAGACGCTCAAGCGCCTCCGCCCGGCGCTCCCCCACACCCTTCAGGAATTTGACCGGCGTGTCGAGGCGAAGCGGCGGCACCCTACCCCTCGCCGAGGAGGTCGGCGGCAAACCGGGCGGCGTCGAAGACCTCGAGGTCGTCGGCCTGCTCGCCGGTGCCGAGGAAGCGAATGGGGAGGGCGAGCTCGCGCCGGAGCGCCACCACCGAGCCGCCGCGGGCGGTGCCGTCGAGCTTGGTCACAATCAGGCCGGTGGGAGAGACCGCTTCGGCAAAGAGCTTTCCCTGTTGCACCGCATTCTGCCCGACCGTGCCGTCGAGCACCAGCAGGGTCTCGTGCGGCGCGCCCGGCGCCTTACGTCCGATGACCCGGGCGACCTTCTTGAGCTCATCCATGAGCCCCTCCTGCGTATGCAGCCGCCCGGCCGTGTCGATGATGACTACAGTGCTCCCTCTGGTCTCCGCCGCCGCAAGGGCATCGAAGGCGACGGCGGCGGGGTCTCCCCCCGCGGCCCCGGAGACGATCGGGAGGCCGAGGCGATCCGCCCAGGTCTCGAGCTGCGCCACGGCACCGGCCCGATAGGTATCGGCCGCGGCAAGGAGGACTTTTTCCCCCTGCCGGGTGAGCCGCCGGGCGAGTTTCGCGATCGAGGTCGTCTTCCCGACCCCGTTTACGCCGGCGATCAGAATCACCGTCGGGCCCGCGGCCGCCTTCCTGATGGCGCCGGGATCGTCTGGGCTCGACAGCAGCTCGGTGAGCCGGGTCCGCACCGCCGCCTGGATGTCGTCCTCGTTCTTGAGCCGGCCGCGCCGCACGCCATCTTCGAGCATTTCCACAAGGTCGGTGGTGGCCGCAATGCCGAAGTCAGCCTCGAGGAGGAGCCGCTCCATCGCTTCGATGTCGGCGGCCTTGAACCCGCGCACAAGGGCCCCGACGTCCGTGAGCGCGACCCGCTTGAGGCGGGACCAGAGGGATTGCTTGGATCTTTGAGTGATGCGATCGGTCATGTTCGCTATTCGCTATTGGCTATTCGCTATTGGCTATTCGCTATTCGCTATTGGCTATTCGCTATTGGCTATCCGCTATTCGCTGAGGCCTGAGCGAATGGCGCGTGGCGAATAGCGAACAACGATCATCGTAAACCCAGCCGCCTCCTCGCAAACCATTCTCCCGCAAACGCCATCACTGCCAGCGCGAAGAGCCAGACATATGTACGAAGGGAGATCCGCTCTCCGGCGGGAGCGACCGACGCTTCTCTGGCAGCGAGGGTCCTCGGTGCCGGGAGCCATTCGTCGGAATACTCCTCTACCGCGAGCGTTCCCTCTCCGCCGCCGGCCAGCTTGTATCGCCAGACTCCGGGCGGCGCCAGGAGCTCGGCCCGGCCGGCGCCGTCGAAGATGAGGGTATCACGCCGAACGCCGGAGGGCCCGGAGAGCTCGATGGGAATTACCCTCCCGCTGTCGGGCGCGCCAACCGCTTCGAAGATGGCGGGGCGGCCTTGCTGCACGACATTGCGGGAAAGGCGCGCCCGGCCGGCCGCCGAGTCGGCACCGCCGAGGAGCCAGGAGACCGTCGAGGCCACGAGAGCGCGATAACCCTGTTCGCTCGAGCCGCCGCGGAACGCCCAGCGCCAGAGGCCGTCGATGGCGGTGACCACGCGCCGGACCCCGGCTGTGTCCTGTCCCGTCATGACCGGCCGCACCGCGCCGCGGCGGGTGAGTTGCGCGGTGAGGCCGGTCCAGGCCCTTGGCCCCGGCGTGAGCACCGAGAGCGCCGTGCCCGGTGGGAACGAGTCCACCGCGAGCCCGGCGAAGGCTCCGCTGACCGGCGTCGCCGGCGGCACCGAAAGGTACCAGTCGCCGATCGCGCCGGGGGCCGGCACCGTTGGCGGCCACACCCACCGGCTCCGGGCTCGGCTCGGCACCTGGCCAACAGTACCTAACGTGATGAGCAGATCGGCCCGGCGCGCCGCATCCAGCACTTCGGCGGTGGGCACCGGGCGCAGGTCGCCGGCACGGCGCCAGCGCCCCCGCTCGGTTTCCAGATAGCCGCGCACCGGCAGCGCCGACACGTCGCGCAGCGTCTCGAGCAAGAACCGGCTCTCCCAGGTGGGCGGGCTCGCGAGAAGCACGACGCCGGGGGTCGGCACCACCGTCACCACCAGGAGCCGCGCATCGTTGCGCGGCTCGGCATCCGCGGCGCCGACCAACGCCACCGTCAGGGTGTGCGCCCCCGCGGGCACCTGGGGCACCGGTCCTTGAAGGACGGCGCGCCCCCGTCCCGCCGGATCGAGCACGACCGCTCCGCGAAGCCAGACCCGGTCCCCTTCGCGCGCGGTCACTTGCACCGTCTTGGCGCCCGGCGTGCCAAACGACTCCACTTCGAGGTCGAGCCGGAGCGAGTCGGCCGGTGTGATGCGGGTGGTCCCTTCGAGGCGGGTAATGGCCAGATCGGCGCTCAGCTTCCGCTCGAGCACGCGCACCTCCACTCCCGCGAGCGCTTCGGGGGGAATCGCGTCCGCATCCTCGATCTCTCCATCGGTCACGACGATCACTCGGCGGTTCGACGCCCGCGCTCCCGCAATGGCGGTGGCAAGCCGCGACCGGCCGCCGGTGGGAAGCGTATCGCCGGGGAGGGCGCCGACGATGCGGACCTCGCCCAAAGATCGGGCAAGCGCGAGGGCCTCGGTCCATCGTCCTCTTCCTTCTTCCCCCTTCCCTCCTCCCGCGATCATACTCAACGACCCATCCAGCAGCACCAGCGCTGGTTCCGATCCGGCGCGCGCCGGACAGGACGCGTTCACGATGAGCAGGGAAATCGCGCCCCAGCCGCCGGCACGGCAAAGCGCCGGTACCCAGCTCTTCGGGCCCCACCCCTCTAAGAGGCGGTACGAGAGCACGGCCGCCGCCGCGGCCAGGAGAAGGATCAGAACCGGCATGAAGGGAAAAGTGGCGCGGCAATGCGCCGAGGGCTACTCCGCCCGCGCCACCGTCGGTTGCCCGGCAACGCCGAGCACCAGCGCCAAACGATCGCGCTCCTGCGTGTACAGGGCCAGAAGGCTCCGTTCGATCGGCTTGCCGTTGCCGAGCTCGACGCGGCGGGAATCGCGCGCGACGCCGTTGATGCGGAACTCGTAGTGCAGGTGCGCGGCGCTCGCGAGGCCGGTGGCCCCGACGTAGCCGATCACATCCCCCTGGCTCACCCGGCTGCCGGCGCGAACGCCGCGGGCGAATCCGCGCAGATGGCCGTAGCGCGTGGTGATCCCGTTCATGTGCCGGAGCTCGACGAGATTGCCGTAGCCTCCGGCCCGCCCCGCCTGAAGGACCACGCCATCTCCGGAGGCGAGAACCGGCGTGCCGCTCCCCGCGCTGTAGTCGGTGCCCTCGTGACGCCGCCAGATGCCGAGCACCGGATGGAGTCGCGAGCGCGAAAACGACGACGATATCCGGCGGAACTCCACCGGTGCGCGGAGGAAAGCGCGCCGGAGCGAGTTGCCCTCGGCGTCGTAGTAGCGCGCGGAGCTCCCAACCGGCTCGAACCGATAGGCGGTGAGGTGCTTGCCCGAGACCAGCAGATCGGCGGCGAGCACGTTACCGCTTCGCACCTCGCCCAGCTCGGACACCTCGCGCTCGATCATAACGGCAAAACGATCGCCGAGCTGGATGTCGCGGTTGAAATCGATCGACCAAGCGTAGACGTCGGCCAGATCCCAGGCCAGGCGCACCCGGTTGCCGGCGTCGAGGAGTTCATCGGGAATCCGTGCATCCAGCGCTTCGTACAGCGAATTGTCGATCGGCCCCTCGATCCGGACGATCTCCTTCGTCCACGCCACCGGCTGCCGTTCGGCGCGCCATGCATCGTCCAGGCGCCGGGCGGCGAGCCGCTCTTCCGGACCGGTCCGCACCGAGAGCATGCTCGGCACGCTGTCCCCCGCTTCCTGCTTGAAGTGAACGACCAGGCCGGCACGCAGCCGGCGCGGATCGAGGCCGGTCCGTTCGAGAAGGGCCACCAGATCGAACGACGGAAGCCCTCGGCGGTCGAAGAGATCGCCGAGGGTTTCACCGCGCCGGAGGGTGTCGGCCGATTCCTGCAGGGGACGGATCAGGGCCACCGGCGGCGGAGCGGCAACCTCAAGGCGCCGCCACGGCCACCGCCCCGTGAGGGCAAGTCCGGCCGCGGCGGTGATCACCGCCAGGGGTATCGCGACCCGCAACCAGCGCATCAGTCCATTTGCCGCCGGATGAAGGTCGGGATCTCCATATCGGGCACATCGCCCTGCGTGGTGGCGCCTTTGCCGGGCCCAGACGCCCGCGGCGTCACGGTGCGCGGGCTGCCGGGCGTTACCGTTGCGGGACCGCCGGCGATCACCGGGCCACCGCCCCCGACCGCGCGCTTCTTCTCGGCAAAGGGCAAGACGCCGGATTGGCGCTGCGGAACCTGTTCGCCGGTGATGGCGCGGTCGAATCCGGTCGCGATGACCGTCACCCGGATTTCTCCGCCCAGCGACGCGTCGGTGCAGGACCCGAAGATGATCTCGGCCTGATCGCCGGCGGCGTCGTGGATGATTTCGCTGATCTGGGTCACTTCGCCCATCGTGATGTCGCTGCTCGAGATGTTGATCAGCACCCCGCTCGCGCCGGAGATCGAGATGTTGTCGAGCAGGGGGCTCGAAATGGCCTGCTGCGCCGCCTCGAGAGCCCGGTTCTCCCCCTTGCCGCTGCCGGTGCCCATGAGCGCTGAGCCGCCGTTCTGCATGACGGTCCGCACGTCGGCAAAGTCCACATTGATCAAGCCGGTGCGGGTGATCAGGTCGGCGATCCCTTGGGTGGCGTTGAGCAACACCTCGTCGGCCTTCTTGAGGGCGTCCTCGAACTTGAACCCCTTGCCGACCACCGCCATGAGCCGTTCGTTCGGCACCACGATCATGGTGTCGACTCCGCGGCGCATTTCCATGATCCCGGTTTCGGCCTGCTTCATCCGCTTTTGCCCCTCGAAGAGGAAGGGCTTGGTGACGATCCCGACGGTGAGCGCCCCGATGTCGCGCGCCATCTGCGCGATGACCGGCGCCGAGCCGGTGCCGGTGCCGCCCCCCATGCCGCAGGTGACGAAGACGAGGTCGGCGCCCTGGAGGGCGGCGAGCACTTCGTCGCGGTTTTCCTCGATAGCCTGGCGCCCGATTTCGGGCCGCGCCCCCGCGCCGAGCCCGCGGGTGAGCTTCTTGCCGATTTGGACCTTGATGTCCGACTTCGACTTGGTGAGCGCCTGGGCGTCGGTGTTGACCGAGATGAACTCGACACCCACCAGCCGCTCTTCGATCATTCGGTTGACGGCGTTGCCGCCGCCGCCGCCGACGCCGATGACCTTCATGCGGGCGTGCTGCGCGGTGTTCTCTTCGAGCTCGAAGATCATGGGATGGGCCCTCGCGTTCTCAGAAGTTGTCCTGAAGCCATCGTTTCACCGGACCGAGCACCTTTTCGACCGCGGGCGACCGCCGCCCTTCCTGAAGGCCGCCGGTCGTTACCGCTTGCTTTGCGCCGTACATGAGCAAACCGACCGGAACCGCCATGCGGGGAGATTCGACGCTGTCGACGAGACCGGTGAGGTGGTCGCCGGGCGTGCCCACTCGAACGGGGAGCGCGAACACCTCCCGGCCGAGCTCCACGATTCCGGGAGTCGCCGCGCCGCCACCGGTCAGAATGATGCCAGCAGGGAGGCGCTGGCGGTACCCCGCCCGAGAGATTTCGTCGAGCGCGAGCTCCAACACTTCCTGGAGCCGCATGTGCATGATGTGCGCGAGCACCCGCCGATGCGCCGTTCTCGGTCCCTGCCCCGGGGTGCCGGGCAATTGGAAGATGTCGGTTTCGGGCACGAGGGGCTCGTACGCCGCGCCGAACCGCTCCTTGATCCGTTCCGCGTCGAGTTGCGTCACCTGCAACCCGTGCACGAGGTCGTTGGTGACATGCCCGCCGGCGAAGGTCGAGCTGGCGGTGTGGCGGATCTTGCCGCTATGGAAGATCGAGACATTGGTCGACCCGCCGCCCAGCTCGACGATGGCGCAGCCGAGCTCCCGCTCGTCCGGCGTCAGCACCGCGAGCGATGCCGCCAGCGGCTCGAGCACGAACTCGCCGACCCGGTATCCGGCCCGCTCCACGCACTTGCGGAGGTTCTGCAGCGCGCTCGACAGCACGGTAACGAGGTAGACCTCCGCCTCGAGCCGAGAACCGGTCATACCGATCGGTTCGGTGATCCCTTCCTGCTGATCGATTCGGAAATCCTGGGCGATGGCGTGGAGCAACTCGTGATCTCGACCGAAGGAGATATTGCTCGCCACGTCGTTCACCCGCGCCACGTCGCTGGTCCGGATTTCGCTCCCGGTGACCGACACGACTCCGTGCGAGCTCCGCGCCGCCACATGCTCGCCCGCCACACCGCAGTAGATGGTTCCCACCTCGACACCCGCCATGACCTGCGCGTCTTTCAGCGCTTTGGTAATGGCGCGGGTGGTCTCCTCGATGTCGCGCACCACGCCGCGGCGGATGCCGTTGGTGCGTTCGGTGGCGGCGCCGAGAATGCGGACGCGTGGGTTGCGGGAGAGGTCGCTGATTTCGCCGATCAGCGCCGCCACCCGAGTGGAGCCGACGTCGAGCGCGGCGACGAGGCGCTGCGGCTCGCCGCTCATGCGCCCATCCCCCGTACGAACACCCGCGACGCGAAGCGGGCGTCGAGTTCCTTCCAGCGCTTGCCGGTTTGGGTCAGGTATTGCTCCACGAGAAGAAGGTCCCGAATTTCATCGGCCGAGGCCCCAGTGCGAAAGAGCACTCGGCCGGCCGGCAGGTCGAGCGCGACATCGGTGCGCCATTTCAATCCCCGCTCGATTCGGCCGAAGAACCGCGGATCGGTCTCTCGAATCCGGGAGAGGAGCCGCGCCACCCCGGAATCGGTGTCGGCGACCGGGAGGTCGGCGGCAACGATCGACGGGTCGAATGGAAGGACCCGCCCCGCCGCATCGAGGAGAACGAGACGCCCCCCTCGCTCCGCGAGCGCCACCGGCTCCGCTTCGGCAATGCGAACTCGGAGGGCGCCGGGAATCCGCCGGCTCACGCTGGCCTCGAG
>JABFSM010000144.1 GCA_013140635.1 Gemmatimonadales bacterium
GCGGTTCGGGCATGGCAATCCCGCCGCCTCGCCATGCGCCGAATCGGGCCGGCGGCGCAAAGAGCGCCAGCGGAGCTCCGCGCAGCACGGCGGCGGCGGAGTCGTAGCTGGCCGGCCCGCTGGTGGCGGAGAGCCGGAACGAGGTGACCTGGTGTCCGCGCTTGGTAAGCTCGGGAAGCAGCGTGTTGCCGACCGGACCGGAGTTCGCGTCGGCATACGTGATCACCACCATTTTCCTCGGCGCGGCCCGAAGGCTGTCCAGCAGCCCGAGGCTGTCGCGGACGAGCACCAGCGCGCGCTGCGACACCGCGAAGGCGGTGTCGCGATGAGCTCGGCGGCCGATGACCGCGCCAAGGTTGTCGAGGTTCACCGTTCGGCGGCGGAAGAGGCCGAGCCGTTCCTTGGTCTCGAGGACGCGGCGCACCGAGGCATTGAAACGGGCGCGGGGGATCCGACCCGACCTGATCGCGTCGACCATCGCGTCGATCGCGGCTCGCGGGTCGGAGGGCATCAGCAGCAGGTCGGTGCCGGCCAGAAAGGCGCGGACCGCCGTTTCGCCAGGCCCGTAGACGTTGACCAGCGCGCCCATGTTGAGCGCATCGGTGACCACGAGCCCCTTGAAGTGAAGCGAGTCGCGGAGGATGCCGGTCAAGATCTCCGGCACCAGCGTCGCCGCGAGCGGAGGATCGCTCTTGTCAACGGCCGGCAGCGCGATATGGGCGGACATCACCGCTTTGACGCCGGCCTTGATCGCGGCGCGGAACGGCACCAGTTCCAGCGAGTCGAGCCGGCGCCAATCGGCGCGGATGATCGGCAGGGAGATGTGGGAGTCCACATCGGTGTCCCCATGCCCGGGGAAATGCTTCGCGGTTGCCAGCATACCGGCATCTTGGGTTCCCTTGATCGACGCGGCGACCAACGCCGCGACCGCGTTGGCATCGCTCCCGAAGGAGCGGGTGTTGATGATCGGATTGGCCGCGTTGTTGTTGACGTCGGCCACCGGCGAAAAGGTCAGATGAACGCCGGCGGCTCGGCCCTCGAGCGCCGTGATTCGCCCCATCAGATACGCATCCCGCTCGCTCCCCGACGCGCCCACACCCATATTGGTGGGGAAAGGTGTGCCGCCCTGAAATCGAAAACCGGTGCCGCCTTCGAGGTCGGAAGAGATCAGCAGCGGTTGCTTCGAGCGCCGCTGGAGAAAGTTGAGCTTGCCGGCAATATCCATGGGCGAGCCGACCGAGACGATGATCCCGCCGACCTCCAGCGAATCCACCCATTTGACCGTTTCCTCCAGGGCGCGGTCGTCGAAGGCCACATAGGTGCCGGGAATCCACGGCATCACCAGTTGCGCGACCTGCTGCCGCAGAGTCAGGCGGCGGAGGAGTTGATCTGTCCTCGGCGTAGGTGCCGCCCGCCCTCGTGCGGACTGCGCGGAGGCCATCGAGGGAGTGAAGAGACCGAGGGCTATCAGAGTGAGGATGCGGTGACGGCGCATAGACACAGGCAGCTCGCGGCAAGGGTGAGTGGAGCGCTATTCGTGGCGGTGCTCGCGGCCTGTGGCGCTCCGCCCAAGCCGGGCGACGTTCCGCCGCGCGCCGCCCCCCGGGTGCGCCCCGGCATCGAGGTACTGCTCGGCGATAGCACCGCGCTGGTCCGAGGCCGCCGGGTCGGGCTGGTCTCGAATCATGCCGGTGTCGATGCGGCCGGCGTGAGCGACGTGGATCTGCTGCTTCGCGGCCAAGTGAGGCTGGTGGCGCTCTTCAGCCCCGAGCATGGTTTCCGAGGTGCGGCCGATCCGGGGGAGGCGGTGGCCTCCACGACCGATAGCGCCACCGGACTACCAATCTATAGCCTCTACGGTCGCACGTCCGCTCCCACCGACACGATGTTGGCCGGAATCGACCTGATGCTGGTCGATCTTCCCGACGTCGGCGCCCGATATTTCACCTACCTGAGCACGACGATCGAGGTCATGAAGGTGGCGGCGCGGCTCGGAAAGATCGTGGTGGTGCTCGATCGTCCCAATCCGATCGGCGGTCTGGTTCAGGGCAATCTGCTCGACCCGGCGTACCGGTCCTTCGTGGGCGCTTTGCCGATGCCGATGCGGCACGGGCTCACCCTCGGCGAGCTTGCCCGCCTTGCGAACACCGAGCTTTCGATCGGCGCCGATCTTCGGATCGTTCCAGTTGCCGGGTGGGACCGGTCTCGGGCGCTCGACGAGACCGGGCTGCCCTTTCTCCCGCCGAGCCCGAATCTCAAGGATCTGGAGAGTCTCTTCCACTATCCGGGCACCTGCCTTTTTGAAGCGACCTCGCTTTCGGTGGGTCGAGGAACCGACGCCCCGTTCCGCCAGGTTGGCGCGCCCTGGCTCGATGTGGCGAGGGTGCTTGCGGCGCTGCCGCGCGACCGGCTCCCCGGCGTCCGTTTCGAGGCGGTGGCGTTCACGCCCACGAGTCCGGGCGACGGGAAGTACGGCGGCATACCGGTGCGCGGCATTCGGCTCATCCTGACCGACCGGCGGATCTACGATCCCACGCTCACCGCCGTTGTGCTTTGGTCGGTCATTCAGGCGACCCATCCCGACAGCATCGGCGTTCGCGCCGCGGCGCTCGATCGGTTGGCGGGGGGCCCCGCTCTTCGCCAGGCGCTGGCGGCCGGCCAGGATCCCTTCGAGATCGTCAGGGCCTGGGAGGTCCCGCTCGCGGGGTGGTTGACCCACCGACGGTTGGCGCTGCTCTATCCTTGAGCCCGATCGGGAGGCTATCTTCTCCGCTGGAAACCGATGAAGCTCGTCACTAAGTCCCTCGAGCGAATCTTCTTTGCGGCCACCGATCCCATTTCAGGGTGGCTGCTTCGCGCACACGTCAGACCCAACACCATCACCACTATCGGGGCGCTGGTTGTCGTGATCTCCGCGGCGGCTTTTGCCTTTGGCCATATCCGGTGGGGTGGGGCATTGCTCCTGGCCAGCGGCATCGTCGACACCTTCGACGGGCAGGTGGCCCGCCGAGGTGGGATGGTATCGAAGTTCGGCGCCTTCTATGACTCGACCCTCGACCGGGTGGGCGATGGCGCAACCTTCGTGGGGATTGCCGCCTATCTCCTCAAGGCACCGGGCGTCCAATGGCGCATTGAGACCGCCGTGGTGTGTATGGTCGCGATCGTGAGCTCGTTGATCGTCTCCTACGCCCGCGCCCGCGCGGAAGGACTCGGTATCGACTGCAAGGTTGGCCTCGTGCAGCGTGCCGAACGCTTGCTCGCCATTGGCGTTCCGTCGGTCTTGGTGGGGGCGGGGCGGAATGGAATCGTCCTTCAGGTGATCGTTGCTCTCCTCGCCTTCTTCTCGACGGTGACGGTGGTCCAGCGGTTCGTCTACGTCTATCGCGTAACTCGGGAGGATGACCGACTGCACCGGTAGCGCCCGCATCTTGACTCCCATCCTTCGACGGTAAATCTTTATCCCCTCTCAAGTTACGCATGCTACCCCGACCCGAGGCCGACGCGTTCGCCAGGGTCAACTTGGTGGAAAGGACCTGACCGAATGGCCGAATCGACCGCGCGCACCATCTCCCCGGCCCAGGGAAAGCTTGGCGTCCTTTGCGTGGGCCTCGGTGCCGTCGCTTCGACCTTCATTGCCGGCGTCGAGTTGGCGCGTCGTGACAAGGCGCGCCCGTTCGGGTCGCTGACCCAATTGGCGACGATTCGGCTCGGCAAGCGCACCGAGAACCGCACGCCCCTCATCAAAGATTTCGTCCCCCTCACCGCGCTCGACGACCTGGTCTTCGGAGCCTGGGACCCGATTCCCGACGACTGTTATGAAGCGTGCCTCAAGTGCGGTGTCTTCGATAAGCACGAGCACGTCATTCCTATCAAGAGCTACCTGCAGGGTATCAAGCCGATGCCGGCCGCGTTCGACCAGCATTACGTCAAGCGGCTCCAGGGCACCAACGTGAAGAGCGGCAAGACCAAGCGCGATCTCGCCGAAGCGCTTCGGAAGGACATCCGCGAGTTCAAAGCCAAGAACGGGTGCGACCGGCTGGTGATCGTCTGGTGCGCATCGACCGAGATCTTCATTCAGCCCGGCCCCGCCCACCAGACCCTCGCGTCGTTCGAGAAGGCGATGGACGGGAACGACATCACCATCGCGCCGTCGATGCTCTACGCGTATGCGGCGATCATGGAGGGGGTGCCGTTCGCGAACGGTGCGCCGAACCTCACGGTCGATGTCCCGGCGCTCGAGCAACTCGCGAAGGACAAGAAGGTTGCGATCGGCGGGAAGGACTTCAAGACCGGCCAGACGATGCTCAAGACGGTCCTCTCCCCGATGTTCAAGGCGAGGATGCTCGGGGTGGCGGGATGGTACTCTACCAACATTCTCGGCAACCGCGACGGCGAGGTGCTGGACGATCCCGAGAGCTTCAAGACGAAGGAAGAATCGAAGCTCGGTGTGCTCGAATACATCTTGCAGCCGAAGATGTACCCCGAGCTCTACGGAAACCTCTATCACAAGGTCCGCATCAACTATTACCCGCCCCGCGGCGACAACAAGGAGGGGTGGGACAACATCGACATCTTCGGGTGGTGCGGCTACCCGATGCAGATCAAGGTCGACTTCCTCTGCCGCGACTCGATTCTCGCGGCGCCGCTGGTGCTCGATCTGGCGCTCTTCTTCGACCTGGCGCAGCGGGCCGGCATGTCCGGGGTGCAGGAGTGGCTCTCCTTCTACTTCAAGAGCCCGCAGGTGGCGCCGGGACTCTACCCGGAGCACGACCTCTTCATTCAGCACACCAAGCTCAAGAACACCCTCCGGTGGATGATGGGCGAAGAGCAGATCACCCATCTCGGCTCGGAATACTACGAGTACGGCAAGGAGTAGGGCGGTGAAGTACTTCCATCGGACCCACGTGTCGCCCGATCAGGCCATTCGCAAGGCCGCGGCGTTCTTTGCCCCGCGGCTGCCGCCGGTCGAAGAGGGCGCCCGCCGCCGCCGGTTTGCCGGCCCGATCGGGCGCCTTACCGTGACCGTCCTGGCCGAAGGGGGCCACTACACGCTGGTGACGGTCGAGACCGACCAGCCCGGGGAGAGTGAAATCGACAAGCTCGCCAAGCGGTTCCTGGCGGTGGTGCATACCATGGAGGAGCCGACCCACGTGCTTCGGGGTTCGTACTGACCACCCCAGATGCCTTACGCTGCCACGCCGCCGCAATGACCTCGACCCTCGAACCGGGAACCCCCGCGCTGCACGCCGGACTCTCCCAGGCTCAGCTGCACGAGCTCTACTACTTCATGCGGCTCACCCGGTCGATCGAAGAGAAGCTGGTCAATCTCTACCGCCAGACGAAGGTCATCGGCGGGCTCTTCCGCTCCCTCGGCCAAGAAGCCGACGCGGTCGGAAGCGCGTATGCGCTCGATAAGGGTGACATCCTCTCGCCGCTGATTCGCAATCTCGGTTCCATGCTCGTGAAAGGCGCCACGCCGGTCGAGGTGCTTAGGCAATACATGGCCAAAGCGGAGAGCCCGACCCGCGGCCGCGAGCTCAACATCCATTTCAACGATCTCGAACGCGGTTTTCTCGGCCAGATCTCGCACCTCGGCGACATGGTGGCGGTCATGGCCGGGGTGACGCTCTCGTTCCGGATGCGGCGCGAGGCCCGCGTCGGGCTGGTCTACGTCGGCGATGGCGCCATGAGCACCGGGGCCTTTCACGAGGGAATCAACTTTGCCGCCGTGCAGCGCCTACCGCTCGTGATCGTGGCCGAGAACAACGGCTACGCCTATTCGACCCCGATGCACAAGCAGACCGCGGTGGCCGAATTGGTGGAGAAGGCGGCCGGCTACGGGGTTCGGGGCGCTCAGGCCGACGGGAACGACGTGCTCGCGGTGTACGAGGTCACCAAGGAGGCGGTGGAGCGAGCGCGGGCCGGCGGAGGCGTCACGCTCATCGAGCTCATGACCTATCGGCGGAAGGGCCACGCCGAGCACGACAACCAGTCGTATGTCACCAAGGAAGAGCTGGAGGCGTGGGCCGCCAAAGACCCGCTGGATCGTTATGCACGCCACCTGACCGAAGGCGGCCGGGCAACGGCGGCGGAGCTGGCCGCCATCGACGCCCGGGTGACCGCCGAGATCGATACCGCCGTGGCGCTCTGCGAAAACGAACCGCTCCCGGAGCCGGCTACCGCGCTCGACGGGGTGCTGGCCGAGCCGCCGAAGGCGGAGCTCGAATGGTACCGGAGGCTCGATGGCTGAGGTCACCTACCTGGAGGCGCTCCGGGACGGGCTGGCCGAAGAGATGGCCCGCGATGAGCGGGTCTTCATTCTCGGCGAGGATGTGGGAGCCTACGGGGGCGCCTTCAAGGTGACCGAGGGGTTCCAGAAACGGTTCGGCGAAGAGCGGGTCATCGATACGCCCATCTCCGAAGTCGCGATCGTCGGCGCCGCCGCCGGGGCCGCCCATATGGGGCTCCGCCCGGTCTGCGAAATGCAGTTCATCGACTTCCTCTCGTGCGCCTACTCGATTCTCACGAACTACGTCGCCACCGCGCGCTATCGGGCCGGGCTCAAGACCCCGATGGTCATTCGAGGGCCCTCGGGCGGCTACGTCCGGGGCGGCCCCTTCCATTCGCAGAACCCGGAAGCGGCCTACCTGCACACGCCTGGCCTCAAGATGGTAGCGCCGGCCACCGCCCGGGATGCTAAGGGGCTGATCAAGGCCGCTATTCGTGACGAGGATCCGGTGCTCTATTTCGAGCACAAGTACCTGTATCGGCGGATCAAGGAAGATCTGCCCGACGGCGAAGAGATCCTGACCCCGATTGGGCAGGCCAAGGTGGTGAGAGAAGGGAAGGACCTCTCGATCATCACCTGGTCCGCGATGCTCTGGAAGTCGTTGGAGGCGGCGGAGCAGCTGGAAAAGACCGACGGCCTTTCGGTCGAGGTGGTCGATCTGCGCACCCTCCTGCCGCTCGACGACGCGGCGATCGTCGCCACGGTCAAGAAGACCAACCGGGTCCTGATCGCGCACGAGGACACCCGTACCGGCGGTGTGGCGGGCGAGATCACCGCCCGGATCAACGAGCTTTGCTTCGAATGGCTGGATGCGCCGGTCAAACGGGTCTGCGCGCACGATGTGCCGCTCCCCTACGCGCCGACGCTGGAAGATTTCGTGCTGCCGCAGACCGACGACCTGGTCCGGGCGGCGAGGTGGGTGGCGGCATACTGACGCTACTCGCTACTCGCTATCCGCTATTCGCTGTGGGCGAGTAGCGCATAGCGAATAGCGAATAGCGAATAGCGAATAGCGAACAGGAGCTCGACGCATGGCAAAGATCGACGTCGTTATGCCCCAGATGGGCGAATCCATCGCGGAGGGCACCCTCTCCAAGTGGCTCAAGAAGGTCGGCGATCCGGTCAAAC
>JABFSM010000320.1 GCA_013140635.1 Gemmatimonadales bacterium
ATCGGGATCCCCTTGGGGTAGATCCCGCCCAGCCCCGAGGTCATGACGACCGTGCCGGTGGCGATCGTGTCCCGGTAGGCCACGCCGCGAAAGTCGAGCGACGCCTCGCTCGCTTCGGTGTTGGAGGAAGGCGCCACCATGCCGAGCACCGAGCCGTCCTGGGTGACGGCGCTGACCCGGAAGTCGGGGTGGGCCCAAGTCATGGCCACCGACGTGCGCATACCGACGCTCTGCAGGCTGCCTAACAACCCTTCGGGCGAGACGACCGGGTCGCCGGTGCGGGCGCCGCTCCGACGCCCGAGGCCGAGCAGGAGCGTCCGTCCCTCGGTGGGGGTCGACTGGTGCAGGACTTCGGCGGGCATCGAGGTGCTCGGCGACCGCCCGCGGAGGTCGAGCAGCGCCCGCAGGCGCTCATTCTCGGCGGTCAGCGCCGCCACCGACTGTGCGGCGAGGGCGGCGGAGTCGCGCTCCGCCTGGACCCGAAGGAACCGTGCCCGCCCGGTGCGCCCCTCCTCGGCCCGCTCCTGAATCCAGAGGAGCGGCAAGAGCGCCGTGTCGCGTATCCCGGCGGCGAGCGATTGACTCAAGCGATCGGGGAGCGCGATGGCGCCGGCGGAAACCGCCAGGCAGCTCAGAAAGAGAAGAGTGTCGCTCCGTGAAGTGCTGGTCCGGCTCGGAGCCCGTAGCATGTTAGAGGGTCAGAACGCTGCGGTATTTCTCGTAGTCGTCGAGAATGCGGCCGGTGCCGCGGACCACGCAGGTCAGGGGATCTTCATCCACGTGGATCGGCAGCCCGGTTTCCTGCTGCAGCAGAAGGTCGAGACCCCGAATCAGCGCTCCGCCCCCGGTCATGATGATGCCCCGGTCGACGATGTCGCTGGCCAGTTCCGGCGGGGTGATTTCGAGCGCGCGCCGCACCGCGTCGACGATCTGCTGCACCGGCTCCTGAATGGCCTCGCGGATCTCGCTCGAATGCACCCGAACGGTCTTGGGAATACCGGAGACCAGATCCCTGCCCTTCACTTCCATCTCTCGCTCCTCGCCGGTCGGATAGGCGGAGCCGATTTTGATCTTGATCGCCTCCGCCGTCGGCTCACCGACGAGGAGATTGTAGTTCTTCCTCATGAATTGGACGATGGCTTGGTCGAGCTCGTCGCCACCGGTACGGATCGAGGTATCGCTCACGATGCCGGAGAGGGCGATGACCGCGATTTCCGTCGTGCCGCCCCCGATATCGATGACCATGTTGCCGGTCGGCGTCTCCACCGGCAAGCCGACGCCGATGGCCGCCGCCATCGGTTCCGCCACCATCAGCACCTGCTTGGCGCCGGCCGTTTCGGCGGAGTCGCGCACGGCGCGCCGCTCCACTTCGGTGATCCCCGAGGGAACGCAGACGATGACTCGCGGTTTGACGCGGAAGAGGTGCTTGTCGATGATCGTCTTGAGGAAATACCGGAGCATCTTTTCGGTGACGTCGAAGTCGGCGATCACCCCGTCCTTAAGAGGACGCACCGCGATGATCCCGTCAGGCGTGCGGCCGAGCATCCGCTTGGCCTCGAGACCGATCCCCTTGATCTTGCCGGTGGCGCGTTCGAGCGCCACCACCGACGGTTCATTGAGGACGATCCCCTCGCCCTTTACATAAATGAGCGTATTGGCCGTGCCAAGATCGACAGCGATCTCGTTCGCCGGAAGGAGATTCAGGAATTTGAATGACGAGAAAATGGACACGTGCACGCCCAGGTGATGCTTCCGCTAACCTAATGACTGGCTTGGACTTCCACAAGCGGCCCTAGAGACCGCCTTAACCTCCCAGGCCGGTGCTTCCGAAGCCCCCCGCCCCCCGCTCCGTAGCAGGAAGGAAATTCACCGACTGGAATTCAGCCGGTTCGACCCGGGCCACCACGATTTGAGCGATTCGCATCCCGCGGGTGACTTCGAAGGCGGTTGCTCCATGATTGATCAGCGCCACCTTGAGCTCGCCTCGGTAGTCGCTGTCGATGGTCGCCGGGGTGTTAGGGAGAGTGACGCCATGCTTGAGCGCGAGCCCGCTCCGAGGGCGAAGCTGGATCTCGTAACCCAGAGGAATCGCGACCGCAAAGCCGGTGGCGAAGAGCTTCCGCTCTCCGGGCGCGAGGAGGCCGGATTCGGCGCTGGCGACATCGAACCCGGCGCTCCCGGTGGTCGCACGCTCGGGAAGGGGCAGGTCGCCCGCGTGAGCGAGGCGCTGGATCTGGATGGTGATCATAGGATTGAGGAGTGAGGATTCAGGATTGAGGGGTCAGGAGTGAGGATTCAGGATTGAGGGAATCCTCCCCTCACCCCTCCTGAATCCTCACTCCTGAATCCTCACCCCTATTAGACAACGCTCCCAACATCCACGAGGGGCAGGCCAAACGCCTCCGCCACCCCGGGATAGACCACCTTCCCCTCGACCACATTGAGGCCGAGCTTGAGGGCCCCGTCGTCCTTGCAGGCCTGTTTCCAGCCCTTCCGGGCCAGCTTGAGGGCGTATGGCAGCGTGGCGTTCGTCAGGGCCAGCGTTGAAGTCCTCGGCACCCCACCGGGCATGTTGGCCACCGCGTAGTGGAGGATCCCATCGACGAAATAGGTTGGGTTTTCGTGGGTGGTCGGTTTGATCGTCTCGACGCACCCTCCCTGGTCGACCGCCACGTCGACGATCACCGCTCCGGGCTGCATCCGTTTGAGATCAGCGCGGGTAATGAGATGCGGCGCTTTTGCTCCGGGGAGGAGCACCGCGCCGATTACCAGGTCCGCGCGCTGAATGGCCTCGAGAATGTTGTACCGGTTCGAGTAGATCGTCTTGACGTTGGCTGCGAGCACGTCGTCGAGATACCGAAGCCGGTCGAGGGAAATGTCGAGGATCGTGACCGTGGCGCCCAATCCCGCCGCCATCTTGGCCGAGTTGATGCCGACGACCCCTCCGCCGATGATCACCACCTTGGCCGGCGCTACGCCGGGCACGCCGCCGAGCAGCACACCACGGCCACCGTACACTTTCTCCAGATACTTGGCACCTTCTTGCACCGCCATCCGGCCGGCCACTTCCGACATGGGCGTAAGGAGGGGGAGTTCGCCGCTCGAGAGTTGCACCGTCTCGTAGGCGATGGCGATGGCCCCAGAGGCGATGACCGCCTTGGTGAGCTCCTCCGCAGCGGCAAAGTGGAAGTAGGTGTAGATCACCTGCCCCTTCCGCATCCTGGGCCACTCCACCGCAATCGGCTCCTTCACCTTCATGATCATTTCGGCCTTGGCCCACACCTCGTCCGCCGTCGCGAGGATCTTGGCGCCGGCGGCGATGTATTGCTCATCGGTGAAGCCGCTCCCGACGCCGCCATCTTTTTCGACGTAGACGGTATGCCCGCTGGCGGCCAACAGCTCGGCGCCGGCGGGAACAAGCGCGATCCGATTCTCGTTGGTCTTGATCTCTTTGGGGACGCCGATGATCATCGCGTGGATCTCTGGGTTGAATGGTTCAATGTTAGGGAAGAGGGAGGCGGGAAGAGGGAGGAGGGCAAACTCTTCCCTCTTCCTTCTTCCCGCTTCCCTTGTCCGTCCTCAGTTAGGTCCTAAACGAACAACCGACCACCGCCCCGGCTCGAAATACTCCGCCGCGAGCGCGTCGATGTCGGCCTTCGTCACCGCGTCGATCTCCGCCAGGATCTCATCGAGACGCCGGTAGCGGTCTCGGTGGAGGGCGGTGCCGGCCAAGCGGTGCATTCGGCTCGCCGGGCTCTCGAGGCCGAGCATCACCTGCCCTTTGAGCTGCTGCTTGCCCCCGGCGACCTCATCGACGGAGAGCCCTTCCCGCGCCAGCCGCGAGAGCTCCTCCCGAATGGCATCCAGCGCCGCGGCCGCGGTGGCGGGCTGGGTGCCGACATAGACGCCCGCAACACCGGCGCTCTGGTAGAGGTGCTGATAGGCGTAGACCGCGTACGCCAGCCCAAGCTCCTCTCGAATTCGCTGAAAGAGGCGGCTCGACATCCCACCGCCGAACACATTCGCGAGGATCGCGACGGCGTAGCGCCGCGGGTCCCGAGCGCTGAACAGGTCCGTCCCAAGCACGATGTTGCTTTGCGCAATCTTCTTCGCCTCGATCAGCTCCACTCCGCGCGCCGCCGGCTCGATCGCCACCGGTTCCCGGGCCGGGATCATGTCGCCCTCGAACCACCCCTCTCGCTGCAGCACCTCGACGAGACGAAGGTGATCGACATTTCCGGCGGCGGCGATCACGCAGTTCCCGCGATAGTACCCCGCATGATGCACCCGCGCGAGGTCGCCCGCCGTGAGCCGGCCGACCGTCTCCGGGGTGCCGAGAATCGAGAACCCGTACGAATGCCTGGGCCAGAGGGCCTGGGAGTGAAGCTCGAAGACAAGGTCGTCCGGAGTGTCGAGGACGCCGTTGATTTCCTCCAGCACCACGTTGCGCTCCAGTTCCAAGTCTTCGGCCCGGAGGAGCGGATGGTGCACCAGGTCGGTCAGCACTTCGACCGCCAGGGGGAGGTCGGCGTCGAGCACGTGGGCCTGGAAGCTGGTGTGGTCCCTCGACGTGTAGGCGTCGAGCGACCCGCCTCGGACTTCGAGCGCTTCGGCAAGCTGCTTTGCGGTTCGCCGTTCGGTCCCCTTGAAGACGAGGTGCTCGAGGAGATGGGCGACGCCCATTTCGGCGGCCGACTCGTGGGCACTGGCCGAGCGCACCCATACGCCGATGGCGGCCGAACGTACTCCCGGCAACTGCTCCGAGAGGACCGTCAGGCCGTTGGGGGCGATGGTGCGGTGGACGCAGTGGTCGAGAATTTCCATGGGAAACCGTTCGCTACTCGCTATTGGCTATTCGCCGAAGACTCTTGGCGAGTAGCGAGTAGCGAATAGCGAATAGCGGACAATCACTCTTTAGGAATCAGCGCTTTCCGTGATAATTTCATCCGGCCCCGGTCGTCCACCTCGAGCAGCTGCACCTTGACGATATCGCCCTTCTTGACGACGTCTTCGGTCTTCTCGGTGCGGCCGTGCTGCAGCTCGCTGATGTGCAGCAGCCCTTCGACGCCCGGAATGATCTCGACAAAGGCACCGAACGCCGTCGTGCTCTTGACCGGGCCTTCGTAGATCCGGCCGACTTCCGGCTCGGCAACGATGGCCATGACCATGTCGCGCGCCTTGTTGCCGGCTTCGCCGCCGACCGCGGCAATCGTCACCACGCCGGAATCCTCGATGCTGATCTTGGCGCCGGTGGCGTCCTGAATGCCCCGGATCGTCTTGCCCTTGGGGCCGATGACGTCGCCGATCTTGTCCGGCTTGATCTGGATGGTAAAGATGCGCGGGGCGTGGGGCGACAGCTCCGGCCGCGCGGCGGCCAGCGCCTTCTTCATCTCGCCGAGGATATGGAGACGCCCCTTCTTGGCCCGGCCGAGGGCCTCTTCCATGATCTTGAGATCGAGCCCGTCGATCTTGATGTCCATCTGGATCGAGGTGATTCCCTGCTCGGTGCCCGCCACCTTGAAGTCCATGTCGCCGAGGTGGTCTTCCGAACCGAGAATGTCGGTCAGAATGGCCACTTTGTCTCCCTCCTTGATGAGCCCCATCGCCACACCTGCGCAGGCGGCGCGAATCGGCACCCCCGCATCCATGAGCGCGAGAGAGCCGCCGCAGACGGTGGCCATCGAGGACGAACCATTCGACTCCAGAATCTCGGAGACGATGCGCAGCGTGTACGGGAACCCGTCGAACGCGGGAAGGAGGGGCTGCAGCGCCCGCTCCGCCAGCGCGCCGTGGCCGATCTCGCGGCGACTGGTGCCGCGGATCATCTTGACTTCGCCGGTCGAGTACGGCGGGAAGTTGTAGTGGAGCATGAACGACTTGGTGGTCTCGCCGGCCACGTCGATCGAGTCGATTCGCTGTTCGTCGTCACTGGTGCCGAGGGTGACCGCCACCAGCGCCTGGGTCTGGCCGCGGGTGAATAGCGCGGAACCGTGCGCCCGAGGGAGCAGCCCCGCCTCGATGGCGATCGGCCGGACCGTATCGCCGTCGCGGCCGTCGACTCGCTCACCCTTGTCGAGCACCTGCGCCCGCATGACCCGGTACTCGATTTCTTCGATTTCGGCACCGATTTCCTTGCCCCGCTCGGGAAACTCGGCCGCGAGCTTGGCCACGACATCTTTCTTGACCTGATGGAGCCCGGCGGCGCGCCCCGCCTTGTCCTTGGCGTTGATCGCCTTGGTCATATCCTTCTCGGCCAGTTCCCGAACCCGCTTGGCCAGCGCTTCATCGACCGGCGCCTTCACCCACTCCAGCTTGGGCTGGCCCGACTTGGCCTTGAGTTCCTTGGCCAAGCCGAGGAGCTCCTTGATGCCCTTGTGCGCCACCTTGAGGCCGTCGAGGATATCGGCCTCGGAGACCTCGAGCGCTCCCCCCTCCACCATCACGATCGAGTCGGCACTGCCGCTCACCGTAAGGTCGAGGTTCGAGATGTCGAGTTGCTGGAAGGTGGGATTGAGGATCCAGTTACCCTCGAGACGCCCCACCCGCACCGTCGCGAGCGGCCCGTTCCAGGGAATGGGCGAGAGGGTGAGCGCGAGCGATGCCGCGAAGGCACCGATCACGTCGGCATCGTTCTCCTGGTCGGCGGAGACCACGGTAACGAAGACCTGGACTTCGTTCTTGTAGCCCTCGGGAAAGAGGGGCCGAATCGACCGGTCGATGATCCGGCAGGCCAGGATTTCCTTCTCGGAGGGCCGCCCTTCCCGCTTGATGAAGCCACCCGGGATCTTGCCGGCCGCGTACGTCTTCTCGCGGTATTCGACGGTCAGCGGGAAGAAGGGCAGCGAGGAGACGTTAGGCGATACGGTGACGGCCGCGAGGACCATCGTGTCGCCGAACCGGACGGAGACGGAGCCGGCGGCCTGGCGGGCGAGCTTGCCCGTTTCAACGATCAGGGGACGGCCGGCGAACGTCGTTTCGATTTTTTGCACTTGGGGTGCCTTAGGTGAACTGTCCATGTCCAAAGCCAAACGGGCGTCCGCGCTCACAGCGGGACGCCCGCTCGCCAACGGGGCCGGCTAGTGCCGGAGCCCGAGATCCTGAATCAGCGTTCGGTACGTCGAGAGATCGGTGTTCCGGAGGTAGGTCAGCAGACGCCGCCTCGTTCCCACCATCTTGAGCAGCCCTCGGCGCCCGTGGTGATCCTTGGAATGGACTCGGAAGTGATCGGTGAGCGAGTTGATCCGCTCAGTGAGAAGGGCCACCTGGACCCGGGCAGACCCGGTGTCTTCGTCGTGCAGGCGGTGCTTCGTCATGACGCCTTGTTTGTCGTACGGCATGCTGCTCAGGCCTCTTTACATTCGTCTTTGTGAATATGCGAACCCTAGGTATCACAACAAGATAACGGCCAAT
>JABFSM010000277.1 GCA_013140635.1 Gemmatimonadales bacterium
CTACGGGGTGACGGCGCGGGATCCGATCACCTTCGGGGCAGCCGCGGGGGTGCTCTTTGCGGTGGCGCTGGGAGCGAGCTGGTGGGCGGCGCGGCGCGCCGCCGGCGTCGATCCGGCTATCGCGCTGCGGGGGGAGTGAGATTGCTTCGGCCGCTCCGCGGCCTCGCAATGACCTTAGGACGCCATGATGTAGCTGCACCCCGCCGCCTGCGCCCGCAATACCCCGAAAACGCCTGACGGTTGCAGGATGACTCCGGGCAGGAGATAGGTCAGCGCCTTGGTGCGCGCCTCGGCCCGGGCCAGCTTTTCCCGCTGCCCCACTTCGTAGACGATCTGCGCAAAGGCGAGGTTGCAGGCCAAGATCGTGCCCCCCCGCTTCATGAATGCATCGAGCGAATAGGGGTTCGTGTCGGGTTTCCCGTCGGGGGTGGGGTGCGAGATGTACGGATTGCGCTCGGCCCACTTACGCGTAGTCCAGTCCTTGACCTTCAGCGCCTTACCGGCCTTGTAGGCGGCCCAATACTCGTCGTTGACCGCCATCGCGATAGCAGCATGGCGAATCACGAGCACCGCCGACAGCTCTTCATCCTTCAGGCCGTAGACTTCCTTGTACTGATTCATCCACAGCATCGCGCGGAAGAACCCGCCGCCGTCGTTGATTTCCGGTGAGTCGAAAACCCCTCGGGCACGGCCGGTGATCTTGTCGGCCCACGCCACGTTCCACTTGTCGTCGACGGGAGGAGGAAGAGGCGGGAGGTCCGCCGCGGCGAGCGGCGCGGTATCCAGCGCGACTCCACCCGCGGCCGCGGCGGCGCCGGCGACAAGGCGTCCCAGGAAACTCCGGCGATCGCTTCCCATAAGCCCTCTCTTAGACGTTGGTCACGTACGCGCAGCCGGCGTTCTGGGCGGCGGCCAGGGCAAAGAACCCCGACGGGACGATCGTAGCCCCCGGAATAAGATGCGACATTGCCCGTTCCCGCGCGACACTCTCCTCGACTTTGTCGCGGGTCATGATTCGGGAAATCATGAACCAGAAGGCGAATTCGCAGCCGACGACGATGCCACCATTCTCGATCAGGGAATCGACCCCCGCCCCCTCCGCCACGGCGCGGGCCGGAGGAGGGGAGGAGGCCAGCGCCTCCTTCAGGTAGGCCGCCATCGCCGGATTGTGCTTCGGGATGTTCGGCTTTTCCGGGGTGGATGGGCTCTGGGTGAGCTCGTATTTCTCCCAGAAGGCATCGTCCATGAGGGTGGAGATTCCACCATGCCGGGCAACGACCACCGCCGAGCAATCCGAGGCCTTGGCGCCGAACGCTTGCCGGCACTGCTTCTGCCAAATCCAGGCCCGGATCACCCCCGCATTCGCATCGCTCGGGTTGTCGAAGACGGCGCGATGCCTCCCGCGGATCCGTTTGAGCCAGGGCAGATCGGCGGACGGCGCCGGCATCGAGCCGTGAGGGTCGGCGCCGACCACCACGCCGGCGGCCAGCAATGTGCCCAGGAAATCCCGCCGATCGGTGTCCATGCCGCTCCCTCCAGGATCAGCTTGCGTTCATGTAGTGGCAGCCCGCTTCCTGCGCGCGGCTCAGCGCAAAGGCACCGGAGGGCTGCAGGATGATGCCCGGGACGATATGGCTGATCGCCATGGCGCGCGCGCGGGCGTCGTCGACCTTCGCTTCGGCCTTCTCCACCTCTACGACCTCCTGAAATGCCAAGTTGCACGCCAGGATGGTCGTGGCGGCCAGCGCCTTGGTGAGCGCGTTGTCGGCCACTTGCGGAGGGAGATCGGTCCATGGTGTGGGCCCAAGCACCGGGTTGCGCTTGATCGGCGCGCCGGTCTTCGGGTCCTTGATGCCTGTCTTGGCGCCGATGTCGTGGTGGTTCCAGAACTCGTCGTTCATCACCATCCAGATGGCGTTGTGGCGGAGGACCACGACGGCGTTCATGTCCGAGGCCGGCGCCTTGTAGACATCGCCGTAGTCCTTGATCCAGATCAGCGCTCGAAGCAACGCGAGCCCCTGAGAAATCTCCGGCGAATCGAAGACCATCTTGTGCTTCCCCGTCAATTTGTCGGCCCAAGCCACATTCCAGGCGCTTCCACCTTGGGGAGCGGCAGGGGAATGGGGCACCTTGGCGAGGGTGGGCACCGCCCCTAGAGCGAGCAGACTGCCGAGAAAATCGCGACGATCGGTCATGCTGAAGTCTCCTTGTGTCGAGCCATATGATGGGCCTTCCGGCCCCCTCGGGCGACGTGGTCGTGGGTGAATTCCACCTTGACCAGTTCCGCCGCCATTGCGATTGCGCGGTCCACCAGCGCTTCGGCCCCTTCCCGCAGCTCGTCGCTGGCCACCACTTGCCGAACGTTGTTCTCCATGTCCTCCGCGGACCAGCCCCGCGAATGCCCGATGAACGGGAACTGGGGAAAAAGAAAACCAAGCTCCCCGAAAAATGTGAGGAGCGGGCCGATCACCCCCTGGACGTTGTCCTGGCCGCCGGTCACGATGAAGCTCGCCACCTTGTTGCGGATCAGCACCTTGTTCCGAATGGTGACTTGGTTCTGCACGCAGTTGAGCCGCTCCGCCATCTTGTAGTAGAGCGAGCCGGCCGACCCCCACCGGATCGGCGTGGCGAGCAGGATCACATCGCCCCAGTGTACGATCGCCTCGTACACCCGGTCCAGTTGGTCCTCGGGGTCCATCTGGGTGATCGAGCAGGGCCAGGTGCAGGCGTGCGCGCTCTTCGAATAGTATCCCTCGCAATGCCGGAACTTGAGGTCGTTCAGCTTAATCATTCGCGTCTCGGCGCGGCCCTCCCGTCCGGCGTGTTGGAGCGCCGCCTCAAGGAGGAGGTCTGAGGTGCTCACCCGTGGATTGGCAGGGTCCATGGCCGTGGTGGAGATGCCCGCGACCCGGATCGGACCCGGAGCCCGCTCGATCTTCCGCGCCAGTGGGTGCGGCTCGTGCGGCACCCGATGCCGTTTCGTCGCGGCCTCGAGGTTTACCCAGAGGTGCCCCCCTTCGGTCTTGAGGTCGTAGCGCGGCACGCACTCCGCTTCGAAGCCTGGCTCTCCTTGGCCCTCCGTTCGGTGGTACTTCCAGTTGTGCCAGGGGCAGGTGATGTAGTCGCCGTCCAAGCGGCCCTCGCCGAGGGGGCCGCCGGCGTGGTTGCAGGTACCGGAAATGGCGCCGAAGAGGCCGTTCGCATGGCTCAGCGCAATCCGGGTTCGGCCAACCACGACTTGCTGGAGCGGCGCTCGGGAGAGCTCCGCCACAGCCCCCAGGTCGTGCCAGTTTGCTTCCGGCATAGTATCGCCTCTCTTTGGTTACCTGGCCGCCGGTCCCAGAATCACGTCGTAGACTGGGTGGTTGACCGAGCCATATTGGCGAGGTGGAATTCACTCGACTCGCAGGGAGACCCTGATATGTAAAGAAAGCTCATTTCACTCTTACTTACGGTGACTAATGAACAGCTAACCGTCACTGTTTCATCGCGATGCATGCAAATGGACTTCGCCCCTCTTGCGGGTAGATGGCTCCGGTGAAGGTCTCGAATGATCTCGCCTGTCAGCCCACCGAACCGACACTCCGCTTCCCGAAACACCTCCTGCCGCGCCTGCTCCGCCGCCGCCTGGTCCGATCCGGAACTGGCCCGAATCAAACCTGGCGTGGAGACGCTGGACCGAATCAGTTCCGCCCCGTTCCAGTCGAATAGGTGGGTCGGCAGGTCCGGTGCGATGCTCGCCAGCGTGAATGGCCGGTACGCACTTAGGTCGAGCGAGCCGAGCGTCGCGTCGGTTGCCTGCGGCCCTGGCAGGGGGGCCAAATCACTCACCAGCCGGCCTCGGCTCACGTAGCTTCCCGCCGGGTCATGGGGGGAATCCTCGTACCGATTGAGGAGGGCGAGGGTGTGTCCGAAGTGGTTGACCGAGATCCATGTTCCCTGCGCGTCACCGTCGACCGGGCTCAGGACCGTCACTCCTGACCGGAGGGTCTGGCGGGGTGGCAGGCCAGGGGCGCGGGTCCTCCGCTCGTCCCGGTTCATGGCAAGGGAATAGCCACCCGAGGTCGGCACCCAGCTCAGCGTGCACACCTAGGGCCGGGCCGTTCGCTCGGAAGTGACCGGCACGAAGAGCCCCGAAATGGCCTGATGGACTCTCTGAGCCAGCTCGCCACGGGTCGGGGCGACGATCGGTTCCGGGCCGAACTCGACACTGGCCTCGAAGCGCCGAAGCCGGCAGAGGGTGTAGGCGTGAGGCCCGAATGGCATGTCGGCCCACCAGCAGATGGCGAGGCGGGCCGGCGCTGAGCCGGGAGGGGTGCGGTAGGTCAGAGCAGCGTAGTGCACCGGAAATTGTTCCCGCGCCGCCCAGTCGAAGAGCGCCGGGCGCATCGGCAGAATGCCGTCGCCGGCGGAGGTCGTCCCTTCCGCGAAGAGGATCACTCCATCACCTCGCGCGACGGCCTCGTCGATCGCGTCGATGACGCGAACCGCGTCTCGCCGAACCTCCCTATTCACCCAGATCGTTCCGAAGAGATTAGCGAGGGGGCCGAGGACCGGCCAATGCCGCATCTCCCGCTTGGCAATGAAGACCCCGTCGAGGCAGCCATGCAGGAGGATGATGTCGACGTATGTCAGGTGGTTGGAGACGAGGAAGAAGGGCGCCTTCGGTGGACGCCCTTCGACTCGAACCCGCATTCCCAGAATGACGCCGAATCCCCGAGCCCAGGCCTTCACCACGTTGTGCCGCCACCTCCGCCGAGGCCGGGGGAAGGGCAAGGTGAGGAGATTGCCGATGGTCCAGAGCAGTGTCAGGGCGGCCGTCCAGACCACGATTCCGGCGATTCGAACTACCGCGCGAAAATGCCCTCCACGCAGCTCCGCTGCCGGTGGCGCGGAGCCCTCTGCCTGTTGCCGCTTCGTTTCCGCAATTGTTGGGGTCATCGACGGGCCAGAGGGTTGATCGCTATTCGCTAACGCTACTCCCACGGGCCCGGTTCCCCTAGCCCAAGGTCCCCCGCCGGCCTGACTCGCTCTCTGGCGGAACCACCGGCAGGAACCCAGATTCATGGCTCCTCGCCCTCTGGCTCTTCCTGGAGATCTCGAATGTTGGCGTCGCGCCCCGTCCGCTCCGTTCTCACCGTTCTTACCGTTCTCACCGTCCCCACTCTCCTCAGCGCCCAAGCAGCCCCGGCCACGATCGCCGACAAGACCCGTGGCCTCACGAAGCTGGATGGGTTCATGCCGCTCTACTACGACAACGCGACCGGCAAACTCTGGATGGAGATATCGCGCTTCGGTGAGGAGCTTCTCTACATCACCGGCGCGCCGACCGGCCTCGGATCCAACGACATCGGACTCGACCGGGGGCAGATCGGGCGGGAGCGGATCGTGAAGTTTCAGCGGTTCGGCAACAAGATCTTGATGGTTCAGCCGAACTACGGCTTCCGGGCGAGCAGCACCGATCCGGCGGCTCGGCGCGCGGTGGAGGAATCGTTCGCGACGTCGACGCTCTGGGGATTCCGGATCGAGGCGGAGTCGAATGGCGCCGTGCTGGTGGACGCGACCGACTTTGCCGTGCGGGACGTGCACGATGTGGTCGGCACGCTTACCCGGACGCGGCAGGGCACCTTTCGGATGGACGCGTCGCGGAGCGCCGTCTATCCGGAGAACACCAAAGTCTTCCCGAAGAACACCGAAATCGAGGTGACCCTCACCTTTGCCGGCGAGAACGCCGGCCGCTTCGTGCGGGACATCGCCCCGTCACCCGAAGCGCTGACGATGCGGGAGCGGATCTCCTTCGTCGAGCTGCCGCCCGCCGGCTACACCCCCCGCGCCTTCGATCCGCGCGCCGGCTTCTTCGCCACCGCCTACGTCGACCTCACCGCGCCGCTCGGCACCGTTATGCGAAAGCAGTTCATCGCCCGGCACCGCATCCAGAAACGGGATCCGAGCGCCGCCGTGAGCGAGCCGGTCAAACCGATCGTCTACTATCTCGACCGCGGCGTGCCGGAACCGATCCGGAGCGCCCTGCTGGATGGCGCCCGCTGGTGGAATCAGGCCTTCGAGGCGGCGGGATACCGGAACGGCTTCCAGGTCGAGCTCCTCCCCGAAGGGGCCGATCCGATGGATGTGCGGTACAACATGATCAACTGGGTCCATCGGTACTCCCGGGGCTGGAGCTACGGCAACACGGTCACCGATCCCCGCACCGGTGAAATCATCAAGGGCCACGTTACCCTCGGCGCGCTCCGGGTCCGCCAGGACTACCTGATCGCGGAGGGCCTCCTGTCGCCGTATCGCACCGGCACCGAGCGCGCCGCGGCGGCGGAGGCGATGGCGCTGGCTCGGCTTCGCCAGCTCTCCGCCCACGAAGTGGGGCACACGCTCGGCCTGCAGCACAACTACATCTCGAGCGTGGAGGGCCGCGCATCCGTGATGGATTACCCGCACCCGGTGGCCAAGCTCGCCGCCGACGGGAGCATCGACCTGAGCGATGCCTACGCCACCGGCATGGGCGCGTGGGACAAGGAGGCGATTCGGTTCGGGTACACCGACTTTCCGCGAGGGACCGATGAGGCGAAGGCGCTGAACGACCTTCTGGCTCAGACCAGGGCGAAGGGGCTCAACTTCCTGGCGGACCAGGACGCCCGCCCCCAGGGAAGCGCCCATCCGACGGTGCACCTCTGGGACAACGGGACCGACGCTGCCGCCGAGCTGCTTCGAATGCTCGACGTGCGCCGAGCGGCGCTGGCGCGTTTTGGTGAACAGGCGATTCAGCGCGGACAGCCGCTGGCCACAATGGAGGAGGCGTTGGTCCCGCTCTATCTGCACCATCGCTATCAGGTGGAGGCCGCGACCAAGGTGATTGCGGGGCAGTATTACACCTACGCGCTGCGGGGCGATGGGCAGGAGCCGCTCCGCGCCGTGCCCGCTGCGGCGCAACGCCGCGCCCTATCGGCTGTGCTTCGGACTCTCGAGCCGCGGGAGCTCGCCTTTCCGCGGTCGATTCTCAATATCCTCCCTCCCCGTCCCTCGGGGGTGCCCGAAAGCCGGGAGCTCTTCGACAAGGTGACCGATCCGGTCTTCGACGCGATCAGTCCCGCCGCCGCCGCCGCCGACATGGTGCTGGAATTGCTCTTCAATGCGGAACGGGCCTCGCGGCTGGTGCAGCAGCACGCGCTCGATCCGGCAACGCCCGGCCTCGCGGAAATGCTCGACACCGTGCTCGCGACGGTGGGGAGGATTCCCGAAGAGTCGTACCAGGCGGCGGTCGGTCGCGCCGTCCATCGGGTGGCCTACGACCGGCTGATGTGGCTGGGGCAGACGGCGCGGAGCCCGGAAGTGAAGTCGATCGCGCTCCTCAAGCTGACCGAATTCCTCACCCGGCTCCCCCCCGATGTGGCGGG
>JABFSM010000131.1 GCA_013140635.1 Gemmatimonadales bacterium
CCTCCGCCCTGGCCCGTCACCGGCGCCGAGCCGTGATGGCGGAGGTCCCAGACCACCCGCTGGAAGCCGGCGCCGACTGGACCGGTGAGGCGCCGGACCACATTGCCCTGCTCATCGCTCACCGTGAGCACCACCGCCGGCGGCTCCTCGTTCTCCTCGGCGCGGAGCGAATCCCAGGGCGGATAGTAGACATCCGCGTTCCGCTGATTGGCGGAGCGCTCCGCCGCCTGGCGCCGCTGCCGCAGGGTCCGGAGCGGATCGCGGAGGTAGTACGTGATGACGGCGCCGGCCGGCGGGTTGGCCACCGTGTAGAGGTCGTCGCCCTGGGAGCCGCGGGGCCCGCCACCTAACGGTGTTGCGGGCACGAACATCCGGGCGTCCTTCACCGGCAGGAGGGCGGCCCGCTGGGCCAGCGTCCGGGCCGCCTGCCGGAGGGGGCGGTAGTCGTGCAGGATATAGAAGCCCCGCCCGAAGGTCGCGACCACCAGGTCGTTCTCGCGTTTCTGGATGGCGAGGTCGCGCACCTGGATCGTGGGGAGCCCATTCCCGAACTTGAGCCACTTCTTGCCGCCGTCGAGCGAGAAGAAGGCGCCGATTTCGGTGCCGGCAAAGAGCAGATTCGGGTCGACATGGTCTTCCACCATCGTCCACACCGGCTGGCCGGCGGGCAGGTCGCCGGTCACCGAGGCCCAGGAGCGTCCGCCGTCGGTGGTCTTGTACAGATAGGGGGCGTAGTCGCCCTGCTTGTGGTTGTTGAAGACCGCGTAGGCCACGTTAGGATCGTGATTCGACGGCTCGATGTCCGCCACGAAGGCGAGCTTCGGCACGCCCGGAATCGAGTCGAGCTTCCGCCAATTCTGTCCGCCGTCCTCCGTGACGTTGACGAGTCCGTCGTCGGTGCCGGCCCAGAGCACCCCCTCTTTTTTCGGCGATTCGGCGAATGAGACCACCGCCCCCCACAGGGAGGTGCTGGTGTTCTTCGCGACGGCGTCGACGCTCCAGACCCGCCCCATGATCGGCAAGCGGTTCCGGTCGAGCTGGCGGCTCAGATCGCCGCTGACCGGGCGCCAGGTGTCGCCGCGGTCGTCGCTCCGGTAGACCCGCTGGGACGAGAAGTAGAGCCGCGCGTTCGCGTGGGGACTGATGATGAGCGGGGCATCCCAATGCCAACGTGAGGCGGGCTCGCCCGGCTCGGGCTGCGGCTGGATCGGGACCCGCTCGCCGGTCTTTCGGTCGTAGCGGGCCAGCTCGCCATGCTGCGACTGGCCGTAGATGAGGTCGGGATTCGTCGGATCGATGCGGGGCTGGAAGCCGTCGCCGCCGACCACGATGAACCAGTCCGCGTTCAAGGTGCCGTGGCCGTTCCGGGTCTGCGACGGCCCGCAGAGGGTGTTGTTGTCCTGGGTGCCGCCGCAGATGTTGTAGAACGGCTCGGCGTTGTCGACGTCCACCTTGTAGAACTGGGTGATCGGCAGGTTGGCCATGAAGCGCCAGGTCGCGCCGCGGTCGCGGGTCTCGTAGAGCCCGCCGTCGTTCCCGACCAGCAGGTGGTCGGTGTCCTCCGGGTCGATCCAGACGGCGTGGTTGTCCACGTGCATCGAGCGGCCCTGGATCGACCGGAAGGTCCGGCCGGCATCCTCCGTCACCTGCATCTGTACGTTGACCGCGTAGACCCGGTCGACATTTTTCGGGTCGGCGGCAAGCTTGTGATAGTAGAACGGCGGCCCGCCGACCGTGGTGCTCATCCGCTCGAAGTTTTGGCCTCCATCGCGCGACCGGAAGAATCCCCCCGCCCGGTTGGCCGCTTCGACCTGGACGTAGATCGTCTTGGAGTTGGCCGGGGAGACGGCCAGGCCGATCTTGCCGAACTCTTCGTTAGGCAGCCCCCGCGAGAGCTTGCTCCAACTCTTGCCCGCGTCGGCCGATTTCCAGACCGCCGATCCCGGCCCGCCGTCGATGAACCCCCATTGGCGCCGCCCCCGTTGCCAGGTCGTCGCGTAGAGGACGTCCGGATTGCCGGCGTCGAAAGCCAGTTCGTATGCGCCGGTCCAGTCGTTCTCCGGCTTGAGCGACTGGGTCCAGGTCTTTCCGCCGTCGGCGGTCTTCCAGACTCCGCGGTCGCCGCCCGGGCTCCACATCGAGCCGATCGCGGCCGCGTAGACGACATCGGAGTTCCGCGGATCGACCAGGATGCGTCCGATGTGGAACGAGCTCTTGAGGCCGGTGTTGTTCCAGGTGCGGCCGCCGTCGGTCGACTTGTAGACCCCGTCGCCCCACCCGACGGAGCGTTGGCCGTTGTTCTCGCCGGTCCCGACCCAGATCGTGAGTGGATTCGCGGGATCGACGACGACCGTCCCGATGGAATAGGAGCCTTGGCCGTCGAAGATCGATGTCCACGTGGTGCCGGCGTTCACCGTCTTCCAGACCCCACCCGAGTGCACCCCGACGTACCAGGTGCTCTTGTCGGATGGGTGGATGGCCAATTCGCCGACCCGGCCGGAGGCGTTGGCCGGGCCGATACCCCGAAAGCGGAGGCCGGAGAACTGCGCCGCTCGTGGGCCGGCGGCCGAGTCGGGCCGCTGGGTAGCGGCGCCCGGCGGTGTGCCGGCGGCCGCTCTCGGTGGGTTGGCGCGCGGCTGCGCGGGCAAGGTGCGCGAGGGCGTGAGGGCGAGGAGCAGTACCAGACTGGCGGGGGCGAGTCGAGTCATTGGTCAAGATTCCATTAAGAACGCGCTGGATGATTGAAAGGCCGGAATAGGATACCACCGGAGCGACCTTCCGACCAACGTCAACCTGGTGATACCTTGGGCGAACCCATGGACACAACCCAGACGGGCCCCCCGGGAGACGATGGACTGCGGCCCGAGCTCGGCCTGCTCGATGCCACCATGATCAATGTCGGCACGATGGTCGCCTCGTCGATCTTTATCGTGCCGGCCACCATCGCGGCATCGTTCACCGCCTCCTTTCCCACGCTCCTGGTCTGGGTCGTCGGCGCGGCGGTGTCCCTTTGCGGCGCGCTCTGCATCGCCGAGCTGGGTGCCGCCATGCCGAAGGCCGGAGGGCAATACGTCTACCTGCAGCGCGCCTTCGGGCCGTTGTCGGGATTCATGTACGGGTGGGGAAGCTCGGTCATCATCAACCCCGCCTCGATCGCGGCGATCGCGGTGGGCTTTGCCACGTATCTCGGGTTCTTCCTTCCACTGTCCGGTCTCGGAATCAAGCTCGTGGCTGCCGGTTCAGTCATGCTGCTGACCTTGATCAACTGTGGTGGGCTCCGGGTCGGGGCCCTCACGCAAGATGTCTTTACCCTGATCAAGATCGCGGCCGTGGCGGTGCTGGTGTTGCTCTGCTTTGCGTTGCCGGGAGGGAGCGCCGCAAACATTCAGCCGCTCTGGCCCACGGAGCCGGTGGGGTCGCTGGTCGGACCGTTCGGCGTGGCGATGATCGCGGTGCTCTTTGCCTACGACGGCTGGATCGAGATCACCTATGTCGGGAGCGAGCTGAAGAATCCGGCGCGGGACATGCCGAGATCGATTCTCCTCTCGACCGTTCTCGTGAGCATCCTATACGTCGGCGTGAGTGCCGGGGTGCTGTACGTGCTTGGGCAATCGGAAACGGCCAAGTCATCCCTCGTGGCGGCGGATGCCATGCGGGTGGTGCTCGGGCCGATCGGGGCGTCGCTCATCACCGTGGCGGTCTTGATTTCCACCCTGGGGTCGAACAACGGAATCATCTTTACGGCGGCCCGGATTCCATATGCCATGGCGCGCGAGGGGCAGTTCTTCCCCTGGGCGGCTCGGCTTCACCCCACTCGCCACACCCCGAACACGGCGCTGCTCGTGCAAGGGGTCTGGGCCGCGCTTTTGGCGCTGAGCGGCACGTTCAATCAGCTGCTCACCTATGTTGTCTTCGTCTCGTTTCTGTTCTACGCCATGTCTTGTGCCGCGGTGATCGTGCTGCGACGCCGGGAGCCTGGGCTCGATCGGCCCTATCGGGCCTGGGGTTACCCCGTGACACCCATTGTGTTCATTCTTTTTTCAGGGTACCTGATCGGCAATTCACTGGTCGCCACACCGATCGATTCCGCGATCGGCCTGGCGTTGCTTGGCGCGGGCCTGCCGGTATACCTGTACTGCAGGGCGCGCTACGCCGTTCCCCGAACGTTGGAGGTGTCAGATGTCCGCTGATACGGTGCAGAACTATGGCAGTCACGTCCGCTGGCTTCCCGCGTACCATTTCTTCGTCATTCCGGTGCTCGCGCTCAATTTTCTGCTCGCCGCGGTGACGCTCGCCCGAACCCCTTCGGTCACCACCTTCTGGACGGCCCTGGTGGCGCTGGTGCTGGGCCTCGGGGCGTTTCTCGCCAGGGTGATGGCCCTCACGGTGCAGAATCGGGTCATTCGATTGGAGGAAACCCTCCGTCTGGAACGCTTGCTCCCAGGTCGGTATCACGAGTTCGAGAGAATTACGGCGCCGCAACTGGTCGGTCTCCGCTTCGCTTCCGACGAGGAAGTCCCACACCTTGTGGATCGCATCTTATCCGCCGAGCTCGTTTCCAAGGACGACATCAAGCGCGCCGTGCAGCACTGGCGTCCCGACCACCTGCGCGCCTAGCGGAGCTTCTCGAGGGCGTCCTTCACCGCGCGATTCTCCGGGAACTTCGCCGCGAGCCCGGTCAGGATCGCGCGGGCGCTGTCGGCCTGACCGAGTGCGGCGAGTGCCTGGGCCGAGAGCAGACCGTGGCGGGTGGCCAGCCGCGGATTGTCCGATGGGATGGCGATCAGGGCCAGATTCGCGAGCGCGCCCGCGGGGTCGTTGCGGTCGCGCAACTTCGATTCCACCAGCAGAAACTGCACCGTCGGATCGTCGGACTTGATCCGCGCAAGTTCTTCGGTCAGCCGAGCCGCCTCCTCCGCGCGTCCCGAGTCGCGCGCGGTGCGCGCGCCATGGTACAGCCCGGCCACCAGAAGTCGCGAGATATCGCCCGGATCGCCGGAGTGGGTGCCGACGCCGCCGGCATAGTTGTACACGAGCTCGCCGCCGTGCTCGCCGGCCTCGAAGAGGGCGAACGCCGCCCCGAGTCCCGCCACCGCCGACGCGTAGCGAAAGACCGTACCCGCTTTGCGGGATGCGAACAGGAGTCCGAGTACTTCGAGCCCGGCCACCACAAGCAGAACGTTGCGAGCACGCTTTCCCCAGTCCTCGTGCTCGATGACCGCTTCCCGCGCCCCGGGAATCCGTTCCGCGATTCCATGGGCGTCGTCCCCCGACCGCGCCGCCGCCCATCCTGCTCCGGCGCTCAGCACCAGCAGCAGCGCCGCTGCCGGATGAAGCCAGGCGCCGCGGCCAAGAAGCGAAAGGATGCGGAGTGCCACGCCGAGAAACCCGAGCGCGATGACGAAATGGACGACTTGTGGATGGTAGATCGCAAGATTCGGCATGACGGCTGATTCCTTTCGCAGTACTGAGTGAAGGAGTCATTGCGAGGCCGCGAAGCGGCCGAAGCAATTTCTAGTACCCTCGTTGATGCTCTACCGTGAGCTCCGGCCGGCACCCTGCCTCGACCTCGGCGAGCGAGGTGAGGAAGCCCGCCGCCGCTCCTGGAATCGTCGTGAGCCCGCTGATGTGCGGGCTGATCGTCACGTCCCGCCTTGGCCAGAGAGGCGAGTCGGGCGAGAGCGGCTCCCGCTCGAAAACGTCGAGCGCGGCCCCGGAAAGCCACCCTTGGTCGAGGGCCAGCGGCAGCACCGACTCGTCGATCACCGCCCCCCGCGCCACATTGATCAAATAGGCGCCGCTCGCCGCTTCGAGCTTCGACCGGTCGAGCAGGTGCCACGACTCTTCGGTGAGCGGGCAGGCCAGGATGAGCCAGCGCGCCCCGTCGAGCACCGCCGCGAACCGGTCGAGCGGTTCTACGGTGTCGAACGGCTCATGCCTGTTGCCGCTTCGCGAAAGGCCATGCACGGAGCACCCGACCGCCCGGAAGGCCCTGGCAATCCCCTGGCCCACACTTCCGGTTCCGACGACCACCACCCGGGTGCCGGCAAGCCGCTCCGAATGGGTCGGCCGCCACTCCCGCGCCGCCTGGTCGGCGTCGTGAAGCCGAAGCCGCTGCGTCACGGCCAGCGCGCGCGCCAGGCAATACTCCCCGATCTGCGGGCCGAAGTCCTCGGAGGTGCGGGTGAGCAGCGTGTTCGGACTCAAGCCGGTCCGGAACAGGAAGGCATCGACCCCGGCGCCGATGCAGTGGATCCAGCGGAGGTCGCGCCACGCGCCCTCGCGCGGCGGCCGGAACCCGACCATGACCTCAGCCCATTCGACGTCGGCGGCGGAGATATCGGCCAGGGCCAGGGCCCGGACGGTCAGGTCCGGACGCCGGGCGGTCAGGAATTCCCCCAGTCCTTCGTGCAGGTTGTGGGAGATGAGAATCCGTTTGGGAAACCAGGGTGACGGCGATGCCATAGGGCGGTAAAGTTATAGCAATGATCCCGACCCCGCGCCGCTCGCTTCGCGTGCTCCTCGGCGCGGCCTTCCTCATGGCCACTTCGGCCATTGGCCCGGGCTTCCTCACCCAGACCGTCGTCTTCACATCGACGCTCGGCGCAAGCTTCGGCTTTGCGATTCTCGTCTCGATTCTCTTCGATCTCGGCGCGCAGCTCACCATTTGGCGGGTGATCGTCGCCTCCCGGCTTCCGGCTCAACAACTTGCCGACCGGGTTCTTCCGGGCTTGGGCGGCGCGCTCGCGGTGCTCGTTGGGTTGGGCGGCCTCGCGTTCAATATCGGCAACGTGGCGGGCGCCGGGCTCGGCCTCAACGCCCTCGTCGGACTCGATACCAGGCTCGGTGCCGCTCTCTCGGCGGCCGCCGCGATCGGGCTCTTCCTCTCGAAAGAGGCGGGGCGGGCGATGGACCGCTTCGCGCAGCTCCTGGGGGCGGTGATGGTGCTGTTGACCGCATACATCGCCTTCGCGGCGGCGCCGCCGCTGGCCGAGGCGATCCTACGCACGGTGGCGCCGGTCCAGCTCGACGCGCTCGCCATCGTCACGATCGTGGGGGGAACGGTGGGCGGGTACATAACGTTCGCCGGCGCTCACCGGCTTCTCGATGCGGGCGTAAGCGGACCGCCGTCGGTGGCCCAGGCCACGACCTCGGCGGCGACCGGGATCGGCATCGCCTCGCTGATGCGGGTCCTGCTGTTCCTCGGGGCGCTCGGGGTGGTGACGCAGGGCGGCGTGCTCGATCCGGCCAATCCCCCCGCGTCCATGTTCCGGTTCGCCGCCGGGGAGGCCGGCTACCGGCTCTTCGGTGCCGTGATGTGGGCCGCGGCGATCACGTCGGTGGTCGGGTCGGCCTATACGTCGGTGTCGTTCATCCGGACGCTTCGAG
>JABFSM010000243.1 GCA_013140635.1 Gemmatimonadales bacterium
ATCGAGGGTCAAAGACCGCTATCATTGTTTATAGGTCTTCCCGGCGGGCTGAAAGTTGGGTCAGCACGAAACCGCCTCGCCGGCCACTCCGCCGCTGGTGGCCCGAATCGTGGCCGAGTCGGTCAGCGGGTTGCCCTAGGCATCCTGGAGGATGGCGGTGAGCTGTGCGGTGGAGCCGGTGGTAACGCTTGGTGTGGCAGGAGTTACCGAGACGGACGCGACCGGAGAGGGCGGGAGTGGCGGGGGCCGAGGAGCGGGCAAACTGGTGAGAAGAACCGACAACAACTGGATGAATCGAGAGGTCGCGCGCACCAGCAGCTCCCTGACACGGCCTGTTTGGATTGCGTGAAAGCGGGGGTCGGGGTGCTCATGGGGCTAGACGGCCCGCCGCCGACGCTTGCGGGCGGCAGTGCGTACCGTGGCACCGACAAACAACTCGGCTTGCGTACCGGCTTGGGATTGAGCTGTGCCGAATTGCTTCCCCGAAGACAGTGCTTGAAGCTCCGCCTCGTCTAGGATATTCTTGAAACGCTTCTGTTGCGAAACGTATACCGCAACGGGTTTGTGCTCACGCACAAGATTCCGAACATTCGCGAGCGTTCCCTTGCTCTTGCCATCCCATATCATGAGCCCAGCCTCGGCATTCCGGGCCATCACGACATCCTTCGCTCCGTAGTAGTCGGCGCCGCGCGCTGAACTTGGCGGTGCAATACGCTCGGTGGGCCACGCACCTTCGTTGTTGCGAGGCGCTCCCCCGACGAAGAAGACTGTCACCTTCGTGTATCCCCAGTCTCGTAGCTGGGCCTGGACCGCTCGATCGGCACCGTTGGCGTCACCAACCAGCACATGAAAGCCGCGTTCGGTGATCTCAGCGAGCTTCAATCGAATCTGCTCGTTGAGACGGAACACCTTTCGTGAGCCCCCAATAAACACCGTCTTCATCGATTGATCCTCGTCCGTGTCAATGCCAGAACGTACACTGTCTTCGCGCCTCCATTCTCGACCAACGCACGGACGCTGGAGCTAAGTCGTACAGCGCGTTGTCATCGACACGAACTCCCATTCCAGCTGGTCCCCGACGTACAACTGGCGCTCACCACCTTACTGGCGAGTTGCACCGCGTTGTTATAGAGGAAGAAGTTGCGGCCACCAAACGGGATGCTCGCTGAGGCCGAGCTGTTGTTCCCCGTCCCAATCACCGTGTTCGCGTTCGGCGTATTCGACGTCACCTGCGACGTTCCCACCGGGTTCGTTGTGGTCCACGATAGCGTCACACTGCACGCGCTCGCCCCGTTCGGGATCGTGCACGATGACGATCCCGTGAGTGTGCCGGACATTGGCCCCGCGGCGCATATACTCCCGTTCCAGGTCGTGCCCGACGTACAACTGGCACTCACCACTTTACTGGCGAGTTGCACCGCGTTGTTATAGAGGAAGAAGGACCGGCCGCCAAACGGGATGCTCGCTGAGGCCGAGCTGTTGTTCCCTGTCCCGATCACCGTGTTCGCGTTCGGCGTATTCGACGTCACTTGCGACGTTCCCACCGGGTTCGTCGTGGTCCACGATAGCGTCACATTGCACGCGCTCGCCCCGCTCGCAATTGTGCACGACGATGATCCCGTGAGCGACCCACTCATCGTCGGCGGGGTACACGTATTCCCATTCCATGAAGTCCCGGAGATGCAGCTCGCGCTCACCGATTTGTTGGCGAGCTCAACCGCGTTGTTATAGAGGAAGAAGTTACGGCCACCAAACGGGATGCTCGCCGAGGCCGAGCTGTTGTTTCCCGTCCCGATCACCGTGTTCGCGTTCGGCGTATTCGACGTCACTTGCGACGTTCCCACCGGGTTCGTCGTGGTCCACGATAGCGTCACATTGCAGGTGCTTGCCCCGCTGGCGATGGTGCAGGACGGCGCCGACGAGGTGAGTGTGCCGGTCATCGGCGGCGGGGTACACGTATTCCCATTCCATGACGTCCCGGAGATGCAGCTCGCGCTCACCGATTTGCTGGCGAGCTCAACCGCGTTGTTATAGAGGAAGAAGGTCCGCCCGCCAAACGGGATGCTCGCTGAGGCCGAGCTGTTGTTTCCCGTCCCGATCACCGTGTTCGCGTTCGGCGTATTCGACGTCACTTGCGACGTTCCCACCGGGTTCGTCGTGGTCCACGAGACCGTGACGTTGCATGTGCTCGCTCCACTCCCAATGGTGCAGGAAGAGGCCGACGACGTCAGCGTGCCGGCCATCGGTGGTGGCTGGCATGTACTCCCGTTCCATGACGTCCCGGAGATGCAGCTCGCACTCACCGATTTGCTGGCGAGCTCAACCGCGTTGTTATAGAGGAAGAAGGTCCGCCCGCCAAACGGGATGCTCGCTGAGGCCGAGCTGTTGTTTCCCGTCCCGATCACCGTGTTCGCGTTCGGCGTATTCGACGTCACTTGCGACGTTCCCACCGGGTTCGTCGTGGTCCACGAGACCGTGACGTTGCATGTGCTCGCTCCACTCCCAATGGTGCAGGAAGAGGCCGACGACGTCAGCGTGCCGGCCATCGGTGGTGGCTGGCATGTACTCCCGTTCCATGACGTCCCGGAGATGCAGCTCGCACTCACCGATTTGCTGGCGAGCTCAACCGCGTTGTTATAGAGGAAGAAGGTCCGCCCGCCAAACGGGATGCTCGCTGAGGCCGAGCTGTTGTTTCCCGTCCCGATCACCGTGTTCGCGTTCGGCGTATTCGACGTAACTTGCGACGTTCCGATCGGATTCGTCGTGGTCCACGAGACCGTCACGTTACAGGTACTTGCCCCGCTCACAATGGTGCAGGCCGACGCCGACGAGGTCAGTGTGCCGGTCATCGGCGATGGCGGCGCCGCCTGACATGTGGTGCCGTTCCAGGAGGCTCCCGCCGCGCAACTCGCCGTGACGGTCCGCTGCGCTAGCAGTTGTGCGTTGTTGTATAGGTAGAAGTCCCGGCCACTGAACGGCACTGGCGCCGAGGTTGGGCCACCCGAGTTCCCCGACCCTACCACCGTACCGGTGCTCGGCCAGGGCGAGGTAACCTGTGACACGCCGATCGGATTCGTCGTGGTCCACGAGACCGTTACGTTACAGGTACTTGCCCCGCTCACAATGGTGCAGGCCGACGCCGACGAGGTCAGCGTCCCCGTCATCGGTGCCAGCGGCGGCGCCTGGCAGGTGCTTCCGTTCCAGGAGGTTCCCACCGCACAGCTCGCCGTGACGCTCCGCTGCGCTAGCAGCTGCGCATTGTTATACAGGTAGAAGTCACGACCACTGAACGGTACAGACGCCGAGGCTGGACCGCCCGCGTTCCCCGATCCCACTACCGTGCCGGCGCTGGGCCAGGGTGACGTGACTTGCGATGTTCCGATCGGATTCGTCGTGGTCCATGACACGCTGATACTGCAGGCACTTGCCCCGCTCGCGATGGTGCAGGATGGCGCCGACAACGTGAGTGTCCCCGTCATCGGCGACGGCGGTGCCTGACAGGTGCTCCCATTCCAGCTCGTCCCCGCCGCACAACTCGCCGTGACGCTCCGCTGCGCTAGCAGCTGCGCATTGTTATACAGGTAGAAGTCACGACCACTGAACGGTACAGACGCCGAGGCTGGACCGCCCGCGTTCCCCGATCCCACTACCGTGCCGGCGCTGGGCCAGGGTGACGTGACTTGCGATGTTCCGATCGGATTCGTCGTGGTCCATGACACGCTGATACTGCAGGCACTTGCCCCGCTCGCGATGGTGCAGAACGATGCCGACGAGGTGAGTGTCCCCGTCATCGGCGACGGCGGTGCCGCCTGACATATGGTTCCGGTCCAGGTCGTCCCCGCCGCACAACTCGCCGTGACGCTCCGCTGCGCTAGCAACTGGGCGTTGTTATACAGGTAGAAGTCCCGGCCGCTAAACGGCACTGGCGCTGAGATCGGGCCGCCTGAATTTCCGGTTCCCACCACGCTGCCGGCGCTGGGCCAGGGTGACGTGACCTGCGACACTCCGACCGGGTTCGTCGTGGTCCACGAGACTGTGACGTTACAGGTGCTTGCTCCGCTCGCGATGGTGCAGAACGATGCCGACGAGGTGAGTGTCCCCGTCATCGGCGACGGCGGTGCCGCCTGACATATGGTTCCGGTCCAGGTCGTCCCCGCCGCGCAGCTCGCCGTGACGGCCCGCTGCGCCAGGAGTTGGGCATTGTTATACAGGTAGAAGTCCCGGCCGCTAAACGGCACTGGCGCTGAGATCGGGCCGCCTGAATTTCCGGTTCCCACCACGCTGCCGGCGCTGGGCCAGGGTGACGTGACTTGCGACACTCCGACCGGGTTCGCGGTGGTCCACGAGACCATCACGTTACACGTGCTTGCTCCACTCGCGATGGTGCAGGAGGGCGTCGACGAGGTGAGCGTGCCGGTCATTCCTCCCAACTCTGCTACGGTGATGGTGGCCGAACCTTCCTTCATTTCGCTCATCGCCGTGATAGTCGCCGTCCCCTTAGCGACGGCGGTGACTTGTCCGCTGGGCAACACGCTGGCGATAGCGGAATTACTAGTCGCCCAAACCACGATGCGCTCGCCAAGGTGGTTCCCCTGTGAGTCCAGTACGCTGGCATTGAGTTGGGCACTCTGGCCGGCCGGAAGGGTTGTCAATATCGGCGAGACCACGACAGAGGACACCGGTACCGGCAGGAGCGGCTTGATGGTGCCCATCACGGCGGCAATGACTATCGTGTTGTCCCGTAGCGAGAAATGATCAATCACAGCTGACTGATCTGACAGTTCAACTGCGGTCACTTTCTCGGGAATTGCCGAACTGTTCGGTACGACACCATCGTTTGACACGGCGTTCGACCCCGGGCCCACCCAGAACCCGGGATTAATGGGTAGATACCAATAGTCGCATAGAAGGAGCCATGTTGCCTTCAGCACGCCAGTTGGCCCGGCGCCATTGCATGGAACCGATCCCCTGATTGCGTAGACCGGGACCGACGCGGGAAGTGGAATTATGTCGTCGACCGCGTTGGGGCGCAGCGACTCCACGCCAACGCCCGGTGCCCACGGCGAAGGCCATATGCTTGCCGCGCTGGTTCCGAGATGCGGCGTCCCAAGCGTAATGATCGTCCGAATCCGCTTCTGCGACTGCGCTCCGCGCTCGTTGTTCGCGGCGAACCGTGCCACCAATCCGCCCATACTATGCGCGACGATCACAACATTGTCGGGATCAACTCCCGTGAGAGCGCCCAACACGGCAAGTCGATTCGAGAGGTATTGCCCGCCGGCATCGGGCCAGAGCGTGGTCGGATACCGCATGACGTATAGGGGAACCGCGGGAAACTCTACTCGGATCGCCCTTGCGAGCGCGGCCCACTCGGCGTCGGGATCGTAGCTCTCGAAGTCTCCCAAGAGCCCCTGCCCCTTGCATGTGCGGCTCAGTTGGATACCATGGATTAGCACGACGATTGACTTGGATGCTGGTCGTAATGGCTCTGTTGTGGTTTGGGCAAAGCGATAGTCGTTCGGCTCGCAACTCTCGTTGGTCTCAGCCGATACCAGCGTCATTTTCGTGGCTGCGTTCGGGCGAACGTCGAGGTCAAATGTGGCACTGGCGACCGCGGCCGAGATTGCTTTCGCGCCACCAACGGCCGGCGCGGCGTGCGGAACGGTTTGCGCCATCCAATAGACAGCCCCGGGGTCGTCCGAGTACGTGATGCGTCCGAGCATCCTCTTGCCGGATGGAGGTGCCACGGGGAGTGGAACCGCCAGCGAAAGAGACACGCCCGCGGCGGTGCTCGCACTTCCACTTACCAATACCGATATCGAGCGGGATGGGTCGTCTAGTTGGGTTGGCTCGCGTCCCGGGTTCTCAACCAGCTGGACATTGACATTCGCTTCGAGCGCACCACTCGCTACCGTCAGCACCGTCCCGGTTGGAAGTGTTACAGCCCCGCCGGCGGGTCCGATCGAAGCCTCCTGACTAATCGGCTTGGCGAGCACGCGCAGAGAGATGCTGCCGCTTATCCCTTCACTGGTCGCTTGAATGGACGTTACGCCAGGAGCAACGGCCGTTACGACCCCGCTGCTGGAGATCGTTGCGATAGCAAAGTTCGTGCTGACCCAATCAACCGACTTAATGAGTTGTGCACCCGATGCCCCCTTGACGACTGCGGTGAGGCTAAGAGTGAGCCCTTCCTCGACCTCAGGATTCGCTGGACTGATCGATACGGAAGCCACAGGGTCACGCACGGGCCCTGCTGCCTTGTCCGCACCATCGCCGGTGCACGCGAGGCTAGCTGCCCCCGTAACCACAAGTACATGAAGCATTCTCAGGGGCAACATGGCCGCACCCGGTCGGTTGGCAAGCCGTTGAGCAAAGAGAGTGTCTGACGACCTGTCCATAGTATCGGGACCTCCTCATGAGGCAACTGGGGTGGCCGACCCCCTACCAGGTATCCCAGATTTCTCCCCCAAGTTGTAACCTGGCCGTGGGGTACAGACCGGAGACATGGGTGACACCCTAGACCGAGGACATGGGTAACAGCTACCGCGGCAAGCGGTGTCGGTTATGCTGCCCATGCACTCGATAATCTCGCTCATCCAGCCGCCCGAGCAAGAGGGGGCCGAAGTACACCGACCAGACCCCGTCGGCCACCTCCTCGAGCCCGATGAATTCCTCGGCCAAGACGTGGCTCACGTTCACCCACCGCTTGTGCCACCGAACCCCGCCGTTGATGCTCACGTAGCGGGTCTCGAAATGCCTTGGGTATTCCAAGCCTGGCAGCGTCCGGGGATAGGGCCGCGGCGAGGGCACGTAATGACGGGCCGGCGGCACCTGGGCCAGGACCTCGTGCGGCCGGTCATCGTTGTATTCCCGCTGGAAGTGGTCAGAGCGCCGCTGCTGCCCGCGGAGCGTCGCCCCGGGGGGGCGGGTGGCTTCGGCTTTCAGGGTCCGGTGCAGCCGCTCGTGCCGGCCATTCTGCTCTGGGTGCGCCGGCTGGATCAGCTCGGGGCAGATTCCGAGCTTGATCCACCAGACACTCAGCGCCGACAAGCGGCCCAAGGCGCAGGTGGCAAAGGGAGCCCCGTTATCGGTGCGGATCCGGTTGGGCAGCCCATCGGTGCGGAACAACCCCTCGAAGACGAACCGACTGCCGCCCGTGGCGGGGGAGGCCAGTCCCTGACAGGCCAACAAGTACCGCGAATAGCCGTCGATCACCGTCAGCGGATAACAGTAGGCGCCCGTCCCGAGCTTGAACTGCCCTTTGAAGTCCGCGGTCCAGAGCGCATTCGGCGCGTCGCTCCCCGCGAGGGGTCGCCCCGGATGCCCGGGCGCCGACCGGCGCCGCCGCGGGCGGGCCAGCCCC